>JBEKEH010000037.1:0-24645 GCA_050013935.1 Gaiellaceae bacterium | reverse complement strand
AGATGATGATCAACGCGCTCAACTCGGGCGCGCGCGTCTTCATGGCGGACTTCGAGGACGCGAACTCGCCGACGTGGTCGAACGTCGTCGAGGGCCAGCGCAACGTGTCGGACGCGGTGCGGCGCACGATCGCGCTCGACACGCCGGAGAAGTCCTACCGGCTGAACCGCGAGGTCGCGACGCTGATGATCCGGCCGCGCGGCTGGCACCTGCCGGAGCGCCATGTGCTGGTCGACGGCGAGCCCGTGTCGGCGTCGCTGTTCGACTTCGGGCTGACGTTCTTCCGCAACGCCCGCGAGCTGCTCGAGCGCGGCAGCGGCCCCTACTTCTACCTGCCGAAGCTCGAGTCGCACGGCGAGGCCCGCCTGTGGGCGTCCGCGTTCGCGCTTGCGGAGGAGGAGCTCGGCGTGCCGCGGGGCTCGATCCGCTGCACTGTGCTGATCGAGACGCTCCTCGCTGCATTCGAGATGGAGGAGATCCTCTGGGAGCTGCGCGACTACGGCTGCACGCTGAACGCGGGGCGGTGGGACTACATCTTCAGCGTGATCAAGAAGTTCCGGTCACGCGACTGGGTGCTGCCGGACCGGATACAGGTGACGATGCGCGTTCCGTTCATGCGCGCCTACACGGAGCTGCTCGTGCGCTCGTGCCATCGCCACGGCGCGCACGCGATCGGCGGCATGGCGGCGTTCATTCCGTCCCGCAAGGACCCCGAGGTGAACGCCGTGGCGCTCGCGAAGGTGCGCGAGGACAAGGAGCGCGAGTCCGGCGACGGCTTCGACGGCACCTGGGTCGCGCACCCGGATCTGGTGCCGGTGGCGACCGAGGTCTTCGACGCGGTGCTCGGCGCGCAGCCGAACCAGGTCGCGCGGCTGCGCGAGGACGTCGTTCCCGACGAGAAGGCGCTGCTTTCGATCCCGGACACGCCGGGTGAGATCACCGACGCGGGGCTGCACACGAACGTCTCGGTCGGGGTCCGCTACCTCGACTCCTGGCTGCACGGCGTGGGCGCGGCAGCGATCGACAACCTGATGGAGGACGCGGCGACGGCGGAGATCTCCCGCTCGCAGGTCTGGCAGTGGGTCCGGGCCGGCCGCTTCGACCGGGAGCGGGTGCGGCAGGAGGTTGCGGCGGTCGAGGCCGGCGGGGAGGCGAAGGAGCTGTTCAGCGAGCTCGCGCTGGCGCCCGAGCTGGTCGAGTTCCTCACGCTTCCCGCGTACACTCACCTGGCGTGAGCCTCGACACCACCAAGGCCGACGACATCGCGCTCGTGATCGAGGAGGCGATCGTCTCCGGGGAGCTCGCTCCGGGGACCGTCCTCCGGCAGGAGCAGCTCTCCGAGCAGTTCAACGTCTCCCGCACGCCGGTGCGCGAGGCGCTGCGGCGCCTGGCCGCGCTCGGGCTAGTCTCCTTCGTCCCCAACCGGGGCGTGCGCGTGCGGACGATCGCGCGCGACGAGCTGCACGAGGCGTTCATGGTGCGCGCGGAGCTCGAAGGGCTCGCGACGGAGGTTGCGGCGGCGAAGATCACGCCGGAGGAGCTGGCCGAGCTCGACGCATGCGAGCAGCGCTTCTCCAAGATCTCACAGGACCTGCGCTCGCGCGAGCCGGGCGACGAGCGGCGCTCGATCATGGGCGACTGGGTGCGCGCGAATCACGCCTTCCACGACGTGATCTACCGCGCCGCCGACCTGCCGCTCGTCGAGCAGCTCGCGAAGAGCGCGCGGCGCACGTTCTCGGGGCCGGCGGTGTGGGCGCCGGGCGACCACTCGCTCGACGGGCTGTACGTGAAGAACGTGGAGCAGCACCGCGCGATCAAGCAGGCGCTCGTGGCCGGCAGCGCAGCAGGCGCACGCGCCCTCGCCCGTGAGCACGTGCTCTCGTCGTTCCATCTGCTGGAGACGATCCTCGAGCAGGTCGGCGCGCAGCCGCGCGACTGGCGCGTGGCTAGGGGCAGCGGATCGTCCCGCTCGCGCTCAGCCCCGAGCCGCTGACCGTGACGTCTCCGCACGGGGCGAGCAGCCGCGCGTGCGCGACGCCCTCGCCGGCGTAATTCCCCGACAGGTCCTCGTGTGCGAGCGCCGGGCCGCGGTAGGCCAGGGCGCCCGTCGCATCGCGCACGACGGCGCGCAGGCGGAGCGGCGGCACGTGGCAGCGGCTGCCGACGAAGTGGAGCGTCAGCGTCCGGCCCGGTCCGAGCGCGAGGTGGAGGTCGGCCGCCGGGCAGCGGGGCAGGAACGCTGTTGTCGAGGGGACGAGCCGCACCTGTGCGGGCACGGGCGCGGGCTGCGGCGCCCCCGCCTCTGCGGTCGTGGCGGGAGCGGGCGCGGCCTTGTGCGTGCCGTGCTTGAGCGCGTCGAGCGAGATCGCGATCAGCAGCGCCGCTGCGGCGAGGACGAGCAGCCGGTCGAGCCTTTTTGGCATACTCGATACATAGTCGCTGCTTGACCTCACCGGTTTCGCCCCCGCGACCCTGGCTAGGATCGGCCCCTGATGGAGCCGCTCTACAGACCCCAGGGCGTCGAGGAACGCTGGCAGCGCACGTGGGAGGAGGAAGGCCACTTCCACGCCGACCCGCACTCGGAGCGGCCGAGCTACGTGATCGCGGTGCCGCCGCCGAACGTGACCGGCGTCCTGCACATGGGCCACGCGCTCAACGCCTCGATTCAGGACGTGCTCATCCGCTGGCACCGGATGCGCGGCTTCAACGCGCTCTGGCAGCCGGGCTACGACCACGCCGGGATCGCGACGCAGGCCGTCGTCGAGAAGAAGCTCCGTGCGGAGGGGACGTCCCGCGTGGAGATCGGCCGCGAGGCGTTCCTCGAGCAGGTGTGGGCGTGGCTGCGCGAGTACGGCGGCGTGATCATGGGCCAGTTCCGCCGCCTCGGCTGCTCGCTCGACTACGAGCGCGAGCGCTTCACGATGGACGAGGCGTACGTCCGCGCCGTGATGCGGTTCTTCGTGCACCTCTACGAGCGCGGCTGGATCTATCGCGACAACCGGATCATCAACTGGTGCGCCGACTGCCGTACCTCGATCTCCGACCTCGAGGTGGAGTACCAGGACGTCGACGACGCGCTGACCTATGCGCGCTATCCGCTCGTGGACGGGTCCGGCTTGGTGACGATCGCGACCGTGCGGCCGGCGACGATCCTCGCGGACGTCGCGGTGGCGGTGCACCCGGAGGACGAGCGCTACGCGTCGTTGATCGGCAAGGAGGTGGTCGTGCCGGTCGTCGGCCGCCACGTGCCCGTGATCGCCGACGAGCGCGTGGAGCGCGATTTCGGCACCGGCGCGCTGAAGATCACACCCGGGCACGATCCGATCGACTTCGAGATCGGCCGCGACCACGGTCTCCCCGAGCTGACCGTGATCGACCTCGACGGACGCATGACCGGCGACGTTCCGGCGGAGCTCCTCGGGCTTACCGAGGACGAGGCGGCTGTGCGCGTGGTGGAGTGGCTGCGCGAGCACGAGCAGCTCGAGAAGCGGGAGAGCTACCGGCACGCGGTCGGCCACTGCGAGCGCTCGGGCACGCGCATCCAGCCGCTCATCTCGCTCCAGTGGTGGTGCGCGATGGATGAGCTCGCCCGTCCGGCGATCGACGCGCTCGAGTCGGGCCGCGTGACGTTCCATCCGGCGGTGCACGGCCGAGTCGCGCTGGACTGGCTCAAGGCGATCCGGCCGTGGAACGTCTCGCGCCAGCTCTGGTGGGGGCACCAGCTGCCGATCTGGTACTGCCCCGACGGCCACGTGACGTGCGCCGAGACGGAGCCGGACGCGTGTGCCGAGTGTGGATCGCAGGAGCTCGAGCGCGACCCCGACGTGCTCGACACATGGTTCTCCTCGGCGCTCTGGCCGTTCGCGACGCTCGGCTGGCCGGACAACACGCTCGAGCTGCGCGCGTTCTATCCGGGCGACGTGAACGTGACGGGCCGCGGGATCATCTTCCTTTGGGAGAACCGGATGATCATGGCCGGTCTCGAGCTGATGAACGACATTCCGTTCAGCGACGTGATCATCAACTCGAACGTGCTCGACCCGGTCGGGCGGCCGATGTCGAAGAGCCTCGGCAACGGTGTCGATCCGCTCGACATGATCGCCGCGCACGGCGCAGATGCGACCCGTTACGGGCTGTTGAAGATGTCCTCCACGCAGGACACCAAGTTCTCGGAGGGCCCCATCGCGGAGGGGCGCAAGCTCGCGAACAAGCTCTGGAACGCGAGCCGCCTCCTGCTTCTGTCGGGCGGAGGCGAGGTGGCGCCCCGCCCCTCGTCGGTCGAGGAGCGCTGGATCCTCGCGCGGATCGACGCGACGCGCGCCGAGGTGGAGACGGACCTCGCGGCGTACGACTTCGCACACGCGGTCGACCGGCTCTACCACCTCACGTTCGACGACTTCTGCGACTGGTACCTCGAGTCGATCAAGCCGCGGCTCGGCGACACGGACGTGAAGGCGACCGCGTTCGCCGCGCTGGAGCGGCTGCTCGCGCTGCTGCATCCGGTGCTTCCGCACGTGACCGAGGAGATCTGGTCGAACCTACCGGCGCGCGAGACGCGGCTCGTCGTCGCGCCCTGGCCGGAGGCGACGCCGGACTACGCCGGCGATCTGACGGCGCTCGACAGCGCGCAAACGGCTGCGCGCATCTACCGCCGAAGCGGGGTGCGTATCAACGTGGGGGGCGACTCGCTGAGAATCTTCGAGGCGGTGGTGCGTCCGTCTGCGGACGGCCAGGGCGACGTCGGCGCCGAGCGCGAGCGCGTCAAGAAGGAGATCGAGCGCGCCGAGCGGATGCTGTCGAACGAGAAGTTCGTGGCGAACGCGTCGCCCGAGGTCGTCGACGCGGAACGCCTGAAGCTCGCCGAGTACAAGGCCGAGCTTGAAGCCCTCGGCGACTGACTGGGTCGCCTCGCTCAGCCCGTGGCCGGCGGAGGGCTTCGGGCTCGAGCGGATGCGCGGGGTGCTCAGCGCGCTCGGCGACCCACAGCTCCGCTTCCCGGCCGTCCACGTCGTCGGCACCAACGGCAAGTCGACGACGGCGCGGATGACCGAGGAGCTCCTCGCGGACGCCGGTCTCGCGGTCGGCACCTATCTCTCGCCGCACGTGCGCGGCTGGAGCGAGCGGATCCGCGTCCGCGGCGCCGAGGTCGACTTCGAGCACGCAGCCGCCGGAATCAGACCGCAGGCCGAGGCCGCCGGAGCCACGCAGTTCGAGGCTCTGACGGCGGCGGCCCTGCTTGCGTTCGCGGACGCCGGCGTCGACGCCGCCGTCGTCGAGGCGGGCCTCGGCGGCCGCCACGACGCGACGAACGTCCTGCGGACGAGGGTCGTCGTCCTCACGAGCGTCGCACTCGACCACATGGACGTCCTCGGAGACACGCGGGAGGCGATCGCCGCCGAGAAGCTCGCCGTCGTGCAGCCGGGCTGCGCGGTCGTCCTTTCGGAGCCCGAGTGGCGCGAGCTCGCCGAGGAGAACGGCGCCGGCGACGTCGTCCTCACCGCCCGCAGCAACCTCGCGCTCGCGGCCGCGGCCGCCGAGGCGTTCCTCGGCAGGCCGGTCGATCTGCACGTCGCCGAGGACGTGACGCTGCCCGGCCGGCTCGAGCGGCGCGGCGAGCGCCCGCTGGAGATCTGGGACGGTGCCCACAACCTCGCCGGCGTCGGCTATCTGCTGCCCCGCCTGCCGACGCGCGAGTACGTGCTCGTCTGCTCGATCCTGCAGGACAAGCGGCCCGAGCTGATGCTCCGGGCGCTCTCCGTCCTCGGCGGCACCCTTGTCGCCACGCAGTCGGCGAACGCGCGGGCGGTGCCCGCAGGGGAACTCGCCGTCCGCGCCGAACCCTACTTCCGACATGTCGAGTCCGACACCGATCCGGCTGAGGCTCGTCGGCGCGCGCTCGCCCTGGCGGGGCCGGCGGGCGCGGTTCTCGTCACGGGCTCCCTCTATCTTCTTGCCGAGCTCAATGCCCAGAGTTACAACCCATGGCGTGGTTGAGAAGCTGAGCATCTTCGCCGTCGCGGGGCTCGTCCTCGTGGTGATCGTCGGCGGGGCGTTTGCCGCCGGCTACCTGATCGGACGCGTCCTCCTGTGACCGCGTCCGCGATCGCAAGCTTCTTCAATTCCGGCACCTGGCTCGTGATCCGGAACCTGCTGATCTTCTTCGCGGTCGTCTTCTGGATCGCGTTCGCGTACTGGGTGTACAAGGACGCGCGGCGCCGCGTCGAGGATCCGTGGCTGGTCGGCATGGCGACGCTGCTCGGGCTCGTGCCGCCGTACGTGGGGCCGTTCATCTACATGCTGTTCCGGCCGCCGGAATATCTCGAGGACGTGCGCGAGCGCGAGCTCGAGATCCGGGCGATGGAGGACAGGCTCTCGAAGCGGGACCTCTACTGTCCGGTCTGCCGCTCAGAGGTCGACGCGAGCTTCCTCGTCTGCCCGATCTGCACGACGAAGCTCAAGCAGGCGTGCGCGAACTGCAAGGCGCCGCTCGAGGCGTTGTGGCAGGTCTGCCCGTTCTGCGAGACGTCGATCGAGCCGACCGTGGTGACGACGCCGTTGCTCCAGGCGCAGCGCAAGCTGCACTCCGAATAGCAAGGGCGACTACACTGCCGCCCCGTGGCCGTGGAGCGGACGCTCATCCTGATCAAGCCCGACGCCGTCCGGCGCCGCCTTGCCGCCGAGATCCTCGGCCGGATCGAGCGGCGCGGCTTCACGATCCGCGCGGGCAAGCTGCTGACGGTGAGCCGCGAGCTCGGCGAGCGCCATTACGCGGAGCACAGGGAGAAGCCGTTCTTCGCGGAGCTGGTGGAGTTCATCACGTCGGGGCCGACGTGGGCGCTCGTGGTCGAAGGCGAGGGCGCGATCGCGGTGATGCGGAAGACGATCGGCGCGACCAATCCTGCGAACGCCGAGCCGGGGACGATCCGGGGGGATCTTGCGATGTCGATGCCGGACAACCTCGTGCACGGCTCCGACTCGCCGGAGTCGGCCGAGCGCGAGGTCGCGCTCTGGTTCTCCGCCGATGAGCTGGCCTGAGCCGGACTCGGTCACGCGCAACGTCCAGAGCTGGACGGAGGCGAACGCCGAGTACACCGACGGGCGTGCGGCACAGGCGTGGGCGCGCGACGGCGTCACCTGGGGGCTGTGGGGCATCCCGGAGGCGCAGGTCGGTGCGCTCGGCGACGTCGCGGGCCTGGACGTGGTCGAGCTCGGCTGCGGCACGGCGTACTTCGCGGCGAGGCTCGCCAAGCTCGGCGCGCGCCCGGTCGGCGTCGACCCCACGCCCGCGCAGCTCGCGACGGCACGCCGGCTGCAGGCGGAGACGGGGATCGTGTTCCCGTTGATCGAGGCGCCGGGCGAGCGGGTCCCGCTCCCGGACGCGTCGTTCGACCTCGCCGTCTCGGAGTACGGCGCCTCGATCTGGGCGGACCCGTACCTTTGGGTGCCGGAAGCGGCGCGGCTTCTGCGTCCCGGCGGCCGGCTGGTCTTCCTGCGCAACTCGACGCTCGTGATTCTCTGCTCCCCCGGCACGGGCCCGGTCGAGGAGCGTCTGCACCGGCCGCAGTTCGGCATGTACCGGTTCGAGTGGCCAGACGAGGTGGGCGTCGAGTTCCATCTCGCCCACGGCGACTGGATCCGGTTGCTGCGCAGCAACGGCTTCACGATCGAGGACCTGATCGAGCTTCAAGCTCCCGCCGACGCGGCGCAGCATGTCTTCTACGACTTCGTCACGCCCGAGTGGGCCCGGCAGTGGCCGGCGGAGGAGGTCTGGGTCGCGCGCAAGGCGAACGCGTGAGCGCGCCCGCGCTGCTGCTCGCGTCGACCTCTCCGCAGCGGCGGGCGATCCTCGAGCAGCTCGGGATCCCGTTCGAGGTCGCGCCGCCGCACTACGAGGAGCACGATCCGCCCGAGGCGGACGCGGTGGAGCTCGTGTGCGACCACGCACGTGGGAAGGCGCGCTCGGTCGCCGGCGAGGCGGGCGGCCGGCCGGTGCTCGGCGTGGACACGACGGTCGTGCTCGGCGGGCGGATCTTCGGGAAGCCGGCCGACGCGAAGGAGGCCGAGCAGATGCTCGCGGTGCTGTCGGGCCGGACGCACGCGGTCGTGTCGGGCCTGTGCCTGCGCACGTCCGACTGGGAGGCGGTCGGGGCCGCTGCGACGCTCGTCACCTTCCGCGCGCTCACGCCGCGGGACGTCGCCGTGTACGTCGAAGCCGGCGAGTGGAAGGGCCGCGCGGGCGGCTATGCGATCCAGGGCCGCGGCGCCGCGCTCGTCGAGCGCGTCGAAGGCGACTACCTGAACGTCGTCGGCCTCCCGGCGGCGTTGCTCGTGCGCCTGCTGACCGAGCGCCTCCCCGGCACCTACGGCTTCGGCTGAGCGCTTTGAACGTCTCGACTACGCCCACCCAAGGGCCGGAGGCTACGGCGGGCGAAGCCGCCGTAGCCGGAGGCCGACCCCACGCGGGCGGGGATGGCGTAGCCACCACCGCCCGCGCCACGACAACCGATCGCTCACGCCAGGGCAAGAGGGCGGCGGCTCCGCCGCCGTCCGCTCTGCGAAGCACAACCCAACCCGCGAGAAGCGCGTAGCGCTTCTCGCGGCCTCCGCTCTGCGAAGCACAACCCAAAACCCCGGCCGGCCCCGCGAAGCGGCGCCGGCCGCCTAAATCGGGGTGCCCAGATTCGAACTGGGGACCTCTCCGACCCGAACGGAGCGCGCTACCAGGCTGCGCCACACCCCGGGTTGCGGCCCATAGGGTAGCGTGAGACCGCTATGCCCGACCGGATCCGCGTCGCCTGCGTGCAGATGACGAGCCGGCAGGACAAGGCCGCGAATCTCGAGCGCGCGGAGGCGCTCGTCGCGCGCGCCGCGTCGACCGGCGCCGATCTCGTCGTGCTGCCCGAGAAGTGGAATCTGATCGGCTCTGCCGACGACTACCGCGCCGGCGCCGAGCTGCTCGAGGGCGGCCCTTCGATCGAGGCCATGTCGCGCTGGGCGCGGACGCTCGGCGTCACGCTCGTCGGCGGCTCGATCACCGAACGCCGCGAGGGCCGCGAGAAGCTCTCGAACACGAGTTGCGTCTTCGACCCGGAGGGCGGGCTCGCCGCCGTCTACCGCAAGATCCATCTCTTCGACGTCGAGGTCGGCGGACACGTCTACCGCGAGTCCAAGGCTGAGGAACCGGGGACGGAGCCCGTCGTGGCGCGCGTCGAGGACTGGCGGGTCGGGCTCACCGTCTGTTACGACGTCCGCTTCCCGGAGCTGTACCGCATCCTCGCGCTCGAGGGCGCGGAGCTCACGACCGTGCCTGCGCACTTCACCACGCCCACGGGGAAGGACCACTGGCACGTCCTGCTGCGGGCGCGCGCGATCGAGAACCAGTACTACGTCGCCGCGGCCGGGCAGGTCGGCGAAACGCTCCCGGGCAAGCCGGCGTACGGCCGCTCGCTGATCGTCGACCCGTGGGGCATCGTGCTCGCCCAGGCGCCGGACGAGGAGACCGTGATCGCCGCAGAGCTCGACCGCGGGCGGCTGCGCGAGATCCGCGCGAAGCTGCCGTCGCTTGCGAACCGGCAGGCCGACGCATATCGGTGGCCGACGCAGGTCTGACGCTCGACGAGTGGCTGCCGCGCGTGCCGCTCCGCGCCGTCCTCTTCGACGTCGACTTCACGCTCGCCCGCCCCGGCCCCGAGCTCGGCCCCGACGGCTACGTCCGCGCCGGCGAGCGACACGGCCTCATGCTCGACCCGTCCGGCTACGAGGACGCGCGCGAGGCGGCGCTCGTCCATCTGAGGCACCACCCGGACTTCGAGCACGACGACGAGATCTGGTTTGCGTTCAGCGAGGCGATCGTGCTCGGCATGGGCGGTACGGAGCCCGCGTCGCACGCCTGCGCCGTCGAGATCACGCGCAGCTGGGAGCGGCACGAGAACTTCGAGCTCTACGAGGACGTCGCCCCGGTGTTCGAGGAGCTCCGGCGCGCGGGTCTGAAGCTCGGCCTCGTCTCCAACTCCGCGCGTGACATCCACGAGTTCGCGCGCCACCATGCGCTCGAGGTGGACGCCGGCATCAGCTCCTTCCACCACGGGAAGACGAAGCCACACGCGTCGATCTTCCGTGCAGTCCTGGACCTGCTGGAGGTCGAGCCCGGAGAGGCGGCGATGGTCGGAGACGTGATCGAGGACGACATCGAGGGGGCGCTTGCGCTCGGCATGCGGGCGGTGCTGCTCGACCGCCTCGGCCGGCATCCGGCGTTCGAGCCGCGCATCGCCGATCTATTCGCGCTCCCAGAAGCGCTCGGTCTGCCTAGACTGTGACTCATGGCAGCCTGGCTTGCCTGGGCGATCGCGGCGGTGCTGCTCGCTGTGGGCGAAGTCTTCACGCCCGGTCTCTTCTTCCTCGGCCCGGTCGCCATCGCGGCCGTGACCGCAGCGCTGGCGGCGGTCATCGGCGCGGCGGTCTGGCTGCAGCTGGTCGTCTTCGTCGGCGCCTCGTTTGCGTCGCTCGCACTCCTGCGCCCGATCGCGCGGGCGCACCTGCGGATGCCGGTCGCGATCCGGACCGGCGCTGCTGCGCTCGAAGGTGCGCATGCCATCGTGCTCCAGCGTGTCGACGCCCAGGGCGGGCGCGTCCGGATCGGCGGCGAGGAGTGGACAGCGCGCGCCTACATGCCCGATGAGGTGCTGGAGCCGGGAGCGCAGGTCGAGGTCGTGAAGATCGAGGGCGCGACGGCGCTCGTGTGCCAGTAAAACCAAAGGAGCTCCCATGGTGGGTCTGATCGTCGTAGTCATCGTCGCCGTCCTCGTCCTCGCCGTGCTTGCGCGCACGGTGCGCATCGTTCCTCAGGCGCGCGCCGGTATCGTCGAGCGGCTCGGCCGCTATCACCGCACGCTGAGCCCCGGGCTGGCGCTTGTCGTGCCGTTCGTCGACCGGCTGCGACCGCTGCTCGACCTGCGCGAGCAGGTCGTGTCGTTCCCACCGCAGCCGGTGATCACCGAGGACAACCTCGTCGTCAACATCGACACCGTCATCTACTTCCAGGTCAACGACCCGAAGTCGGCAACGTACGAGATCGCCAACTACATCCAGGCGATCGAGCAGCTCACCGTCACGACGCTGCGCAACGTGATCGGCGGCATGGCGCTCGAGACGACGCTCACGTCGCGCGACGAGATCAACGGCCAGCTCCGCGGCGTGCTCGACGAGGCGACCGGGAAGTGGGGGATCCGCGTCAACCGCGTCGAGCTGAAGGCGATCGACCCGCCCGCGTCGATCAAGGACTCGATGGAGAAGCAGATGCGCGCCGACCGCGAGAAGCGGGCCACCATCCTCCAGGCGGAAGGGCAGAAGCAGTCGGCGATCCTCACGGCCGAGGGCGAGAAGCAGGCCGCGGTGCTGCGCGCCGAGGGCCAGAGGCAGGCGACGATCCTCCAAGCCGAGGGCCAGGCGAAGGCGATCGGCACCGTCTTCGGCGCCATCCACGAGGGCAACCCGGACCCGCAGCTGCTCGCCTACCAGTACCTGCAGGCGTTGCCGCAGATCGCGCAGGGCGAGTCGAACAAGGTCTGGATCATCCCGGCCGAGTTCCAGCAGGCGCTCGGGAAGATCGGGGGCGCGCTCGGCGGCGGGTCGAAGAAGGACGACGGCTCGGACTAGCAGCGCTCGCGTGCGCAAACGCGCAGCGTCGTCACCCGCGGCGCCGCGTTCCGGCCGGCGGGCCACGAGATCTGCACGAGTAGCGACGCGGCGTCGTCGCCATAGTGCTCTTCGCGCAGGTGGAAGTCGGCGTTCACGCGGTGTACGAGCCAGTAGCGGCCCGGCGGCACGTGCGTCACGTCGAGGGCCTGGCCGTGGAAGAACGCGGGGTAGCGGTCGGTGTAGCCGACCGAGGAGCCCTCCTCGACCGAGCGCGCGAACGGATGGAACTGGGCGCAGTTGCCGAGGAACCGGGGCGGCCCGTGCGGCACGCCGCGCGCGGTGCCGTAGTGGTCGGCGAGGCAGAAGCCGCTCTTGTGGTCGCGCACGAGCAGCGCGTAGTCGGCGGCGCGGCGCAGCTCGTAGCGGTCGAAGCCGATGAAGTGCCAGTGATAGTGCGGTGGCGCGACGGCGTAGTGGAGTTGACCGGAGTCGGGGAGCGCACGTGTGCCGCCGCCCGCGAGCTTGACGAGCTGGCGGACCTGCATCACGTGCGCGCCCGGTGCGCGCGTGCCGCGGATCCAGAGGATGCCCGGCCCGCGGTTGTCGACCATCGAGGTGAAGCCGAGCAGCCACCGGCCGAGCGGGCTGCGCGTGACGACGAGCCCGCTGGGCGGCCGCTGCACGAGGTTCGGGAAGAGCGGACGCCCGACCGGGACGACGCGCCAGTCGAGCGGCTGGCCGAGGCCGAGCGCACGCCGGCCGGAGCCGTCGGCCGCGAGGGAGACGAGGTTGCCCGCGCCGTCATCGAACGCGATTCGTGAGCCGTCCGGCGCCCACACCGGATGCTCGTCCCGCGCGGGCGCAGCCGACAGCGGCGTCTGCGTCGTTCCGTCGTCGACGACCACCTCCGTCGAGCCGTCCTCCGCTTGCACGGTGTACGCGAGGCGGCTACCGTCCGGCGACCACGCCAGGTCGCGTATGTCCACCGGGGGCGTCGCCGGCGCCGTCGTGTCGAAGGCGGCGGCACCGACGCCGTTCGTCTGAGCGACGTAGACCGTAGGTGCGCCGCTGCGCCACGAGACGAACGCGAGGCGGCCGCTGTGGGAGATCGCGGGCGCGTATTCCTCCGTGTCGCTTGCGGCGATGCGTCGCGACGGCCCGGTCGGCAGCGAGAGAAGCCGGATCTGCCGCGCGCCGTTCACTCGTGCGGTGTAGACGATCGCGCTGCCATCCGGGAGCCACGCCGGGCCCGATTCGTCGACGTCGGGCGTTCGCGCGAGGCGGCGCTGGCCGCTGCCATCGGCGTTCGCGAGCCAGAGGTCGCCGCGCCGGACGAAGGCGACGAGCGTCCCGTCCGGCGAGTACGCGGCGTCCGCGGCGTTGGAGAGCAGATTCCGGCGCGAGCCGTCGGGCGCGACGGCGACGACCACGCCGCCCGTCTCGACGAGCAGGCGCGCGTCGCGCGGCTCGGGACGGATCGCCGCGGCCGAGGCGAAAGCGGCTACCACGCGCCGAGCTCCGCGCTCCAGGCCTCCGTGTGCTCGCCGAGCGCCGGTGCGCGACCTGGAGGAGGCGTGCCGAGATCGGCCTCGGCTTCGGCCAGCGTTGCCACCGGCGCCACGCAGACGTCCTCGCCGTCGAAGAGCGCGAGCCAGTCGGCGAGCGGGCGCGACGCGAAGATCGCCGTGAGCCCGGCAGCGAGCTCCTCCTGTGCGCCGTCGTACTGCCGCTCCGCCAGGTCGGGCCGCCCCAGCAGCTCGCACAGGCGCGCGAAGAACACGGGTTCGAGCGCGCCCACCGTCAGCCACCGTCCGTCTGCGGTCGCGTAGATCCGGTAGCAGGCGAGTCCGCCGGTCAGCAGACGGGGCCGCGGCTCACCGGCGAGGCGGTGGGCGGCGAGCCGGTGCGAGCCGTGCGTCATCGAGACGACGACGTGCAGCCCGCGGCCCGTGCGCTCGCGCTGGAGCAGCGCCGCGAGCACCTCAGTCACCGCTCCGAGGGCTCCGGCGGCGAGATCCGCGATCTGCACCGGCGGCCACGCGGGAGCCGTGTCCTCGAGCACGCCTGCCCACCCGAGATAGTTGAGATCGTGGCCCGCCCGCTGCTCGTGGCGTCCCCCGAGCCCGAAGCCCGTGATCGAGCAGTAGACCGTGCGCGCGGAAGCAGCTTCGGGGCCGACGCCGAGCCGCTCCGCGACGCCGGGCCGAAACGACTCCAGAACGACGTCCGCCCGTTCGAGCAGCGCCCGTGCGAACCCGGCCTCGCCCGGCAGCGTGCAGACGACGGACTCCTTGCCGGCGTTGAGCGCGTCGAACCAGCCGGGGGCCGTCGCGCGCATCGGGTCGCCCCCGGGCTGCTCGATCCTCACGACGCGCGCGCCCAGGCGCAGCAGCTCTGCCGTCGCGAACGCCCCCGGCAGGTAGCGGGTGAGGTCGACGACGAGCATTCCGGCGAGCGGCCGTTGCATCCCGGGCGACGCTACCACTACCCTTCCACCGCTTTGGGCGAGCGTTCGACCGTAGCAGAGGAGAAGCGGCGCATCATCCTCGACGCTGCCGTGCGCGTCTTTGCTCACAAGGGCTTCCACACGTCACGCGTCGGCGACATCGCCGAGGAGGCCGGGGTCGCACACGGCCTGCTCTATCACTACTTCTCCTCGAAGGACGAGGTGCTCGAGACGATCTTCCGCGAGAACTGGGCGACCCTGCTCGAGCGGATCCACGCCGTCGAGGAGTCCGGCGAGCCGGCGCGCGAGCAGCTCCGTCACGTCGCGGCGATCCTCCTGCGCACGTGGCGGCACGATCCGGACGTCGTGCGCGTGCTCGTGCGCGAGATCGCGCGCAGCCCGGAGGTGCAGGAGCGGATCGGCGAGCTCGTGAAGCCGATCGAGGCGATCCAGCGGATCGTCGAGCGCGGCCAGCAGACGGGGGAGTTCCGCGCGGACCTCGACCCGCGGCTCGCCGGCATCATCTTCTACGGCGGCATCGACGAGCTGCTGACCGGCTGGGTGCTCGGGCAGGAGCCCGACGGCGACGAGGCGGTCGCAACCGCGGAGTCCACGCTCGTCGACGTCGTCTGCGCCGGGTTCGCGCCGGCCCCGGCGGCGTCGCCGCTCTAGCCTTCTCAGCGACGGCCGAGCAGCTCGGCGAAGCGGGCGACGCCGACGTTCCCGCCCGAGACGACGACGCCGACGCGCGCGCCCTTCGCGTCGACGCGTCCCGCGAGCAGTGCCGCAACGCCGGCGGCACCGCTCGGCTCGGTGACGATCTTCAGCCGGTCGAAGAGGAACGCCATCGCGTCGAGGATCTCGGCGTCGGTGACGGTCACGACCCCGTCGACGCGCCGGCGGTTCACCTCGAACGTGAGCTCGCCGGGCTCCGTCGTCTGCAGGCCGTCGGCGATCGTGCGCGGCACGTCGATGCGCACGCGCTCTCCGGCCGCGAGGGAGCGCCGCGTGTCGTCGCCCGCCTCGGGCTCGACGCCGATGACGCGGATCTCCGGTCGCACGGCCTTCGCGGCGGTAGCGCAGCCGGCGATCAGCCCGCCGCCGCCGATCGGCGCGACGAGCAGGTCGAGCTCGGGCGCGTCCTCGAGCAGCTCGAGCGCCGTCGTTCCCTGGCCGGCCATCACGAGCGGATCGTCGTACGGCTTGACGAGTGCGAGGCCGCGCTCCTCGGCGAGGCGCGCGCCGATCTCCTCGCGGCTCTCGGCCCACCGGTCGTACGGGACGATGTCCGCGCCGTAGCCGCGAGTGGCGTCGAGCTTCGCCGCCGGCGCGTCCTCGGGCATGAGGATCGTCGCGCGCGTCCCGAGCAGCTGCGCAGCGATCGCGACGGCCTGTGCGTGGTTGCCGGACGAGTACGCGAGCACGCCTCGGGCGCGGACGTCCTCCGGAAGCGACGAGATCTTGTTGTATGCGCCGCGAAACTTGAACGCGCCGCCGCGCTGGAAGCACTCGGCCTTCACGTGCACCGACGCGCCGACGACGCCGTCGAGCGTGCGGGAGGTGAGCACGGGCGTGCGTTTCGCGACGCCGTGCAGGCGGTGCGCCGCGGCCTGCACGTCGTCGAGCTCGATCATCGGCAGGGGCTCTCGCCGGCGCGCAGGAGCCCGAAGCCCCACAGCTTTCCGTCGACGACGTAGTACACGGTGCGCACCGTGCGGCCGTCGCGCACGAGCGCCTTGTAGCCGGAGCACGGTGTCGGAACGAGGATCCCGGCGAGCACCGTGATCTGCGCCTCCACCGCGCCGAGCTGGAGTCCGTGCGGCGCGCGCCAGCCTGACGGCTGCCACAGCGTGTACACGGCGGACACGCGCCCCTTCGTCAGCTCCACGGCGAGCCCGTGCCGGTCGAACGCCCGATACGTGAAGTACCAGGTCGTGCGCGCACAGCCGCGGCAGACACCGTACGAGCTCCCGAGCTCCGCGCGCACCTGCACAGCGGTCTGGCCGAGCCGGACGCCGCCGAGCGACTGTCCCGGCACGAGCGTCCCGGCGCGCGGCAGCGCCGCGGCTGCCGCCGCCGGACAGAGGAGGAGCACTGCTGCGCACATGAGCGCCCGGCTCATATGCTCGGAGTATGCCGCTCTGGGATTCCCTGGCCGGCCTCGAGTTCCGCATCGACGACTACGGGCTGCAGCGCCGGGAGCTCGTGACGCCGAGCGGCTGGAGGCGCGTGACCACGACGGTCGTGCTGGAGGGAGACGGCGAGAGCGGGGAGGGCGAGGACGTGACGTACACGGCCGAGGACCACGACCGCTTCCCGGCCGATGCGCCGCTCGCCGGCCTGTGGACGCTCGACGACTTCTCGCGCCGGCTGGACGAGCTCGAGCTTTGGCTCGAGGAGCCGGGGATGCACGCGTCTCGCGACTACCGCCGTTGGGCCTTCGAGAGCGCGGCGCTCGACCTCGGCCTGCGCCGCGCCGGGCGCTCGCTCGCCGAGCTCGTCGGCCGGGCCTACGCGCCGGTGCGGTTCGTGGCGTCGACGCGGTCGGAAATCGAGCCGTACCTCGAGCTCAATCCGGAGCTCGAGTTCAAGCTCGACGTGCAGGAGGATTGGGACGGCGAGCGGATGGCGCAGCTCGCCGCCTACGACCGCGTGCGCGTGGTCGACCTGAAGGCGTACTACCGCGGCACGACGGTCGACCTCGTGCCGGACCCCGAGCTCTACCGCGCGGTCGTCGAGGCCTTCCCCGGCGTCGTGATCGAGGATCCGTGGCTCGAGGACGGCTGCCGTGAGGCGCTGCACGGCGCCGAGGAGCGGCTCAGCTTCGACGCGCCCGTCCATTCGCTCGCCGACCTCGACGGCCTGCCGCTCGCGCCGCACTGGCTGAACGTGAAGCCGTCGCGCTTCGGCACCGTCCGGAAGCTCCTCGCGTGCATGGAGGCGTGCGAGCAACGCGGCATCCGCATGTACGGCGGCGGGCAGTCCGAGCTCGGCTGCGGCCGCCGCCAGATCCAGCGGCTCGCGAGCGTCTTCTATTCGGACGAGCCGAACGACGTCGCGCCGTCCGAGTACAACGCGGGCCCGGCTCGCCCCGGGCTCGCCACGAGCCCGCTGCCGCCGCCGGAGGGGGTCGGGTTCTGAATCTCCAACCTGCTCGAGCCCGTCCTCGACGACGCGGAGGAGCGGCGGGGCTACCGCCCTCGGCGCACGATGGTCGGCGGCCGGCTCGGCGCGGCTCGGCGCGTCGCTCTACGATGTGCCGCCCGGCGAGAAGCTGTGGCCCTAGCTCTTCCGCGTGCTCATCGGGTCGAGCAAGGCGCCGCTCGCCGTCGCGGGCTACCCCGACAGCGGCAAGCTGCAGATCTGGGCGCGCGGCCGCGAGGCCGTGATGCTGCGCAACGAGCCGCTCGACTACTGGGAAGGGGAATCCTAGGCGCGGAACGCGTTCTCGCCGGTCAGCGCGCCGCCGACGACGAGCGTGTGCACCTCGTGCGTCCCCTCGTACGTGAGGACCGACTCGAGGTTGTTCATGTGGCGGATCACCGGATACTCGAGCGTGATCCCGTTCGCGCCGAGCACCGAGCGCGCCGAGCGCGCCACCTCGAGCGCGCCGCGGACGTTGCCCATCTTGCCCATGCTCACGTGCTCCGGGCGAAGCGTTCCCTGGTCCTTCATCCGGCCGAGGTGCAGGGCGACGAGCGAGCCGCGGTTCACCTCGAGCGCCATCTCGGCGAGCTTCTGCTGCGTGAGCTGGTACGCCGCGATCGGCTTGCCGAAGACGATCCGCTCCTTCGCGTAGTCGAGCGCCGCCTCGAAGCACGCGCGGCCCGAGCCGACCGCGCCCCAGACGATCCCGTAACGGGCCTCGTCGAGGCAGGAGAGCGGGGCGCGCAGGCTCGAGGCCTCGGGGAAGCGGCTCTCTTCGGGCACGCGCACGTCGTGGAGGACGAGCTCCGACGTGACGGAAGCGCGCAGCGAAAGCTTGTGGTGCATCTCCGGCGCCTCGAAGCCCGGCGTGCCGCGCTCGACGATGAAGCCGTTGATCCTGCCCTCGTCGGTGCGCGCCCACACGATGGAGATGTCGGCGATCGTCCCGTTCGTGATCCACATCTTCGAGCCGTTGAGGATCCAGTCCGAGCCGTCGCGGCGCGCCTGCGTGCGCATCGAGCCCGGATCGGAGCCCGCGTCGGCCTCCGTTAGCCCGAAGCAGCCGATGACGTCGCCCTCGTGCATCGCCGGCAGCCAGCGCTGCTTCTGCTCCTCTGAGCCCCAGCGCAAGATCGCGAACATCGCGAGCGAGCCCTGGACGGAGACGAGGCTGCGCACGCCGGCGTCGCCGGCCTCGAGCTCCATGCAGGTCAGCCCGTAGGCGACGGAGCTCGCGCCCGGCAGGCCGTAGCCCTCGAGATGCATGCCGAAGAGGCCGAGCTGCGCGAGCTCCTTCGCGAGCTCGCCGGGCAGGATCCCCTGCTCGAACCACTCGCCGACGTCCGGCAGGACCCGCTCGCGCACGAACTGCCGGATCGTGTCGCGGATCGCCCGCTCCTCCTCGTCGAGGAGCGCGTCGATCGCCAGGAAGTCGTGCGGATCGAGCGTCGTGGGCTTCGCGGTGGCGGCCACCCGCTCATCGTAGCCCGCTGCCTAGTGCGCCGAGGCGAGATGTGCGAGCGCGAGCGAAAGCCACGCCGGCGCGTAGCGCTGCCACAGGCGCCGGCTGAGAGCGGCACTACCATGCAACTTCATCGAGCCCTCCTTCTGGTAGCGACCTTCGACAGCCGCGAACCTTAGGAGGGCTCGCTGACGTTACGGCCTCAGCCGACCGTCAACAACGTCTCTGGGAACTGCATCTAGCGCAAGGTGCATGGCCCCATAACCGCCGGCGGAGACCCCCACGAGCGCGCGCGCGCTGCGCGAGCGAATCGTGCGGAAGCGGCTGTCGACGACCCGCGGCAGCTCGTCCGCGATTGCGGTATCCCACTCCTCGCCGGGGCCCCGGTCGAGGTACTCGGGATCCGTGTCGTCCGTCCGGGCACCCTGGGGCACGACGAGGATCGCCGACCGGCCGACCTTGTCGAGCGCGGTCTCCACGAAGCCGACGCCTTGGTAGGCCGTGCTCGTCGACGGGAGCCCGTGCAGGAAGTAGACGACCGGATAGCGCTTCCGGCTCGTGGTGTAATCGGCAGGCAGGTAGACCTCGTAGTGGAGCGTGGCGCCCAGCGCCACCGAGTGGAACGAGGCGTCCTGCCGCCGCTGGAGCAGCGTCGAAGCCACCGCGGCGGCGGCCGCCGCGAGCGCGACGCCTGTCAGGACGACGAGCGCGGCTTTCTTCATTGTGGATGCACAATCAACGCGCAACGTGCGCTTAACGTCATGACGGTACACCCTGGCTGTGGCCACGGCGCTCAGGCACCCGGGGTTCCGCGTGGCGGCTGGAGGCGCCGCCGCGCTGGCCGCCTTCGTGACTATCGGCCTGTTCGGCGTTCGCAGCTACCTCGACAACTACCTCTCGTACCGCGGCTTCGCCCCGCCGCGTGAGCCGGCGTTCGTGAAGCAGGCGGGAACGGTGCGGCGAGTGCTCGTCCCGAGCGCGGCGCTGGGCGGGCGCAGCCAGGAGGCCTACGTCTACCTCCCGTCGGGCTACGCGCTGCATCCGCGCCGCCGCTATCCGGTGCTCTACCTGCTGCACGGCTTCCCCGGCCGGCCGCTCGCCTTCCTCCAGACGGTGCAGATGGGGATCGTCGACGACGTGCTCACCGCGCGGCACCGGGCGCAGCCGCTCATCCTCGTGATGCCGTTCGGCTCGACCAGCACGTTCATGGACGAAGAGTGGGTGAACGGCGTCTCGCCGAAGGACGGCTGGGCGACCTTCGTCGCGCGCGACCTCGTGCGCTACGTCGACACGCATTTCCGCACGATCGCGCGCGCATCGGGCCGGGCGATCGGCGGCCTGTCGGAGGGTGGCTACGGCGCGATCGACATCGCGCTCCACCATCCGCGCGAGTTCTCGGTCGTGGAGAGCTGGTCGGGCTATCAACGCCCCGACCGCCTACGCGCGATCTTCGGCTCGAAGCTGCAGCTCCTGGCGCGGAACGATCCGCGCCGGCTCCTCCCGCGTGTCGCGCCCGAGCTGCGCAAGCTCGGCACGTTCTTCTGGTTCTACTCCGGATCGACCGATCCGCTTCGCCGGCAGAACGCGGCCTTCGCCCGCGAGCTCAGCGTCGCGCGACTCCCGCACCGGTACTTCCAGGTCTACGGCGGCCACAACTGGGCGATCTGGCGCGGCAACGCGCGTGGTGCCTACACGGCCGCAGCGGCGAGGCTCGGCCGTGGCTAGGGCTGCGCGCTCCGGCGCCGCCTCGGTGCTCGCGCTGGGCGTCGTCGCCACTGCGACCGGCTGGCTGTACATCCTCCGGCCCCTCGTCTCGCTGCCGGGCCCCGTCGTGCACGACGCCCTGCCGCTCGACGAGCTGTCGCAGCACGGCAGCGTTCCGGTGCCGCTCTACCTCGCCGTCTGGGGAGCCGCCGCCGTCCTGCTCGGGCTGCTCGCCCGCTGGGCCCGGGCCGAACGGCTGACGGCGGGCCTGCTGCTCGGGCCTGCGGTCGGCGCCTGGCTGTACGCGTTGAACGGCGTCTCGATCCTCGTCGTCCGGCAGATCCCCGCGCACCAGGCCTTTCATGCCGCAGGCGCCGAGCAGGCGGTCGTCATCCCGGCGGTGCTCGCGGGCATCGCGGGCGCGCTGCTCGCGGGACCGCGCCGCTCCGCTCAACCGCGCGCACGGTTCGCGCTCGCGTGGATCGTCGCGGGCGTCGGGCTGCTCGCGGCCGTGGACGCGCTCTTCCCGGAGCATCGCCGCTCACTCGTCACGGGGCTCGACGCCGCGCACGTGCACGGACTCTCGAAAGCGCTCGTCGTGCCTCTCGCAGCCGCGCTCGTCGTGACGGCGCGGAGCCTCGCACGCGGAAACCGGCGCGCGTGGCAGATTGCGATCGTCCTGCTCTCCGCCCTGCTCGCGCTGCACGTCGAGCGCCGGTTCGATCAGGGTGCGATCGTCACGGGCGTCGCGGTCGTCGTGCTGCTCGCGCGTCGCGGCGACTTCCAGTTGCGCGGCGACCCGTCCTCGAGGCCGCGCGTGCTGCTGCACGCCGTCGTGCTGTCCGCCGCGGTCGTCGCCTACGGGCTCGTCACGCTCTGGGTCAATCGGCTGATGGCCGACGAGCCGTACACGACCTCGTTCGCGCTGCACGTGACCGGGCGCGCGCTCGCGGGCCTGAGCTTCCGAGGCGCCGATCATCTGAACGGGCCCGTCGCCGATTGGTTCCCGCTCTCGGTCTTCCTGCTCGGCTGGGGATCGCTCGGGCTCGTCCTCGCGGAGTGGCTCGCTCCCTGGCGCTACCGCCTGCGTTGCGGCACGCATGAGCTCGCGCTCGTGCGCCGGCTGGTCACGATCTGGGGAGCGGACACGCTGGCGCCCTTCGCGTTGCGGGCTGACAAGTCGTACTTCTTCTCGGAGGACGAGTCGGTATTCCTCGCCTACCGCGTCGTCGGCGGCGTCGCGATAGTGTCGGGTGATCCGATCGGGCGCGCAGAAGCTCGGTGCGAGCTCGTGCGGCGCTTCCTCGATTTCGCGCACGAGCGCGGCTGGCGAGTCGCGGTGCTCGGGGTGTCGGAAGGATGTCTCGACCTGTACCGCACGCTTGGCCTGCGCTCGCTCTACCACGGTGACGAGGCGGTGGTGGACACAGAGGCGTTCACGCTCGAAGGCCGACCGATCCGCAAGGTGCGGCAGTCGGTCCACCGGCTGCACGCGGCCGGGTTCGAGGCGCGGGTCCTGCGGCCGAGCGAGATCGACGCGACGATGCGCGCCGAGCTCGAGACCATCGCGCGCGTGTGGCGCGGCGACACGCCGGAGCGCGGCTTCGTGATGGCGCTCGACACGCTCTTCCGGCTCGGCGACGACGATGCGGCCTTCGTGGTCGGCTTCGACGCCGGCGGCCGCCCGAGAGGGTTTCTCCACTTCGCCGTCTCGCACGCGGGTTCCGCGCTGTCGCTCTCGTCGATGCCGCGGCTTCGCGACGTGCCGAACGGGTTCACGGAGTGGTTGATCTGCGAGGCGATCTCGTGGGCGCGCCTGCGCGGCTTCCGGCGCGTGTCGCTCAACTTCTCGCCGTTCGCGTCGCTGCTCGCGCCGGACGCGCAGCTGACGGCTGCCCAGCGCCTCGAAGCGGCGACGCTGCGGCGCCTGAAGGGCTGGTTCCAGCTCGACAACCTGCTGCTCTTCAACCGCAAGTTCCTCCCTGCGTGGCAGCGCCGCTTCGTCGTCTACGAGCGGCGGCGTGACCTGCCGCGCGTCGGCGTCGCGGCACTCGCCGCCGAGGCGTACCTTCCGTTCCAGTGATCGCGCTCGGTCTCGTCCTCGCGGTCGTGTCCGCCGTCGCGATCAACGGCGGCTACGGACTGCAGCACGCGTCCGCGTCCGCGCTCCCGCCGCTCTCGTTGCGGCGGCCGCTGCGTTCGCTGGAGTCGCTCTTTCGGAGCGGCGCCTGGTCGCTCGGCTTCTTCGCCGGCATCGGCGGCTGGGTGCTCTACGTCGTCGCGCTGCGGATCGCGCCGCTCTCGCTCGTGCAGGCGGCGTCGGCCGGCGGCATCGGCGTGCTGGCGATCGGGGGCGGCCGCCTTCGCCCCGCGGAGCGCGTCGGCATCGGCGCCGCGCTGACCGGTCTTCTGCTCCTCGGGCTGTCGCTCGGGTCGCACCCGGCCGCGGGCCGCGGGTCTGCAACGGCGATCGCCGCCTGGATGCTCGTCTCCGTCGCCGCTGCCGCCGGCGCCGCGAAGCTACTGCCCGCCGGCGTGGGCCTCGGCACGGCCGCCGGCGTGCTCTACGCCGCCGGCGACGTCGGCACAAAGGCCGCCGTCGTGGGCGGCATGCGGCTCCTGTTCGTCCCGGGGCTGCTCGCCTGCCACGGGCTGGCGTTCGTCTGCCTCCAGCTTGCGTTCCAGCGCGGCGGCCGTCTCTCGACTGCCGGGCTCGCCGTGCTCTGGACGAACGCGCTGCCGATCCTCGCCGGCACGGTGCTCTTCGGCGAGGCGCTTCCGGGCGGCTTGCGCGGCGTCGCGCGCGTGGCCGCCTTCGCCTTCGTGCTCGCCGGTGCGGTCGCGCTCAGCCGGCGCGAGCCGACGGCGCTCACGCCCGCCGGCGCGGCCGCCTGAGACGGCCGCTTTGACCGGGACACGGGCGCCGTTAGACTCTTGACTGACTAGTCAATCGATCGCTGAGGGACGGAGACGAATGACGACGATCGAGCACGGAACTGCCACGGGCGTGTCGTTCGCGCTGACCGACGAGCAGAAGGCGCTGCGCGACCTCGCGCGCGAGTTCGCCGAGAAGGAGATCCGCCCGAAGGAGCGCGAGTACGACGAGAAGATGCAGCACCCGGCCGACGTGATCGCGAAGGCGCACGAGGTCGGGCTGATGAACCTGAACGTCCCGGAGGAGTACGGCGGGCTCGGCCTCTCGTCGTTCGACGGGATGCTCGTCGGCGAAGAGCTGAACTGGGGCTGCAGCGGCATCGGTACCTCGATCTCGGCGAACGGGCTCGGGTCCGGCCCCGTGATCCTCTTCGGCAGCGAGGAGCAGAAGGCCGCCTGGCTGCCGCCGCTCATCGAGGAGCCGATCCTCTGCTCGTTCGGCCTCTCGGAGGCGGGCGCCGGCTCCGATGTCGCGGCCTTGAAGACCACCGCAGTGCGCGACGGGGACGACTACGTCCTCAACGGCTCGAAGACGTTCATCACGAACGCCGGCTACGCGGCGTGGACGGTCGTGTTCGCGAAGACCGATCCGCACGGCTCGAGCAAGGGCATGTCGGCGTTCATCGTCCCGATGGACGCGCCGGGCGTGGCGATCGAGAAGCATCTCGACAAGATGGGCCAGCGCGCCACCGACACCTCGGCCTTCGCCCTCCAGGACGTGCGCCTCCCTGCGGCAAACCGGATCGGGGAGGAGGGTGACGGCTTCAAGATCGCGATGGCGACGCTCGACTTTACGCGCCCCGGCACCGCGATCGGCGCCGTCGGCGTCGCGCAGGCCGCGTACGACCACTCGGTCGCCTACGCGAAGGAGCGCGTCACCTTCGACATGCCCATCGCAATGCACCAGGGCGTGAACTTCATGATCGCCGACATGGCGACGGAGATCGAGGCCGCCCGCCTGCTCACCTGGCAGGCGGCTTGGATGCTCGACCAGGGCTACGGCCGCAAGGCGACGCTCTACTCGTCGTTCGCGAAGCGCTTCGCCGCCGACACGGCGATGAAGGTGACCACGGACGCGGTGCAGGTCTTCGGAGGCTACGGCTACATCAAGGAGTACCCGGTGGAGAAGCTCATGCGCGACGCGAAGCTGTTCCAGATCTACGAGGGCACCTCGCAGATCCAGCGGCTCGTGATCGCGAGGGAGATCTTCATGCCGCGCGGAGGCTGACGCTAGTGGTCTGACCGGCAACGTTCGCCGGGTCTCCGGCCCGCGATCACGCGGCGCTGGAGTCCGCCGTCGCCCTTGGCAAGGCCA
>JBEKEH010000036.1:0-42285 GCA_050013935.1 Gaiellaceae bacterium | reverse complement strand
GCACCGTCGGCCCGAACCTCGACCAGGTAAAGCCGAGCTACCGCCGCGCCACGGCGCGCGTCACGCTGGGCAAGAACGCGATGCCGTCGTTCCAGGGCAAGCTCACCACCCAGCAGATCGCCGACGTCGCCGCGTACGTGGTGAAGTCGACGGGCGGCACCCCGTAGGCGCGCTCGAGCTGCCGCCGACCTTTCCGCGCGACGTCCGCGCGTTCGCGTGCGACCTCGACCGGACGCTCGTCGCCGAGGACGCGCTCCTGCGCCCGCGCACGGCCGCGGCGATCACGGCGACGCGCGCGGCGGGCGTGCACGTGATCGTCGTCACGGGACGCATGTTCCGCGCGGTGCGCCCGTACGTCGTCGAGGCCGGCCTCGACGATCCAGTGATCTGCTACCAGGGCGCGGTCGTCGCGGACCCCACCACGGGCGAGTTCCTGCGCCACGTTCCCATCCCACTGCCGCTCGCGCTGGAGGTGATCGACACGGTCGTCGCGCGCGGCTTCCACGTCAACTGCTACGTGAACGACCTGCTCTACGTCGCCGAGGTGACGCCGGAGGCGCGCGCGTACGCGGACTTCCAGGGCCTGGAGATCCATCCGGTCGGGCCGCTGCACGAGTGGCTGCACGCCGACCCGACGAAGCTCGTCGCCGTCGGCGACCCGTGGGCGCTCGACGGGCTCGAGGCGGAGCTGAAACCGCACTTCCGCGGCCGGCTCTTCGTCTCGAAGTCGCTGCCGCACTTCCTCGAGTTCGCCAATCACGCCGTCAGCAAGGGCTCCGGGCTCCAGTTCGTCGCCGACCGGCTCGGCTTCACAGCGGCCCAAACGGTCGCGTGCGGCGACGGAGAGAACGACCGGGAGCTGCTCGACTGGGCCGGCTTCGGCGTCGCCGTCGCGAACGCCCACCCGGAGATCGTCGCGCGCGCCGACCTCGTCGTCCCTTCCGTGGACGACGAAGGCGTCGCTGCCCTGCTCGAGGCGTACCTAGACTCACGTTCATGATCGACGCGCGCGCCGCCCGCAACCACCCGGATGAGTTCCGGCGCCGTCTCGCGCGCAAGGGCGCGGCCGAGGTCTTCGATCGCTGGCTGGCGGCGGACGAGCGCTGGCGCGGCCTCGTTCCCCGCGTCGACGAGCTCCGCGCGCGCACGAAGCTCAAGGGCAAGCCGACGCCGGAGCAGCGCGAGGAGCTCCGCACAGTGAAGGAGGAGCTGCAGCGCGCCGAGCAGGAGCTCGCCCAGGCCGAGGCCGAGCGCGACGCGTTGTTCGCCGAGCTACCGAACCCTCCCGACGACTCCGCGCCGGACGGGTTCACCGACGAGGACGCGGTCGAGGTGCGCCGGGTCGGCAACCAGCCGCAGCTGGCCGAGCCGAAGGAGCACACGGAGATCGGCCGCTTCGACATGGAGCGCGCCGCGAGGCTCTCCGGCGCGCGCTTTGGCTACCTGATCGGCGACACCGCGCTCGTCGCGCTCGCGCTCTACCGGTTCGCCCTCGACCGCGCCGCCGTGCACGGCCATACGCCGATGCTGCCGCCGGTGCTCGTCCGGGAAGAGGCGATGTACGGCACCGGCTTCTTCCCGACCGATCGCTCGAACATCTACGCGATCGAGAGCGACGAGCTCTATCTCACCGGCACGTCGGAGGTGGCGCTCGCGGGGCTGCACATGGGCGACGTGCTCGAGCTGGGAGAGCTGCCGCTCCGCTACACCGCGTTCTCGACCAACTTCCGCCGCGAGGCCGGCGCCGCCGGCAAGGACACGCGCGGCATGTTCCGCGTGCACCAGTTCAACAAGGTCGAGCTGTTCACGTTCTGCGAGCCGTCGGCGTCGGCGGAGGAGCACGAGCGGCTGCTCGCGATCGAGGAGGAGATCCTGCAGGCGCTCCGGATCCCGTACCGCGTCGTCAACGTCGCCGCCGGTGACCTCGGCGCGCCCGCGGTGAAGAAGTACGACTGCGAGGGCTGGTTCCCGTTCCAGCAGCGCTACCGCGAGCTGACGTCGACCTCGAACACGACCGACTTCCAGGCACGGCGGCTCGGCGTCCGCTACCGCGCCGGCAAGAGCCTCGAGCCGGTGCACACGCTGAACGGCACCGCCACGACCGACCGCACCGTGCTCGCCATCCTCGAGAACTTCCAGGGCGCGGTGCCCGACGTGCTGCGGGAGTACGGCGCTCCCGCTACCGTCAGCCGGTAACCGCGGCGGGGTGCCGGAGCGGTCGAACGGGACGGTCTTGAAAACCGTTGTGGGCTCGCGCCCCCGTGGGTTCGAATCCCACCCCCGCCGCCTCTCTAGCCTCCACCCCGAGATCGGGCAAGAGGTCAGTTGGATGGGGTCGTCACGATCGCGTTAGTTGGGTAGTCGATCGTGTAGCTGGTGACGGTTCCGTTGGTGGTGATCCGGCCGATCGAATCTGCGATCGTGTTTGTGAACCAGAGGGCGCCGTCGGGCCCGACTGTGATTCCGGACGGGCTACCGATGCTGGGATCGTTGACGGTACTGATGTGGCCATCGGTGGTGATCCGGCCGATCGAGTTCCCGCCGTTTGTGAACCAGAGCGCGCCGTCGGGGCCGGCCACGATCCCTGTGGTGTCAGAGACGTCCGGGTTCGTGTACGTGCGAACGTGACCGTCGGTCGTCATCCGGCCGATCGCGAAGCCGGCGCCAGTCGTGAACCAGAGAGCGCGGTCAGGGCCGACTGTGATATCGAAGATGCTGTAACTGCGAGCAACTTCCGAGATGCGGTAGGTGCGGAGGTCGCCAGTGGTGGTGATCCGGCCGATGGTCTGGTCGTTGCCGAACCAGAGGGCACCGTCAGGGCCGGTCGTAATCGCCGCCGGGTCGGTAATCCTTCGGTCGGCGTAGAGGCGGACGTCGCCGTTTGGGGTGATCCTGCCGATTGACGTGCCGTTGGTAAACCAAACGGCCTCGTCAGGGCCGGTGGTGATCCCGGTCGCCTGCGTGATCTTCGGATTGGTGTAGCTGTCGACGCGGCCGGTGGTTGTGATCCGGGCGACTGCGCCGCCGTTGCTGAACCAGAGGGTGCCGTCGGGGCCCGGGGTGATTGCTTCGGGGCCGCTGATGCTGTCGTCGGTGTAGATGCGAACGTGGCCGTTGACGGTGATTCGACCGATCGAGTTGCCTTCTTCGTTGGTGAACCAGAAGGCACCGTCAGATCCGGTGGTGATGTCGGCCGGGGCGTCGATGGTCGGATCGCCGTAGCTGCGAACGCGGCCGTCGGTGCCGATGCGGCCGATGTCGTAGCCGGTGAACCAGAGGGCGCCGTCGCTGCCGTTCGTGATCCCGAGCGCCCGCATCTCGGCGTCGTGCAGTGAGGCGTCGCCGCGGGTTGTCAGCTTGACGATCGTGTCGGCGTAGCCCTCGCCGCGGCGGCGGCCGGTGAACCAGAGCGCCTCGCCAGGGCCGGCGGTGATCGCGAAGGCGCCCATCACATCCTTCACGGCGTAGCTGCGAATGAGACCATTCGCGGTGATCCGGCCGATCGGGTTCTTGTGCAGCTTCGGATGCCAAAGAGAGCCCTGGTTTGTGAACCAGAGAGCGTTGTCGGGTCCGAGTGCGATATCGCGGGGACGGCTGATGTTGACCGTGCTGCGGTAGAAGATCAGCTTGCCGTCGGTGCTGATCCTGCCGATCGAGTTTGCGCCGTTGTTCGTGAACCAGAGTGCTTGGTCGGGGCCGCGGGTGATCCCGATCGGCGACCGGATGCCGCGGCCGGCGTAGCTGCGGACTTGGCCTGCACTGGTGATCCGGCCGATCGTGTCGTTGCCGTGGTTTGTAAACCAGACGGCACCGTCCGGCCCGGCGGTGATTCCGACTGGGTCCACGATCGTCGTGCTGCGGAAGATCGTGATCCGGCCGGCGGTGGTGATTCGCCCGATGGTGTTGTTGCCCCGATCGGTAAACCACACCGCGCCGTCAGGTCCCCGCGCGATCCCCCACGGCCGTTGGACGCCGACCGCGGTGAATCGGGTCAGAACACCGTCGGTCGTGAGCCGCCCGATCGTGTTGTTACCGCTGTTGGTGAACCACAACGCCCCATCCGGGCCGTCCGTGATCGCGATCGGGGTGCTGATTGCCGCCAAACGTTCGACCGCGGACTTCCGCGTGGTCGCCGCACGGTCGGGGGCGGCCGCACTGAGGCCGATCACCAGAGCAACGACGAGTCCCACGATCAGCCGCACAGACCACACCTCCACGAGAGGCGCAAGACCGCATTGCTGACATCCGTCCCCTCGCGAAGGCGATCATCGGGGTCGCCGCGGATTCCATCGAGGGTCCGCGCGCCAATCCCTGGGAAGTCATTCGGCCGACGGGCCGCGCAGACTGGCCCGCACGGCGGTGATCTGGATCGTGTCGCCGCTCTGGGCTGCGGCCAGCGCAGCCGGGATCGACCCGTAGGCGCAGCCGCCGTCGGGTGCGATCGTCGGACGGCCCGGTTGGTACCGAACTTGGTACCGACCTGAGCGCACCTCACCGCGCCTAAGCGTACGGAAGCGGAGCCAAGACCCCGCTTCCGCAGACAACTGCACCGAGACCGCGCCGTCTTGAAAACCGTTGTGGGCTCGCGCCCCCGTGGGTTCGAATCCCACCCCCGCCGCTCTAACCAAGCGGGGTAGCGACCAAGCGGGGTGGCGACCAAGCGGGGTAGAGGCCTCCTCCGTCGCCGCAGCAGGCGACGCGGCGTCAGGTTGGTACCGCTTCTTCAGATCGTTTGGTCGCCGCGATCCGAATTTCCGACCCCCACACGCGACTCGCGTCTCGGTATTGGGGGCAGCATCGGTATCTATAGGATGATATCATTACAGATCGTGGAGATCGGCCCTCGTGCCATCCCGCCCACGAGCGCACCCGCGTCATGAGGCCGGCGGTCCTCATCACCGATTGCGACCACCCGAACGTCGACGTGGAGCGCGAGGTCCTCCATGCCGCAGGGCTGGAGGTGCGTCTCGCCCAGTGCAGCACGGACGACGAGGTGATCGAGGCCGGCCGCGGAGTCGCGGCGCTCATCGTCCAGTACGCGCCCATCACTCGCGGCGTGTTCGAGGCGCTGCCGGAGTGCCGGGTCGTCTCCCGCTACGGCGTCGGCCTGGACACGATCGACGTCGAGGCGGCCGAGGAGCACGGCGTTCGCGTGCTGGCGGTTCCGGACTACTGCGTCGACGAGGTCTCCGACCACGCCCTCGCGCTGATCCTCGCCTTGACCAGAGGAGTCGTGCGGCTCGACCGGGCAGTCCATTCGGGCCGCTGGGACGCGTTCGCGGCCGGGAAGCTCCGTCGCACCGGGACGCTGCAGCTGGGCGTGATCGGCGCCGGCCGGACCGGCCGGGCTCTCGCCGCCAAGGCGAAGGCCGTGGGGTTCTCGGTCGTCGCCCACGACCCGTACCTGACCGACGTGCCCGGCCTCGAGCTGGTCGACCTGGGTCGGCTCCTCGCGACCAGCGCCGTCATCAGCCTGCACGCGCCGCTGCTCGAGACGACGCGCCACCTGATCGACGACGCGGCGCTTCGCATGATGCGACCGGGCGCATTCCTGGTCAACACGGCACGCGGAGGACTCGTAGACACGACCGCTCTGGTCGCCGCCCTTCGGGACGGGCGACTCGGAGGCGCCGGTCTCGACGTGCTCGAGGCCGAGCCGCTCCAACGCGACGATCCGCTCCTCACACTTCCGACGCTGGTGCTCACGCCTCATGCCGCGTTCTACAGCGAGGAGTCGATCGAGGAGCTCTCGCGGCGCGCCGCCGAGGGTGTCGTCGCCGCTTTGATCGACGTCCAACCGACAGTAGCCAAGGAGGTGCCATCATGACCTTGCCGACACGTCCGCTCGGTCACAGCGGGCTCGACATCACCGTGCTCGGAGCAGGATCCTGGGCGATCGGCGGCGGCGAGTGGAAATACTGCTGGGGGCCGCAGGACGACTCCTCGTCCGTCCGGGCGCTTCGCTGCGCGCTCGAGCACGGCATCAACTGGATCGACACGGCCGCCGTGTACGGGCGCGGGCACTCCGAGGAAATCGTCGGACGCGTTCTGGCGGTTATCCCGCCTGACGACAGGCCCTACGTGTTCACGAAGTGCGGGCTCCGCTGGTCGGACTCGGATCCCTTCGGGGAGCCGCAGCGCAACCTGCGCCCCGAGTCCATCCGCATGGAATGCGAGGCGTCGCTTCGCCGCCTGGGGATCGAGCGCATCGACCTCTACCAGTTCCACTGGGCCGACCTCACCGGCACCCCGATCGAGGACTCGTGGGCGGAGGTCGGCCGCCTGATCGACGAGGGCAAGGTGCGTGCCGCCGGCGTCTCCAACTTCGACGTCGCGCTGCTGGAGCGGTGCGAAGCCATCCGCCACGTCGACTCGCTCCAGCCCCCGCTCTCGTTGATCAAGCGGCAGGCGGCGGCCGACGTGATCCCCTGGTGCGCCGAGCACGGAACGGGTGTCATCTGCTATAGCCCGCTCCAGTCCGGCGTCCTCACCGGCTCCTTCTCGGCAGAGCGCGTCGGCCTGATGGACCCGCGCGACTGGCGGCGCTGGCACCCCGACCTCGCCTTCGAGTTCAACGAGCCGAGGCTCAGCCGGAACCTGGCGCTGCGTGACGGACTCCGACCGATCGCGGACCGACACGGCGTGAGCGTTGCGGCGATCGCCCTGGCCTGGGTGCTCGCGTGGCCGGGAGTGAGCGGGGCGATCGTGGGATCACGAGCGCCCGACCAGGTCAACGACTGGATCGCGGGCGCCGTGGCCCTCGGGGATGCCGACCTCGCGGAGATCGAGGCTGCCGTCGCCAGCACGGGCGCAGGCGCCGGGCCCAGCCGGCCGCCCGCGATGGTCGCGGCTTCAGGCCCTACGACTGGTGCGGCTGCGGGAGGGCCAGGACGTCGAGCTTGAACCGGTCGCTGCGGTAGATCGCCCGGAAGTACTCGAAGAGCTCCCCCGACTCGGCCGTCATCACGCCCTCGAGGATGAGGGCCGGGGAGCCGGACCGCACGCCGAGCAGACGGGCGTCCACCTTGGGGATCGGGCCCGCCTCGACCGTCCGTCTGCCGCTCGCGGGCCGCAGGCCGTAGCGTTCCTCGAGGACGGCGTACAGGGAGACCCGACCGCCCAGCTCGAGCGTCTCGAGCCCGGGAACGAGACGAGCGACGTAGCTGCCGCGGACGACGCAGGTGGGCTCGCCGTCGAGCAGACGCAGGCGGTCCAGCTGGACGACCGTCTCGCCGATGCCGAGGCTGAGGGCGCGCGCCACGAGCGGATTCGCCGCCGTGACCCTGGACCCGAAAACGGAGCTCGTCACGTCATGGCCCTGCCGGGTCATCGTGTCGAAGAAGCCGCCGGCGTTCTGGACGTAGTTCGTCTCGACCTTCGGCCGGGTGACGAAGGTGCCCTTGCCCTTGACGGTGTAGATGACGCCGGCCTCGTCCAGCTCGCTCAGCGCCTGCCGGACGACGGTTCGGCTGACTCCGTACTCCGCGCAGAGCTGCGCCTCGGACGGGAGGCGGTCCCCCTCCTTCCACTCGTGCTCGACGCGGTGCAGGAGGAGGTCGCGGAGCTGGAAGTAGAGCGGTTCGCGCGCGCTCCTCGTGATCCGGCGCGGCGCGACCGGGCCGCGTGTTCCGGCTGGCATCGCCATGGATGTCTCTTCATTCACGAGAGGTAATCGCACCCTTCGCGGCGGCTCGCTGCGTTCCTCGCCCGCGCGGCCAAACGATCGAGCAAGTCTACTCGAGCGGCAAATCGCCGGCGAAGCCGGGGCGCCGGGCTCGGGATCTGGTGCATGCGCGCCCTCCAGCCTCTCAGCGGACGATGCGGGCCGTGCCGCCGCGAACGAGGCGCTCGACCTCGGCGAGCGTGGCCATCGAGGTGTCGCCGGGAGTCGTCATGGCGAGCGCTCCGTGTGCCGCCCCGAGCTCCAGCGCTCGCTGCGGATCCTGGCCGCTGAGGAGGCCGTAGATCAACCCCGAGGCGAAGCTGTCGCCGCCGCCCACCCGGTCGTAGATCTCGAGATCGGTCCGGAGCATCGCGGTCCACGTGCGCCCTCCGCCACGGCAGATGGCGCCCCAGTCGTTCCTGGTGGAGCTCACCGCGCGCCGCAGCGTCACGGCGGCCAGCTTCAGGTTCGGATAGCGGGTGAGCACGTCTGTGAGCATCGCCTCGTACGCCTGCGGCTCCAACCGGGAGAAATCGGTGTCCACGCCCGCGACCTCGCCGCCGAGCGCGGCAGGGTAGTCCTCCTCGTTGCCGATGAGGACGTCGACCAGCTGGACGAGCTCCGCGTTCACCTCGTGGGCCCGGGGTGCGCCGCCGATCGCCTTCCAGAGGGACTCGCGGTAGTTGAGGTCGTAGGAGACGACGGTCTGGTGGCTCCGAGCGGCGCGCATCGCCTCCGCGGCAACCTGCGAGGTGGTCTCCGACAGCGCGGCGAAGATGCCCCCCGTGTGGAGCCAACGCGCCCCTTCGTCGCCGAAGATGTCGTCCCAGGGGATGTCGCCGGGCTCGAGCTGCGAGGCTGCGGTGTTGCCGCGATCAGCGCAGCCGAGCGGGGCTCGCACGCCGAAGCCGCGCTCCGTGAAGTTGAGCCCGTTGCGGACGGTGCGACCGACTCCGTCGTATGGGACCCACCGCACGTGGGACTGGTCGACCCCGCCCTGGTAGAGGAGATCTCCCAGGAGCTGACCGACGGGGTTGTCGGCGAAGGCGGTGACGACGGCCGTGCGGAGGCCGAACGCGCGCTTGAGCCCGCGGGCGACGTTGTACTCTCCGCCGCCCTCCCAGACGTCGAACGATCGCGCGGTCGACACCCGGCGGTCTCCGGGGTCGAACCGCAGCATGACCTCGCCGAGCGCCACGAGGTCCCACCGGCAGGTGGACTCCGGCTTGACGTCGACGATCGCGGACTGGTTCACGTTCACGCCGGCTCCGTTCAGCTCGGCGTGGCGACGGTTGTTGGCCGCAGGCGGCGGACGAGCTCGACCGCCTCGCGCGTCCGCTGCACGACCGTCGCGAACTCGCGGCGGGCGAGCACGTCGAACGGCGCCATCCAGCTGCCGCCGACCGCGATCACCTGGCGAAGCGCGAGGTAGCCCTCGAGCTTTTCCGAGTCGATGCCGCCGGTCGGCACGAAGCCGAGAAACCCGTAGGGCCCCGTCAGCGCCTTGAGGTAGCGGACGCCTCCGGCCGGCTCGGCAGGGAAGAACTTGACCACGTCGAGCCCCTGCTGCCGGGCCATCTCGACCTCCGTCGGCGTGCACACTCCCGGCAGGACCGCCGTTCCTCGGTTCAGGGCATGCTCGACGACGGCTGGGTTGAAGCCGGGGCTCACCACGAACTGCGCACCGGCCTCGAGCGCCTGGTCCACCTGCTCCGTGCTGAGCACGGTTCCCGCGCCGACGAGCAGCTGGGGGTACCGGCGGGCGATCGTCGCGATCGCCTCGGCCGCACCGTCGGTCCGGAACGTGATCTCCGCGCACGGCAGGCCGCCCTCGAGCAGGGCGTCGGCAAGCGGTTCCGCCAGATCGGGGTCGGGGATCTCGATCACCGGCACGAGCACAAGCTCAGCTAGACGCGTCATCACGCCGTTCACGATTCGTCCCTCCCGTCCTGCGCAGAGTGGGCATCAGCGGCGACCGGGCCCGCGGGCTGAGCTATTTCGCGCCGATAGCTCTGCACCATGAGCTCGATGAGCTCCTCCAATGAGATCTCGCCGAGACTCTTGTCCAGGGTCACTCGACCTTGCTGGATCACGTTGATGCGATCGCAGATTTCGAAAAGGTGTGTGTAGTTGTGGTCGATGACGATGATCGAGATATCCCCCTGCCGGGACAGACCTTTGATCAGCTCAATGATCAGGGCCGTTTCCTTCGCCCCCATCGCCGCCAGCGGCTCGTCGAGCATCAAGATCTTGATGTTTTCCTGCCGGACCGCACGAGCAACGGCAATGGCCTGCCGCTGGCCGCCGGACAGCTTCGCAACCGGCACGTCGACGGAAGGAACGTCGACCTCGATGGAGTCCAGGTACCGACGCGCGTCGGCCCGCATCGACCGATTTCCGAGAAACCGGAACCAGCCGCCGCGTGTGTGTTCCCGGTTGAGAAAAAGGTTGTGGTAAACGCTCAGCTCGTCTACCAGCGCCAGGTCCTGGAATACCGTCTCGATGCCGTGCTGGCGTGCTTGCTCGACGGAACGCAACCGGACCTCTTCGCCCTCTATGTAGATCCGGCCGCCGTCCGGCTTGTAGAGGCCCGTCAGGATCTTGACGAGTGTGGACTTGCCGGCGCCGTTGTCGCCGACCAGACCGAGGACCTCGCCGCGCCGTAGATGCATATCCACGCTCCGCAGCGCGGTTACGGGACCGAAGCTCATCGAGATCTCTTCGGTCCGCAGGACCTCCTCGGCGTCGGTTGGTCCGTTGGTCGGGACATTCGGCGTCATCGGCGCACCGGTACCTTTTCTCGTCGCGCGAAGATGAAGTCGAAGATCACGTTGACGGCGCGGGAGAACGACCCGCGTCCCCGTCGCCTGAGACCTGCCCGTTCGATCTGGACATTGAGGGTCATGGCGAACACGATCGCCAGGCCGAGTACCAGGTCGTAAGCAAAGGAGCTGATGCTGATGACGTGGAACCCGTCCTCGAGAATGCCCAACACGCTCGCCCCGATGCATGCACCGATCATGGTTCCGCGTCCCCCGGTGAGAGCGGTTCCGCCGATCACCGCTGCGGCCACACCGTAGAACATGAAGCTCAGGCCATTCGTGTCGGGGTCGATGCTGCTGATGTGATAGCCGTCGAGGATGCCGATCACCCCGCCTAGCCCCGAGCACAGCACGAAGCAGCAGATCTTGACGAAGTCGACCTTGATTCCCGACTCCCTGGCCGACTCCGGGTTTCCTCCGACAGCGACGGTGTGCAGGCCGAAGGTCGTCCGTCGCAGCATCACGTGCAGCAATACGACGGCGATCCCTGCCCAGATGGCCTCGGACCAGGTCGATTCGCCCAAGATCGACACCATCCTCCCCGAGCCGACAGGATTCGCCGGCGCCCCGTTCGATTTGATGAGAATCACACCCTCGAGGGCGAAGGTCATTCCGAGGGTCGCGATGAACGACGGTATGTGGAGCTTGACGGTGATCAGGCCGTTGATCAACCCGAGCGCACAGCAGATCAGCAGCGCCCCGATCAGGCCCACCCCAACGGGGACACCGGCATCGTGAAGCCACTCGACGGCAAAGGGCGAAAGCACGTACATCTCGCCCACCGACAGATCGATCTCTCCGAGGATGAGGATCGGGACCTCGGCGAGCGCAAAGAAGGCGATGGGTGCGATGAAGGCGGCCAGCGTCGCCGCGTTCTCGCTTGTGAAGAAGTACGGGGAATCGATGGTGAAGAACACCACCAATACGACCGCGACCACGCTGATGACCAGCTCCTGCAGGTGCGCGTCTACTAGCCGCCTCATACCCGATGCGGGTATGAGGCGGCTATCCACCTCATTCGGCGCTGGGGCGTTCGAGGTCATGCGCTGGTTGCCCAGTACCGACATCTCCGAACGGGCTTACGGTACCTTGATCGTCTTCGGCGGGGTGAACACTACCGGCGTCGTGCTCGAGCCCTCCCAACTGTCCTTGTGCTGAAGATAGGCACCGACATTGTCCTTGGTCACGTACTTGAAGCCGGTGTTGACATTGACGGGTGTGATTAGCCCGCCCGTGATGTTGTAGAGGAACAGCTGGTAGATCGACATGGATCCCTGCAGGTAGGCCTGCTGGTCGACCGTGAACGCCAGGTGACCCGCCTGAATCTCCTGCAACACGGGAACGCCGACGTCGAAGGCCGCTCCGCCGATTCCCTTGGCGGCCAGGCCCAGCTTCTGGATCGCCGTTGCGACGGCGACTCCATTGCTTCCCCCGCTCGAGAACATGAACTTGACGTTCCGGTGCCCTTGATACCAGGCCTCGATCGATGCGAGCGCGGGCCCCTCAGTGGCGCCGACGCCTACTTGGACGAAATCGACGCCGGCCGTCTTGAACACGCTCTTGGCGCCGTCCATGCGGGGCTGCTCGTTGAGCGAGCCCGGGACGCTGATCATGCCGCCGACCAGGTCGCCCTTCTTGACGTACTTGAGCATTTCCTGGGCCACTGCCACCCCGGCGAGATAGAGGTCCTGGCCGATGTAGGAGATCGCGTTGTTTCCGGCGCCGGCCGGAGCTTCGGCGTTGTAGGCGACTACCGGGATTCCCTTAGCCAGCGCCTTGTTCGTCACCTTGTTGAACGCGTGAGGGTCGACCATACAGCAGGCGATACCGTTGACTTTGTTGTTGACCGCAACGTTAAACGCGTTGACCATCTCCGGGATGATGTCGGTCTCGGAGCCGGTCCACGTGTAGGAGCAGCCCAGCAGCGCGCACATGTCGTTTGCCCCGGCCCGGCAGGAGACGAAGAACGGGTCGGCCGTTACGTGACACACCATGGCAAACTTGTAGTTCGGGTACGCGGGCCAGGGATTCTTGGTACCGATCGGCGACGCCGCCAAGCCACGCTCAGCGAAAGCCCCGCCGAGGAACGGGGCGGCGGCCGCCGCGATCCCTGCATTCCGAAGGAAACGACGCCTGGATAGCTCGTACCGCTTCGGGTCGACTTCGTGCTGTTCGTATCTGGCCATGTGAGGCCCCTTTCTCCTTTCCCCTTACTCTCGAAGAAGAGCTTGTCGTGCTTTGGCGTTGGTCTGTCCAGCCACCGAGAGCCGACATGCGGGGGTCGGTCGCGTGCCGCGTGCGCTCGGATGCGCTTCACCGCACTAACCCGCCCTGACCATGAACTGCTTCCCCGGCAACCTCCATTCGATCGGCGCGTCCCCGGGCCCTGTTATTATGGTATCGTCCTATCATTACAGACAGGCCCCCGGCGCGTCAAGCCGGAGGAGATACCGACCAGACCTGCGAACCCCTGCCGGAGGTCGAAGATGAGCGCACCGCTCGTGGCTGACCTGGAGGCAGCCACCGGGCTCATGCGACCGGGCCGCGAAGTCCTGGCCCGGCACCTCAGCGACATGACCGAGACGTACGAAGATCAGGCTGCCGTGGCCGCCGCGCTGGCCAACGGCGAGGACCCGCTGATCTATGTGGCGTACGAGCCCGAGGGCGACCCGCCGACCGCGCCGGGCGAGCTCGTCTTCCGGACGACGGTCATCCATCCGGGAACCATCGGCGACGAATACTTCATGACCTATGGTCACCATCACATCCGGGCCAGCGGCGAGGTGTACCTGGGGCTCGCCGGCCACGGCCAGATCATCATGCAGGAGGGAAACGGTCGGGCGCAGACAGCCGCTCTCTCTCCCGGCCGCTGCGTCTACGTGCCCGTCGGCTGGGGTCACCGCACGATGAACGATGCGGACGAGCCGTTCGTCTTCTTGGCCGTCTACCCCGCCGACGCCGGACACGACTACGCCTGGGTGCCGGCTCATGGCTTCGCCGCGCGCCTCAACCGAGGCCCGGATGGTCCGCAGTGGAGCCGGCCGTTGCCTGTAGCGGGCCCTGTCGGCGGAACCTGACGCCGTCAGCGGTCGCGGCGTAACGTAAGGGAGGGTGACCTGTGGCCGAGTTCGTCTGCGCCATCGACATCGGCACGTCGACCACCAGAGCGGCACTGGTCGACCGCCGGGCGCGGATCGCCGACGTCGTCGCGACACCGATACGCCTGCACTCGCCCGCGCCCGGGGTCGCCGAGCAGGATCCGGAGGACTGGTGGTCGACTACCGTGAGCAACGTCCGGGGACTCCTCGAGCGCCATCCCGAGGCCTGTATCGCGGCCGTCGCCGTCGGGGGCCAGATGCACGGCGTCGTGCCGGTGGACGGCTCGGGCAACTCGCTGGTGCGACGCGTGGCGATCTGGAGCGACAAGCAAGCGGCGCCGATCGCTGCCTCGGTCGCCTCGCTTCCCGATGCCGCCGAGCTCGCCGCCGCGGCCGGCAACCGCCCGGTCCCCGCATGGGCCGGCTTCAAGATCGCATGGTTTCGGGATCACGCACCCGACGTCTACGCGCGCGCCGAGACCTTCCTCGTCGCCAAGGACTTCGTCAACCAGCGGCTCACGGGGTGCGCAGCGACCGACCCGACTGAAGCCTCCGGCTCGTTCCTGATGGACTCCGCGAGCGACCGCTGGTCGCCGGAGCTGGTGCGGGCACTAAGAGTCGATCGCGAGAAACTCCCCGAGATCGTGCCGTCTGCGGCTGTCGTCGGCGGCATCACCCGAAGCGCGGCCGCGGCCACCGGTCTCCGCGAGGGAACGCCGGTCGCTTGCGGGGCGGGGGATATGCTCTGCCAGCTCCTGGCCGCCGGCGTCACCCGTCCGGGCAGGGTCTGCGAGGTCAGCGGGACGGCCGGGATCATCGCAGCCTACGCAGCGACTCCCTCATCCGACCGCCGGGTCATGAACCTTCGCACAGCAGGCTCAGGCTGGGTCCGCTTCGGCATCGAAGACGCCGGGGGAGCCTGCCTGAGCTGGTACGCAGAGCGCTTCTGCGCCGACCTCACAGCCCGCGCCCACGAGAGCGGCAGATCGCGCTACGAGCTGGTCACCGAGGAGGCGGCCACCGTCCCGGTCGGCAGCCGCGGCCTCCGCTTCTTCCCGTACCTCCTCGGGGAACGGACGCTCGGCGTCCCGGAATCGCGAGGAGCCTTCATCGGCCTGAGCATGAGCCACGGCCGGCCCGAGCTGGGCAGGGCGCTGATCGAGGGCCTGTGCTTCGAGATCCGGCGGGCGCTCGACCTGATCATTCCCGCGAGCGAGATCGAGCACATCCGGGTGACCGGGGGAGGGGCAGGAAGCGCGCTCTGGAATCAGATTCGCGCCGACGTGTACGGACATCAGGTGGTGACCCTCACCTCGATCGAGGGCGGGATCGTCGGCGCCGGGCTGCTCGGAGCCACCGCCGCCGGGTGGTTCGGCGACGCGGCCGAGGCGTCGGAGGCGTGCGCGGAGATGGGCAACCGCTGGACTCCCGACCCCGAGCGCCTGCGGGAGTACGACGCCGCCTACAGGACGTTCTGCCGGACACACGACGCGTTGGAGCTGCTCTGGCATGGCTGGTGCTGACGTTCGCGCGGCACGGCCGCTCATCCTCGACCTGGACGGCGTGCTCTACGTCGGCGAGGTCGCCCAACCCGGCCTGGCCGAGCTCGCTCAACAACTCGCCCGCCGCGCGTTCGCCTGCGTCACGAACAACTCGTTCCTCTCGGCCGAGCAGTGCTCGGAGCGCCTCGCGCGGATGGGGATGAGCGTCGACCCCGACCGCATCGTCACGGCAGCGACGGCGATGCGCGACCACCTGCGCGCGACGCTGCCGAGCGGGAGCCGCGTCTTCGTCATCGGCGCGCCGGTCCTGCACGAGGCGGTTCGGTCGGCGGGGATGGAGGAGGCTGCGCGCGACGTCGCGGCCGTCGCGGTGGGAGTCGACCCGGGGCTCGGGTACGCGGAGCTCGAGCGCGCCGTCCAGCTCCTGCAGGGGGGAGCCGCTCTCGTGGCTGCGAACGACGAGCCGTGCGTGCTGACGCCGGAAGGCTGCGCGCCGGGCACGGGCGCGCTCGTGGCCCTGCTCACCCGTTGCGTGCCCGTCGTCCCTGCGTTCGTGGGCAAGCCGGCCGCGGCCATGTTCGACTCGGCGCTCCGGCTCCTCGGCGCCGCCGGCCCGGAGACGGTGGTCATCGGCGACAGTCTCAGGACGGACATCGCCGGCGGACGCGCAATCGGGGCCACGACCGTGCTGATCACGAACGGGCCCGACCGCTCCGGGGGAACGCCGGAGGAGCAGCCCGACGTCACCGTCGCAGGCCTGGCCCCGCTCGCCCGGCTGCTCGAGGCCGGCGAGCTCTGAGCGGCCGCGCCTACGGCTGGAGCGCCGGCTTGATCACCGTCCGGCTCTCGGCGGCCGCGAACGCGTCGGCCCACCGATCCAGGGAGAACGCCGTCACGAGCGATGCCGCGTCCGCCGCGTTCCGCTCGAGCAGGACGAGGGCGGGGTCCCAGACGGTATGGGAGGAGCTGAGGCTGAAGGCCACGTCGAGCGCCTTCTGCATCGCGGCGTCCCAGGCGAACTCGATCGACGACCTGCCGCTCATGCCGATAGCGGCGACCCGCGCGCGCGACCGGAGCAGCTCGATCCCGGCGCCGATCGCGAGCTGCGCGCCGCTCGCCTCGATCAGCAGGTCCGCGCCCCGCCCGTCGGTCGCCTCGAGCACCGCCTCGCGCGCGTCCTCGGGCGTGCCTACGGCGTCGAAGCCGAGCCGGCCCGCCGCCGCGAGGCGCTCGCGGTCGACGTCTCGCTGGCCCAGGACGACAACCCGGGCTGCGCCCGCGAAGCGGGCGGCCATCGCCGCGAGGATGCCCACCGGCCCGGGCCCGGTGACGACGACGGTATCGCCGGGCACGACCGGCGCGCGCTCGAGCGCGGACAGACCGATCGCGGTCGGCTCGCAGAGGACGGCCGCGAGGTCGGGCAGGTCGTCGGGCACGCGATGGAGCAGCGAGGCGGGAACGACGAGGTGGCTCGCGAACGCGCCGTCGACACCCCAGCCGGGCGACCGCTTCTGCGAGCAGAGCTGGGCGTAGCCCCGGCGGCAGAGATAGCAGGTCCCGCAGGCGCCTGCGTGGGGCTCGCAGACGACGCGGCGGCCGACCCACGCGGGGTCGACGTCCGCCGCGACCTCCTCGACGGTGCCCACAAACTCGTGGCCCAGGACCACCGGCGGCCAGTACGGAAACTCGTCGTGGAGGATGTGGATGTCCGTGCCGCAAATGCCGGCGTACGCGACGCGGAGGAGCGCCTGGCCCGGGCCGGGCCGGGGTGCTCGTACGTCCTTCAGCATCATGTTGCCCGGGCCGCGGGCGACCTTCACCACCGCTTTCACCGTCCGCCTCCGCTGTCCACGAGCACCTTGAGAGAGTCGCCCCGCCGGAGGCGCTCGAGCGCCTCCGTGAGGTCGCTGAATCCTACGATCTCGGAGATGACGACGGCGGTGTCGACGGCCCCTCGGGCGAGCAGGTCGAGGGCGGCGTCGATGTCCGGGGGCGCGTACACCCTCGTCCCGACGAGCGAGAGCTCGCCGAAGGTCACCTGCCGGAGATCCACCGGGACCGGCGCCAAGTAGACACCCTCGACGACGACGACGCCGCCGGGCCGCACCAACCCCGGCATCGCCAGCGCCACCGAAGCGACGGCCGCCGCGTCGAACGCCACGTCCGCCTTCCCGCCGAGCCGGCCGGGGGCCTCCGCCGCGTCGGCCACGACGTCCACCTGCAGCTGCCGCGCCCGTTCCCGTCGGGGCCGGGCGGGCTCGACCAGCACGCAGGTCGCGCCGGCCGCCTGCGCCACGAGAGCCGTCAGGAGCCCGATCGGGCCGCCGCCGCAGACGACGACGCGGCTCGCCGCTCCCAGGCCGGACCGGTGAACGGCGTGGACTGCCACGGCGAGCGGCTCGGCGAGCGCCGCCGCCTCGAGAGTCAGACCTTCCGGGACCGGGTGAAGCTTGGCCTCGTCGACGACGAGACGCTCGGCGAGGCCTCCGTCGCGGTCGATCCCGACGAGGCGCAGGTTCTCGCAGACGTGGTCGAGGCCGAGCCGACACGCCGAGCAGGTACCGCAGCTGATGGTGGGATCGACGACGACCGCCGCTCCCGCGGAGGGGCCCGAGGCGACGACGCCGACGACCTCGTGGCCGAGGATCAGCGGGAACCTCGCGCGGGGGTGCAGGCCGTCGACGATGTGCAAGTCGGTTCCGCAGACGCCGACGTAGGCCGGCGCGACGAGGACCTGGTCGAGCCCGACGTCCGGCTCCGGACGCTCGGCGACGCGAAACCGGCCCGGACTCTCCAGCACCAGTGCCTTCATCTGCACCTCCTCGCGCGCTGATAGCGGTCGGCCAGGTAAGCATGATAGCATTACAGGATGACAGCGAGGCCGGGAGGCCCGGTGAGGCCGGGCGGCCCGGCCGCCCCTTCGGTGATTCTGAGCGAAAACGGAGGCCTGGCCGTGTCGGCGTCGATCGATCTCTCGGCGGTGCTGGGCGACATCTTCATCGTCGACGGACGCCGTGTCAGCGTGGAGGGACCGACACTGACGGTCACGGATCCGGCCAGCGGCCAGGTCGTCGGCTCCATCCCGGCCGCCGACGGCAGCGCCGTTGACGCGGCCGTCCAGGCGGCTCACCGAGCCTTTGCCACCTGGTCCAGGACGACCCCTGCCGCTCGCTCGAAGTACCTCCTCCGGCTCGCTGCGTGGGCCGAGGAGCACGTGGACCTGCTGGCTCGGCTGACGACGCTCGAGCAGGGCAAGCCGCTGTCCGAGGCCCGCTCGGAGGTGGGCCAGGTGGTGAAGAGCCTCCGCTACTACGCAGCCGAGGCGCCAAGGCTGCTCGGTGAGACGATCCCCACGGAGTCCGAGACGCTTCGGAGCACCGCGATCCGCCAGCCAATCGGCGTGGCCGCCTGCATCGTCGGCTGGAACTACCCGCTCGGTCTGATGGGCTGGAAGATCGCGCCCGCCCTGGCGGCGGGGTGCACCGTCGTGGCGAAGCCGTCGTCGAAGACCCCGTTCGGCACGCTCGCCCTGGCGGCTGCAGCCGCCGAGGAGTGCGACTTTCCGCGCGGGGTGCTGAACGTCGTCACCGGCGGGGGAGAAACGACGGGCGAGGCGCTCGTCACGCATCCGCTCGTGCGCAAGGTGAGCTTCACGGGTGGCAACGAAGCAGGTCTCCAGGTGCTGACGTGGGCGGCGCAGGGCGTCAAGCGGGTCACGCTCGAGCTGGGCGGGCACTCGCCCATGCTCGTCGCGCCCGACGCGCCCCTGCAGCTCGCGGTCAGGGACGGGGTCAAGCGGGCGTTCCGCAACGCGGGCCAGCTCTGCAACTCGGTCAACCGCATCTACGTCCACCGCTCGATCGCCGATGAGTTCACGGATGAGTTCGTCCGGGCGGCGGCGAAGCTGCGGCTCGGAGCCGGCCTGGCGAACCCCGAGCCGGACATGGGGCCGCTGACCACCCGGGAAGGGCTCGACCGCGTCGCGCTCCACGTCGAGGATGCGCGGCAGCGGGGCGGCGAGGTCGTGCTCGGAGGGTCGCCGCCGGCTGATGAGGAGCTCGCTTCGGGCCTCTTCTTCGCCCCGACCGTCATCACCGGAGCGACCGAGACGATGCTCGTCCTCAACGAAGAGACGTTCGGCCCGGTGGCGCCCATCAGCGTGGTCGACGACATGGACGAGGCGATCGAGCGCGCCAACGGTCTCGAGTACGGGTTGGTCGCCTACCTCTACACGACCGACCTGCGCTTCTCGACCCTGGCCTCCGAGCGCCTGGAGTTCGGGACGGTCAACGTGAACAACGTCGGCGGCGGGGACGTCGGCTACCCGTACGCGGGCTGGAAGCGCAGCGGCCTGGGCGTCGAGCTCTCGCGTCACGGTATGCTCGAGTACCTGAACGTCAAGCACATCCGGGTCGAGGTCGGGTATTAGTGGAGGTTCGGGAGGCGACGAGCCCCGAGACGCTGGCCGGGGCGTCCACCGAGGAGCTCCGGCGGCGATACCTGCTCCGGTCGTTGTTCGAGCCCGGCCGGCTCCGGCTCGTCTATTCCCACGAAGACCGGCTGATCGTCGGAGGCGCCGTACCGGCCGGGCAGAGGCTCCGGCTCGAGCCGGAGGGTCCGGTGCGGGCGCGGCACTTTCTCGAGAACCGGGAGGCGGGCATCCTCCACGTCGGCGGCGGCCCCGGCGTCGTCATCGTCGACGGGCAGCGGCACGAGCTCGCGCCGCGCGACATCCTGTACGTGGGCCGCGGGGCGGAAGAGGTCGAGCTCGAGAGCGCGAGCGGGACCGATCCCTCGCGGCTCTACGTCGTGTCCGCCGTCGCGCACCGTGCCTTTCCGACCGTGCAGATCCGCGAAGACGACATCGTGCCGGTCGAGCTCGGCTCGCCGGGCGGCGCCAGCCTTCGCGCGCTGCGCAGGTACGTGCCGCCGGCGGAAGGGCAGAGCGCCGCCCTGATGATGGGCGTCACGACGATCCACCCCGGCTCCGTCTGGAACACGATGCCGACCCACACCCACGACCGCCGGACGGAGGTCTACCTCTACTTCGGTCTGCCCGAGAACGATCGGGTCGTCCACCTGATGGGCGCTCCGGAGGAGACGCGGACGCTCGTCGTCGCCAACGAGGAGGCCGTCATCTCGCCGCCCTGGTCGATCCACGCAGGCGTCGGCACGGCGTCCTATCGCTTCTGCTGGGCGGTGGCCGGCGAGAACACCGACTACGACGACATGGATCCGGTGCCCCCGAGCCGGCTCAGGTGACCGGCGCGCTCATGTCTCGATCATCACCTTGATCGACCGGTCCTTCTCGTTGAGCGCGCGCTCGAAGCCGGCGACCGCGTCGTCGAGCGGCAGGCGATCCGTGACCACCTCGTCGATGGGGTAGCGATCGGAGCAGACGAGGGCGACCGCGGCCGGGTACGTGTTGGCGTAGCGGAAGACGCCGTGGATCGAGAGCTCCTTGTCGACGACGTTGAACATGTGGTACGTGACGCTGTCGTCCGCCGGCAGCCCGACGACGGCGATCGCCCCGCCCTTTCGCAGGAGGTCCGGAGCCGCCTCGAGAACGGCGCGAACGCCGGAGGTGTCGAAGAGCTCGTCGGCGCCGCGACCGTCGGTCCGCTCCATGACGACGTCCTCGATCGACTCGTTCCCGACGTCGACGGCGATCGCCCCGAGGGTGCGCGCGACGTCGAGCCGGCGCGGCAGGACGTCGCTCACGATCACCTGGCCCGCGCCCCGCTGGCGCGCGGCGACGACCGCGGTCAGGCCGATCGGACCGGCCCCGAGGACGACCACGGTGTCGCCGGGCCGCACGCCCGTCAGGTCGCAGCAATGGATACCCACGGAGATCGGCTCGCAGAGGGCGCCTCGCTCGTAGCTCACGTCGTCCGGCAGCGGGTGCGCGAAGTCGGCTCGGATCACCGCGTACTCGGACATCGCTCCGTCCACCGGCGGCGTCGCGTAGAAGACGACGTCCGGGCAGAGGTTGTAGCGGCCTGACTTGCACCTCGCGCAGCGGCCGCAGGTGACGCCGGGCTCGACGGCCACACGGGTCCCAACTGCGAGGCCCTGCACGGCCGAGCCGACCGCGACGACGTCGCCGGCGACCTCGTGACCGACGATCATCGGGCTCTCGACGACGTACCTCCCGATTCGGCCGTGGACGTAGTAGTGGACGTCGGAGGCGCAGATGCCGCAGGCGCGAACGCGCACGAGGGCGTCCTCGGGGCCGACCCCCGGCACCGGCACCTCCTCAACCCGCAGGTCGTGGGCGGCGTGGAGGACCGCGGCTTTCATCGTGCTTGGCAGCATTGGTAGCCGCGGCGGCGGAGCCGGCGGAGTCAGAAGGTCACGCCCGCGACGAGGATCACATTCAATTGCATGCCCGGATGCCCCCTGCTGTGTCCTGTAATCCTGAGATTCTATGATCCTATGCTTCGGCACACAAGAGGCCGTGGCTTTATTCGATCTTCCTGGCTCACGCCCCCGAGGGTTCGAATCCCTCCCCCGCCGCCTCTATTCCAAGCCGTTTCCGGCTCAACCAGGCCGGATACAGCGTCCAGCCCCCCTGGCCGATACCACGCGGCTAATCGCGGTGCGGGAATGAAGGCGTTGCTTTTCGTCTGCTTGTTACGGATGGGGATCTCCGCCACGGAGCGGGCTCGAGAGCCTGTCTCGGGCCTCAGAACAGATGCGGGCCAAGTCCGCCGATCAGGTAGCCGATTCCGGCGGACAGGGCGCCGACGACAAGCACCTGGAGCCCGCTGCGAACGAGGGCCAGCCGGGTGACGCGGCCCTTCAGCACGCCGAGTGCGAACAGTGCACAGCCGGTGGCGGCCAGCGAGAGTCCCAGCGCGACGTGCATGCTGAAGAAGAAGTAGGGCCAGAGCGGTATCAGGGCGGCACAGGCGTAAGAGACGCCGACGACGTACGCATCGCCCTTCGCCGTCGCGGTGTCGCGGAACGGCAAGCCGAGTTCTTTCTCGATCTTCGTCTTCACGAGCACCTCGAGTGACTGCCCGATCGCCTCGCTGGCCGTGCGTGCGTCGGTTTCCGACAGGCCCTCCTCTTGGAACAGGATCTGCAGCTCAAGCTGCTCGAGCTCGGGATGATCGAGCGCCTCGGCGCGCTGATCGACGATTTCGCTCGCGATCAGCTGGTTCTCGGCATGGCTGGACAGGTACGCGCCCGTGCCCATGGCGAGCGCGCCCGCAGCCGCCTCCGCGACCCCGCCGACGATAACCGCCGTCGTGCCGACCGCGGCGCCGGCCAACCCCGTGACCACGCCAAGCGGCACGAGGAGCCCATCCTGGAAGCCGAGCACCAGCTCCCGGATTCGCGTGAGCTTCGAAAGCCGCCGCCGCTCGGCGACCGTGTGGTCGCGTAGCGCCCACTCGTCCCGCGGATGAGCAGCCGCATCACGACCGTACGGAAGTCCAGTGGCAGTCCGTCCGCGCACTCCCCCGAGCGTTCCTACGCAACGGCGGCGCTTCATCCGCGCGCCAACCGATCCCGATCAGCAGAAAGCCACAGACGACACCAACGGCCGCATCGCTTTCCGACCGCCTCTAGCCGAGAAAGGGGTTATCGCCCGAGCGCCGGACTCATCGGCGTCCGTGGTCGGCGGACTGCTCGATGAGTACCGCCTCGCCGCGTGAACCGAATTCGTGCATCCCACCGCCTGTCGCTGAAGAATCTTCGTTCGTGCTGCTTCGGCCGAGCCGCGCCTCCGGTCAGTCGATGCGGAGGTTGAGGTAGCCGCCACGCCGGCGCCGTTTTCGGCGCAGAATCACCGATCTGATAGTTCCGCCAAGCCAGCTGGAGGGGATGCGCCGCAGCATCGCCCTCCAGGATGTAGCCGGGCGGCTGCCGCCGTCAAGTAGCTACGGAAGGGCGGGCAAGTTGTGGGACCACACAACCGGTTCTCGTTACACCCGCTCCGGCTCAACGTGCGTGTGACCGAAGACGGATCGCACGCTCACGGCTGCGATCTTCGCGCTCAGGGCGGACGCTGCCGACTGTCGCGCAGACCGTCGCGCACGAGCCCGGAACGGCTCAACGGTGCGGTCAGCGCCTCGTCTTGAAAACCGTTGAGCCCCAACGAGCCCGTGGGTTCGAATCCCACCCCCGCCGCCTCAGCTACACGCAGCCGCAAGCCTTCAGTAGATGTTCAGGTCGGCCCCTCCACCCTTCAGGAGAGGGGGCAAGGTTTGCTGTGGAGTCTGCGGATGCGCCGCCGGACGCCGTAGTAGGAAATTGCGGAGGGAGCCCGAAGGCTCGCAAGATCGTCGTACCCGGATCGCGGCCGGCGTCTGTCCATGAACCCGAACCGCGGAACTCACGAGAAAGGACGCTGATGGGGCGGCTGAACACACTCTCTCTCGGCAGGAAGTTGGTCTTCGGCGCCGGCGTGTTGCTGTTCATCGACACGTTCTTCGCCTGGCAGAAGGCGACGGCTTCGGCGACGGCCAACGCCTGGCACGGGTCCTGGGGCGTAATGCTCGGTCTCATGACGATCGCGATCGTCGCCTGGGGTGCCGCGCGGGTGTTCGGCCTGCCGCTGCCGGCCGCCGTGCCCGACGGGCTCGCCACACTCGCGCTGGGGACTGCGATAGCCCTGTTCGCCGTGCTCAAGACCGCGACGGAGAGCTACTCGGCGTGGCCGAGCTATGTGGGCATTGTCCTCAGCGTGGTCCTCGCGGCTGGGGCCTGGCGGGTGTTCCAGGAGAGCGGCGAGGCGCTGCCGCGGGAGGCGACGGCTCACTCGACGGGGAAGGAACCGCCCGCGAAGGAGGAGGAGCCTCCCGGCAACTCAGGTGGAGCCACTCCGGTCTGACGCCCGCAGGCGCCGCCGTGGGCCGACGGGAGCAGGCGCGGAATCGTCTAGTGTCGGACCGTGAGGAACCGCTTCCAGCGGTTGCTGCGACCGAGGCTGCTCGTCGCCGTCGGAGCCGTGCTCGCCGTGATCGCGGGAGGGCTCGCCGCCACGGTCGCGAGCGGACTGTTGTTTCACGACTCGTCCAAGCCCGCGCTGGTCGCCGACGCGCTCCACCGCTTCCGGCAGGAGACCCCGAAGCCGCAGCAGAGCGAAGGCCTGTACCTCTACGCCACCGTCGGGCGTGAGTCGCTCGACGTCCTGAAGGGCGCCGCCCACGTCTATCCGGCCACGACGACCATCTCGCTCACCCGCGTCCCATGCGGAGTGCAGCTGCAATGGCAGGCGCTCGAGGACCGCTCGACGACGTGGGTTCTGTGCCGCAGCGGGCGCCGCATCGTGCTCCGGCGCGCCGACGAGGCGCACGCCTTCTTCGGCCAGACCGACCACACGAGCTACCTCTGCGCCGCGGGAGCCGCGTGGCCTACCGGCGAGCCTCCGGGCGCCCGCCGCGCGTTCACGTGCCGCTCGGCGCACGACCGCGAGCAAGGGGTCGCGCTGATGCTCGGCAAGGCGGTGCTCACCGTCGGCGGCGCCCGGGTGGACACGCTCCACATCCGCACGATCGCACAGGTCTCGGGCCGCGACCACGGCACGGAAACGGTCGACTGGTGGCTCGAGCCGGACACCGCGGTGCCGGTACGCATGGACATCTCGAGCCGCACGAGCCGCGCGGTCGTGCTCATCGGGACCGCGCACTACCACGAAGACGCCGAGTTACGGCTCTCCTCGCTCGAGCCGCTGCGCTAGTGGACGCGGCCATAAGTTCGTTCGTGTCTGGCGCCTAGGACGCAGGGAGGCCGCATACCCGTAGGTATGCGGCCGACCGAGGACAACGGCATGCGCCGCGTTTGCGGGCCGCCAGACGCACAACCGTACTTGTGGCCGCGTCCACTAGTCCACTAGCCACGCCCTCCTAGATTGCCGGCGGTGCGGGCTCGCCGGCGTGCGGCCCGAGGTGGTCGGCGGCGCGCGCGGCGTCGACGACCGGGTCCGCAACCTGGGCGAAGTACGCGTCGGCGGCGGCGTGCTTCGCCGCCTCGCTCGAGAACTCCGAGCGGATCCGGGCGAGCTCGCCGCCGTCGAGGAAGACGCCGCCGCACTCCGGGCATTCGTCGATCGTCACCTCGCGCTTGACGCTCCAGAAGTGGCGCATCATCACGACCCCGTCCGTGCACCTCGGACAGACGTAGCGCTTCGACGGATCGACGACGACCACCGGGTCGCGCGGAATGTCGAGCAGCTGGTCGCCGAGCGCCTCGGATGGCTCGTCGACCTTGCGCAGCTCGAAGTGGTCGAACCAGATCCCGCCGCAGCCGCCGTCGCACACGTCGACGGTGAGGTCGCCGGCGGATCGGCTCGAGAGCGCACGACCGCATGCGGGGCAGTCCATGCCGCGGGTATCGGCAACGCCGGCGCGCGACTGAAGACCGAGCCTCCGTATGATCGGGCGCGTGGCGGGGGGCGAGGATCTGAGGGGATTGATGCGGTACTGGCCGCACGGCGTCTCCGTGCTCACGGTCGACTACGAGGGCGACCGGATGGGGGTCACCGTCTCCTCGCTCGTCTCGCTCTCGCTCGAACCGCCCCTGATCGGGATCTCGATCGGCAAGGAGGCGTCGTGCTACGAGCTCGTGCGCCGCGCCGGCGCGTTCGCGATCAGCCTGCTCGGCTCCGGCCAGGAGGAGCTCGCGCGCCGTTTCGCGGCAGGGCGGCCGCCGATCGTGCACTGGGAAGGCGTCGCGGTCCGCGAAGGGCAGGTCGCGCCGCTGCTCGAAGGCGCGCTCGGCTGGATCGAGGCGCGCACGCAGGCGGAGCACGACGCCGGCGACCACACCCTCTTCGTCGCGGACGTGCTCTCGGTCGAGCATGGCCCGTCGAGGAGCGCCCTGATGTACCGCGACCGGGAGTACCACGCCCTGTGATCGACGCCGTCGTCTTCGACCTCGACGGAGTGCTGCTCGAGTCGGAAGAAGTGTGGGACGCGGTGCGCGAGGTGTACGTCCGTGAGCGCGGCGGCCGGTACGACGCCGAAGTTCAGCGCGCGATGATGGGGATGAGCTCGACCGAGTGGTCGCGTTACCTGCACGAGGGCGCAGGCGTCCTGGACGAGCCCGAGGCGATCAACGCGGAGGTCGTCCGCCGGATGCTCGCCTCGTACCGCGAGCGGCTGCCGCTTGCGCCGGGAGCGGTCGAGGCCGTGCATCGGGTCGCAGCGCGGTTTCCGCTCGGCCTCGCGTCGTCGTCGAACCGTGAGCTGATCGACACGGTGCTGGACGTCGCCGGGCTGGCTTCCCACTTCCGCACGACGGTGTCGTCGGAAGAGGTCGCGCATGGGAAGCCGGCGCCCGACGTCTACCTCGAGGCGGCGGGGCGGCTCGGCGTCGCTCCGGACCGCTGTGCGGCGGTCGAGGATTCGCACGGCGGCATCCGCTCCGCGAAGGCCGCCGGGATGCGCGTGGTCGCGCTGCCGAACCCGGCCTACCCGCCGGACGCCGCGGCCCTCGCCGAGGCGGACGCCGTCATCCGCTCGCTGGCCGAGCTGACGCCGGAGCTCCTGGCCGGCGCGCCTCTATAAGGATGACGCGAGTAACTTCGGGCCCGACCCGCCCCCTGCTCGGCGTCCAGCCTAACGGCGCCCGCACGCCGGCGACAGATGTCCTTTTGCGCGACAGTGCGCCGACTTCGTCACGCCCCGCGCCCGGCGTGCGTCAGTCGTCGACGCGGCCGACGAGCACGCACCCGTTGTGGCCGCCGAGGCCCATCGCGTTCGAGAGCGCGACATCGATGCGCGCCTCGCGCGCCTCATTCGGCACGTAGTCGAGGTCGCACGCCGGGTCGGGGTGCTCGTAGTTGATCGTCGGCGGGAGCACGCCCTCGTGGACCGCGAGCACGCACATCATCGCCTCGACCGCGCCCGCCGCCCCGAAACAGTGCCCGGTCACCGACTTCGTCGAAGAGACGGCGAGCCGGTACGCATGCTCACCGAACACCTCCTTGATCGCCTTCGTCTCGGCGGCGTCGCCGAGCGGGGTCGACGTGCCGTGCGCGTTGATGTACCCCACGCGCTCGGGCGCGACACCCGCGCGCGCAAGCGCACTCCGCATCATCTCGGTGACCCCGACCGACTCGGGGTCGGGCTGCGCCATGTGATGCGCGTCGTTCGACGCTCCGTAGCCGAGGATCTCGGCGTACACGGGTGCGCCGCGGGCGCGCGCGGCCTCGAGCTCCTCCACGACGAGCACGCACGCCCCCTCGCCCATCACGAACCCCGCCCGCGTCGCGTCGAACGGCCGCGAGGCGCGCGACGGGTGCTCCTCCTCGGCGACCAGCCCGCGCATCGCGCAGAACCCGGCGAGGATCAGCGGATGCATGCACGCCTCCGCGCCGCCGGCGAGCACCGCGTCGGCGTCGCCGCGCCGGACCATCTCCGCCGCCTCCCCGACCGCGTGCGACCCCGTCGCGCACGCCGACACCGGTGCGTAGTTCGGGCCCCGGAAGCCGAGCGAGATCGCCAGCTGGCCGCTCGCCGCGTCGACGAGCACGCTCGGGATGAACGTCGGCGAGACGCGGTCGGCTCCGCGCGACCGCAGCACCTCGGTCTGCTCCGCGATGCCGATGAGGCCACCGATCGCCGTGCCGAAGAGGATCCCGACGCGGCCCGGCTCGTAGGCGCCGTCGAGCCCGGCATCGTCGACCGCCTCGCGGCCCGCTCCGAGCGCGAGCAACACGTTGCGCTCGAGCTTGCGCACCTCCTTCGGCGACGCCGCCTTGGACGGGTCGAAGTCCTTCACCTCGGCGGCGATCCGCACCGGGAAGCCGCTCGCATCGAAGGAGCGGATCCAGTCGACCCCGCTCTCGCCCGCAACGGCCGCGCGCCACGTCGCACGCGCGTCGTTCCCGATCGGCGTCACCGCGCCGAGCCCTGTGACCACGACCCTCCGCACTCGACGAGCTTAGACGCGCCCTGCGGAGGGCGGTTGCGGATGATGTGCGGTCATCCGACTGTGACGATCGCGGTTAGGCTCGCGTCGTGCCCGACGTGCCCGGCCCGAACGTCCCGTTCCCGCCGATGGAGGCGGAGCTCGTCTCGGAGCTGCCGGCGCAGGGCGGCTGGCGCTACGAGCCGAAATGGGACGGCTTCCGCGGCGTGCTCGAGAACGACAACGGCGAGACGGCGCTCTGGTCGCGCAACGGCCGGCCGCTCCTGCGCTACTTCCCGGAGCTGCGGCCGCTCGGCGAGCTGCTGCCGCCCCACTCGGCGCTCGACGGCGAGATCGTGATCGCGCGCGGCGGGCAGCTCGACTTCGACGCGATGCAGACGCGCCTGCATCCGGCGGAGAGCAGGGTTCGCAAGCTCGCGGCGGAGATCCCCGCGACCTTCGTCGCCTTCGACCTGCTGCTCTGGCAGGGCAAGCCGGTGCACGAGCGGCCGATCGAGAAGCGGCGCGTCGAGCTCGAGCGGGTCGGCAACGGCTTCTCGCTCTCGCCCATCTCGAGCGACGTCGAGCAGGGGCGCGACTGGCTGCAGACGCTCCAGGCCGCGGGCTTCGACGGCGTGATCGCGAAACGGCTCGGCCTCCCTTACCTGCCGGGCTCGCGCGACGGCGTCGTGAAGGTGAAGCCGCACAAGACGGCGGACTGCGTCGTCGTCGGCCTCCGCTGGAAGGCCGGCGGCCGGAGCACGATCGCAACGCTGCTGCTCGGCCTCTACCGCGACGACGGCGCACTCGACTACGTCGGCTCGTGCGCGGTCGGCGCGAAGCGCCACGACGAGATCGCAGCCAAGGTGTTGCCGCTGCTCGACAAGACGAGCGACCGGCGCTTCTCGGAGCCGAACCGCTGGGGCGCGGGCGAGCTCGAGGAGTCGCCGCTGCGGCCGGAGCTCGTCGTCGAGGTGCGCTACGACAAGCTCGAGAAGCACCGCTTCCGGCACGGCACGCGGCTGCTCCGCTTCCGGCCGGACAAGGACGCCGCACAGTGCACGTGGCGCGAGGTGCGTCCGCCCCGCCGCCCAGACGACCTCGCGGTCGAAGATCTGCTGCGCTGACTCCTCAATCGGGGCCCTTGGCACGCGACGGCTGCACGCGCTTCGGCTCGTCCGGCATCTTCGGGAAATTCGGAGGATACGGCGCCTCGCCGAGCCCCCGCGCTTCCTCGCGCTCGACCCACTCGAGCAGCACACGCAGGTCGCACACCGCCTCGTCGATGCCCGCGTGCAGATCGCCGAGACACGCGAAGCGGGCCGGCATCGTCGCGATCGTGAAGTCCTCCATCTCGACGTCGGGCAGCTCGTCCCACGTGACGGGCGCGGACACGGTCGCGTCGGGGCGCCCGCGCACGGAATACGCGGAGAGGATCGTGCGGTCGCGGGCGTTCTGGTTGTAGTCGACGAACACGCGCTCGCCGCGCTCCTCCTTCCACCATGCGGTCGTGACGAGGTCCGGCGCGCGGCGCTCGATCTCGCGCGCGAACGCGAGCGCGCAGCGCCGGACGACGGGAAAGTCCCAGTTCGGCTCGATCCGGCAGTAGACGTGGACGCCGCGGTTGCCGCTCGTCTTCGGCCAGCCGGCGTACCCGATCTCGTCGAGCACCTCGTGCACGATCGCCGCGACGCGCTTCGCTTCCGCGAAGCCGGTGCCCGGCTGCGGGTCGATGTCCACCCGCAGCTCGTCGGGACGCTCCGGGTCGCGGCGGCGCGACGGCCACGCGCCGAACTCGAGCGTCGCGAGGTTCGCCGCCCAGACGACGTGCGCAAGCTCGGTGACGCAGAGCTCGTCCGCGTGGCGCCCCGACGGAAACGTCACGCGCACGGTCTCGATCCAGTCCGGACGCCGCTCCGGCACGCGCTTCTGCCAGATCACCTCGCCGCCCACGCCCTCCGGCTGCCGCTTCAGCTGGCACGGCCGCTCGTAGAGCGCGCGCACGATCCCTTCGCCCATTGCGACGAAGTACTGCACGAGATCGAGCTTCGTCTCGCCCCGCGCCGGGAAGTACACCTTGTCCGGATTGGTGACCTTGACGGTGCGGCCCCCGACCTCGAGCTCCACGAACGGCGACGCCATTCCGGGAGTATCGTGAAAAGATGCTCGAGGACCCCAGCCCGATCCGTCTCTCGCTGGAGCCGCTCGATGACATCGTCGTGGTCGAGCCGACCGACGAGGAGGCGGAGACACGCGCCGGCCTGATCATCCCGGCGAGCGCGGAGGCCCAGTGCAGCAGCGGCATCGTCACCGCGGTCGGCCCGGAGGTGGAGGGCGTCGCACCCGGCGACAAGGTGCTCTTCCCCAAGGACGCGGGCTACGACGTCCGCCTCGCCGGCACCGCAGTGAAGGTCGTGCGCCGGCGCGAGCTGATCGCCCGCATCCACGACTGACTACTGGATGACGCGCTGCTGTCCCGGCGCGACGTCGACCGGCAGCTTTTGCACGAGCCCGTGACGCCCGTAGATCGCGAGGAAGGCCCCGCCGTGCGGCACCGGTGAGGCCGAGCTGAACTCGCCCCAGGTCTTGCCGCGGGTGTACAGGGTCATCGGCATCGTCCCCGGAGCGTGCAGGACGACCCGGTAGACATCGCCGCGCGCGACCCCGGCGAGGTAGAGCGGGTGCTGCGGCTTCGCGCCCGGCGTGCGCGACCGCCACGTGAACACGGCGGCGGCGACGAGCACGCGCGAGTTCGCGAGGTCACCGCGGGTCGGCGTCGCGCCCGGGCATTGCCACACGACAGGTGCGTCGCCTTGCAGCACGGCGGCGAGGCAGGTCTTCACCGGCGTCGAGCCGACGGTCGGAGCGGCCAGGATCGCCAGCACCCCACTGCGGTTCGCGCGGATCGCGGAGAGGACGCGCACCTTACTCGCGTCGAGGATGTTCCGGGCCGCCGCGAGCTGGGCTGCCTCCACCTCGACGGGCTGCAGCCCGGAGACGTTGACCTCGCCGTGGAGGACGGTGTAGCCGGGAGTCCAGCCCGGGGTTCCGTCGGGCCAGACCCAGCCGGCGGCGCCGGAGGCGTCAGCGGCCGGCGGCTTCGCGGGCAGCTTGATCGTGGTCATCCCGGACGCGGGGTGGTAGGCGGGTCGAGCGAAGGTGAAGACGCCCGCCGTGGCGACGAGCGCGGCAGCCACGACGGCGACCGGGATCAAGTGACGCGTAAACAGCGCCATCGACGTGACCATCGGCGACCTCTGCCGGCGCTAAACATGACTCGATCGAGGGAGTGCGGCCGGGGCGGCCGGCGGCCGCCCCGACGCTTCGTCTCTTCGTCGCTGCGGAAACGGAGAGGGCGGGATTTGAACCCGCGACGCACCTTGCAGCACGTACGCGATTTCCAGTCGCGCTCCTTAGACCACTCGGACACCTCTCCGCGCCGCTCGATGGTAGCCCGGTCAATGCCTCCCGGGAGGCCCGTAGGCGTACGGCGGGTTCGACCGACGCCGGCCGTGCAGCCGCTGTGACAGGTGTCTCGAACGCAACGTCGAAGCGGACGCGAAGCGATGGGCTTCCGGGCGCGGTACAACGCTTTCGATCGCTATCAGCGGCGCCATGCCTGGCTCGGCTTCCCGCTTGCGGTCCGGCAGAAGTACTCCGACGACCAGGGTGGCTATCTGGCCGCGGCGATTACCTACTACGGCTTCTTCTCGATCTTCCCGCTCCTGCTCGCCCTGACGAGCGTGCTCGGCTTCCTGCTCCACGGGCATCCGAAGCTCCAGAGCTCGATCGTCCACTCGGCGCTCGGCCAGTTTCCGGTGATCGGGCACGACCTGCACGTGCACACCCTCGCGGGCAGTACGCTCGCCGTCGCGCTCGGGCTTGCGGGAGCGCTCTGGGCCGGGATGGGCGTCGTGCTGTCGGCTCAGAACGCGATGGAGCAACTCTGGGGTATCCCTTTCTCGCGGCGGCCCGGCTTCCTCCGGCAACGTGCTCGCGCTTCGCTCATCCTGCTCGCAGTCGGCGGCGGTTTGCTGGCCGCGACGGGGCTCGGCGGCCTCGGCACGGTCGGCGACCACTTCGGGATCGCCTGGAAGCTCGGCTCGATCGCCGCCTCGATCACGCTCAACTTCGCGCTCTCCTGGGTCGCGCTCAGGCTCCTGACGACCAGAGACATCCCCTGGCGTCGCCTTCGCGGCGGGGCGATCGCGGCGGCGCTCGTCTACGAGGGCCTGCAGACGCTCGGCGGCTACTACGTCGGCCATGTCCTGAAGCACGCGAGCAACACCTACGGGACGTTCGCGCTCGTGATCGGGCTTTTCTCCTGGATCTATCTCGCCGTCCACACCCTCCTGCTCGCCGCCGAGGGCAACGTCGTCGCGACCCGCCGGCTCTACCCACGCAGCTTCTCGATCGCGTTCGAGCAGCCGCCGACCGCAGGGGACAAGCGAGCGCTGAACCAGCGCGCCAAGGTCGAGCAGCGCCGCCAGGACGAACGGATCGATGTCTCCTTCGACGACAGCGAGCGCTGACGCGCCTTGGCAAGGCCGAGCGTCACAGCGGCCGAGGCCGGCGCCAGGCGAGGCAGTCTGGCACGGGCCGGCTGACCGGCTGCGACCGCGCCGGAATCCCGCTCAACGATCCGGGATTCGGCCCGATAGAACGGAGGGGGAGGGATTTGAACCCTCGATCCGCCTAACGACGGATAACGGTTTTCGAGACCGCCGCATTCGACCGCTCTGCCACCCCTCCGCGGCCGGTGCATGGTAGCCGAGCAGCGTCCGAAAAACGGGTCGCACCCACGGCGTTCGCGGGTGCGCTGACGGAGAAGGAGGGATTCGAACCCTCGAGGCAGGTATTCACCCACCTAACGCCTTAGCAGGGCGCCGCCTTCAGCCACTCGGCCACTTCTCCGGGGCCGAAACACGATAGCGCACCGCCCTTTCGCGAATCCCCCATTCGCGGGAGGTCAACGGGTACGCGGAGAGCGAAGATCCTGGTGTCGGCTCTTCCCCCTTGCCGGCACCCTCACTCAAGCCCGCTGCGGCCTCCCCGGCGGGCTTTCCTTTGCTCCCTGCTCTCGCTTTACTTGACGACGAGCCTTGCGACCATGCCCGCGGCGCGGTGACCGGGTACGGAGCAGTAGAGCGTGTACGTACCGGCTGCGAGCGAGACGGTGAGCTTCGCGGTCTGCCCCGGTGAGATCAGCGGCGTCCTCGTCGCGGCGGACACGCCCGTGCCCTGGAGCGCGAGGTCGTGCTGGATCTTGCCGGCGTTCTGCACGACGAACGTGACCTTGCCCGCTGCGGGCACCGTCGCCGGCGCGGCGGCGATCTTGAACTCGGACTCCTTCACCTGCACCGTCGTCGCCGGCCCGGCCTGCTGCGCAGGCGTCTTGGCATTCGCCTTCGCCTCCCCCTCGGCGCCGAAGATCTCGACCGCGCTGATCATCGCCGCGAAGAGCACGAGGCACGCGATCACGAAGACGCCCAGACCGTTCCTGCCCGGGAAGTCGGGGCGGCGGCGCGGCGCGAGGAACGAGGACGCGAGCGCGAACGCGATGAAGCAGGCCGCGACGGCGGCGAGCCCGATCTTGTGTCCGGCCGAGAGACCTACAAGCAGCACGGCGCTATTTCATCAGATCGTCAGGCCGTGAGCAGCCGCCGCTCGTCGCGCCGCCGCCGCAGCCGAGCGAGCCCCCAGACGAGGGCGGCCAGCGCGGCCGGCGGGCTGAGCACGATCAGCGCGTAGAGCACGATCGTCCCTTCGAGCCCGAGGAAGCCGACGGCCCCGTGGAGCATCCGCCCGAGGCGGCCGCGATGGTGAGCGACGGGAACGATCGACTTCTGGGTGCTGAGCACGAGCGAGATGCGCGCGGTCGTGCCGGACGCGACGGTGCCCGTCCGCGCATGCAGGCGCTGTGAGAGTGCGCGCTTCGTCTCCGCGAGCTTGATCTGCAGCAGCACGCGCTGCGCCTCGGGGAGCGCCGGGTTGCGGAGCGCCTTCGTCAGTGCCGCGACCGTGCGCCGGAGCTGGGCGATCTGCGCCGACTCGACAGCGAAGTCGTGCTGGAGGTCCTGCACCGACACCTGCTGCGAGACGAGGGTGCCGAGCGCAGCGAGCCTCGCGATCGCGGTGCGGACGTTCTGCGCAGGCACGCGCAGCTCGATGTACGAGGCGCCGCCGCCGCTCTGCGGCGTGCGGTAGACGACCGACTGCGCATAGCCGCCCAGGGAGGTCGCGATCCGGGTCGCGGCGCCGGTCGCTGTGGAGAGGCGGTTCACGTCGGGGACGCGCACCTGAAGCGATGCCTCCGCGTGCTGGAGGCGCCCGCCGCTGCCGACCGCCGGCGCGAGCTGCTGCTCGGGGGCGGTTGCCGAGGGGACGGCCGCACCGGATCCGGCCGCGACGCCGAACGCCGGCAGCTGCTGGGCCTTCGCCCGCAGCACCGTGGGCACGGCGACGCCGCCGTGCGACACGGTCTTCCCGCCGGAGCCGACGAAGCCGTGCACGAGCGCCGCCGCAACCGCGAGCCCGAGCGCGGCGGGCAGCACAATGAGCGCGAGCCGCCGCGACGGCATCCGCACGGCGACGTGTCGGCGTGCGGGCGCGGCGGTGAGAACGCGCTCGCGCAGCGCCTCGGGCGCGCGCAGCGCCGCGCCGCGCAGCTGCGACAGAAGCTCCCTGCGCGCGGACTCCGCCTCCGTGCGCGGTGCATCGCCGCGCAGCAGGGCCTCCAGCCGCTCGATCCCGATCACGTCACTCGCGGACATCGCCGATCCTCTCCTCCAGTCGTCGCAACGCGCGGCTCAGGCGCGTCGAGCACGCCGTCTGGCTGATGCCGAGCACCCGCGCCGCGCTCGGGCCGTCGAGCTCCAGCAGCACCCGCAGCGCAACCACCTCGCGTTCGGCGGGCGACAGCTCGCGCAGCGCGTGCTCGAGCGGCGCGGACAGGGCGTCGCCGAACACGGCGTCGTCGACGGCGGCGGCGAGCTCACGCGCGTAGGTCTCCTCGCGCCGTCTGCGCCGCGTCTCCGCGCGAAACCAGTCGATCGCAACCGTGCGCGCGATCCGGCAGAGCCAGGTGCGCGGCGTGCCGCGGCGGGGGTCGAAGCGCCGCCAGGTCCGGAACGCCTTCTCGAACGTCTCCGCCGCGAGGTCCTCCGCTGCGGAGCGGTCGCCCGTCAGGAACACGAGGTAGCGGTAGACCGCGTCGAGCTGCTCGGCCGCGACCTCCGCGAAACCGGGCCGCACGGAGAGCGCTGCCGGGGCGTCGAGCGAGGTCGAGACCGCGTTCACGCCCGGACCTACGGCACCGGGGCGGCCGATCGTCACATCCTCAGCGTAAGACCGCGGGTACCGGGCTGCCCGCGTTGTGCTGCAGCGGCCGCTCACGCACCGCGATCAGCGCCGCGACGATCGCGATCAGGACGAGCAGGAGCGTGAAGCGCAACGTCGCAGACACGATGTTGATATCGGCGCGGGCGCCGCGGACCTCATCCCTCAGCAGGAGCCCGGCTGCGGCTGGCCGCCGGGGCCCGTCTCGTGCTCGACGGCCGTGCCCGCGACCGTCTCGAGGCAGTACGAGCTCGCGTCCGCGCGGACGAGCGTGACGCCGGAGCCGGGCGCCATGGTCGCGCCCGCGTACGTTGCGTTCTCCGCGTACCACGCCTGCAGGACCTGGTCGGCCGCCTGGAAGTTCGTCCCGGCGGTGAAGGCCGCCGCCTGGCTCTCCGCCTGGGTCACGACGGCCGACGACGGCCCGTTCGACTTCGACTGCGACATGAACAGATACCCGCCGACGGCGAGCGAGACGAGTAGCAGCGGCAGTCCGAGCGTGCGGCTCATGCGCACATGTATCGGCCGGAGCGGCAGCCACCATGAGCCTTGGTAGCGTGGCCGGCGTGCGCCGCTTGCTGCTGCTCGTTGCCGTGCTCGTCGGTGTGGACACGATGCTGTACTCGGCCCTCACGCCGCTGCTGCCGCACTTCGCGCACGAGTTCGGCTTCTCGAAGTCGCGCGCGGGCGTCCTCGTCGCCGCCTACGCCGCCGGCGCTCTCGTCGGCGGGCTCCCGGGTGGGGTCGCAGCTGCACGCCTCGGCGCGAGGCGCGCGGTGCTCGTCGGGCTGACGTTGATGGGGCTGGCGAGCCTCGGCTTCGCGTTCGCCGGAGGCTTCTGGACACTGTTCGCAGCGCGCTTCGTGCAGGGCGGCGGGAGCGGGTTCACCTGGGCGGGTGCGCTGGCGTGGCTGCTTGCGGCGGCGCCGCGCGAGCGTCGCGGCGAGCTGCTCGGGGGCGCGCTCGGTGCGGCCGTGTTCGGCGCGCTGTTCGGGCCGGTGATCGGCGCCGCGGCGGCGATCGTCGGGCGAGCGCCGGTCTTCGCCGCGCTCGCGGCGCTCTCGCTCGTGCTCGGTGCGTGGGCGCTGCGCCTCGAGACCCCGCCCGCGGAGGAGCCGTCGGCCGCGGCGATCGCGCGCGCGCTCCGCAACCGGCAGTTCATCGGCGGCCTGCTCGTGATGGCGATGCCGTCGCTCCTGTTCGGGATCCTCTCGGTGCTGGCGCCGCTGCATCTGGCCGCGGCCGGCTGGGGCGCGGCCGCGATCGGCGCGGTCTGGCTCACGAGCGCCGCGCTCGAGGCTGCGCAGGCGCCGTTCGTCGGGCGCTGGACCGACCGCCGCGGCCGGCTGCAGCCGGTGCGCGCCGCGCTCGCCGTCGGCCTCGTCTGCTCACTCGGCCTCGCCGCCGGCGGCCGCCCGCTCGCCTACGTGCCGCTGATCGTGCTCGCCAGCCTCGCATGGGGGGCGCTGTTCACGCCGGCGTTCGCGCTGCTCGCGGACGGCGCCGAGGCGGCGGGGTTGCCGCAGGGGATGGCGTTCGGGTTCATGAACGCCGCGTGGGCGCTCGGCGCGGTCGCCGGCCCGGCGGCGGGCGGCGCGATCGCGGGCGCGACCGCCGACTGGATTCCGTTCGCGCTTGCGGCGGTCGTCTGCGGGCTCGGCCTGCTCTTCGCGCGCACGCGATCGGGGCATGAAGGCGCCGCCGTTCTGGTCGATCGCCTGCCCCGTGACGCCGCGCGCGTCGGGCGAGAGTAGCCAGGCGACCGTGCCCGCGATGTCCTCGGGCGCGCTCATGCGACGCAGCGGCACCTCGCTCATCGCCTGCGCGTAGGCGTCCTCGCGCGTGCCGCCGATCGCCGCCGCGAGCAGGTCGATGCCCTCCCAGGCCATATTCGTGTCGACCCAGCCGGGACAGATCGCGTTCACCTGCACGTTCTCCGGCGCGAGCTCGGCGGCGAGGGAGCGCACGAGCCCGAGCAGCCCCGCCTTCGAGGCGCAGTAGCCCGTGTAGCCGGAGACGCCGATGCGCGCGAGGATCGAGGAGATGACGACGACGTCGCGGCGCTCAGTCCCGTCCGCCAGCCGGCGCTGCGCCGCGCGGACGCACGAGTACGTGCCGACGAGGTTCGTCGCGACGAGGTCGAGGAAGCGGTCGCCCGGCCCGGCCTCGTTGGGGCCGCCGATGCCGCTGTTCGCCACAAGCGCGTGCACGGGGCCGTTGGCCTCGGCCGCGCCCGCGAAGGCGCGCTCGACCTGCTCGGCGTCGCGGATGTCGAGCTGCTGCACGAACGCGCCGCCGGCCTCCGCCGCCGTCGCGTGCAGCGCGTCGACGCCGCGCGCGAGCAGGCTCAGGCGCGCACCCTCGCGCGCGAGCCGGAGCGCGATCGCCTTGCCGATCCCGCGTCCCGCGCCGGTGACGACGACGTGACGACCCTCGAGCCCTGCCACGCGGGTGAGCCTAACGACGGCTGCACCGCCGCTAAGCTGTCACCCTCCCGGGCGCATAGCTCAGCGGGAGAGCGCTCGCTTCACACGCGAGAGGTCCCTGGTTCGATCCCAGGTGCGCCCACTGAACCTGGGTCAAGGCGAACCGCCGAGGCGTCCTGTATCCTTACTTTTGACGATAAGTAAGGAGGACAAGATGGATGTTACGGCGCAGCTCTCATCGAAGGGTCAGCTGACGGTGCCGAAGGCTGTTCGCGACGCCCTCGGTCTCGCCGAAGGCGATCAAGTCGTGTTCCGTGTCGAGGGCCGGCGCGCCGTACTCGCCCGAACGCCACGTCTCCTCGATCTCGCAGGCAGCGTCCCGGTGCCCGCGGAGAAGCGCGGCACGCAATGGCAGGAGGTACGGCGGCGCACACGGGCGGCACGGGCGAAAACGCGGGCTTGAGCGCCTTCCTCGACACGAACGTCCTGATCCGACATCTGACCGGAGACCCGCCGGCTCAGGCACGCCGAGCGACGGCCTTCCTTGCGGCCGCCGACGAGCTGCTCGTGCCCGACCTGATCGTCGCCGAGGTCGTCTTGGTTCTCGAGTCCTTCTACGAGGTCGAGCGGCAGCGAGTCGCAGAGCTGATCCGGGCGGTGATCGGATTCCCGGCGATCGTGGTCGTCGATGCGCCGCTGTTGCTTCGCGCACTCGAGGTCTACGAGGTCAACCGAATCGACTTCGCCGAGGCGTACCTCGTCGCGAGCGCAGAGGCGAGCGGGGTCGAGACGATCGCCTCGTTCGACCGCTCAATCGACAGAGTCGCGACCGTTCGGCGACTCGAGCCGGCCTGATCCTGGCCAATCAGTCGAAGCGCCAGAGCGAACCTACTCCCCGTAGAACGTCACGACGGCGTTGCCGCGCTTGCAGACAAAGAGGATGCCGGTTGTGAGCGTGCAGTGCCATCCGGGCGCGGGGCCGAGAAGCGCGACGGCTCGCGCGAACCAGCAGCTGACGTTCCTTGCCGTGATCCCGCTCGAGCCCGGCTGCTGGCCGTCAGTGCCGTACTTGAAGGACCCGCAGTGCCGCGTCGTGCCGATCCTGCCGACCTGGCCGGTCGTGGCAGACGCGGCTGCGATCCCCAGCGCTGCGGCTGCGATGACGATGAGCAGTAGACGCTTCACTGCATCGCACATCATCCACGGTCGCCAGGACGCAGCACGCCGAAGCCAAAGAGCCTCCCGGCCGGCAGTCGACCCCGTCGCTCATGGCCAGGGAAGACTGAACAGCTTGGTGTTCGTCATGCCGCGCATCGCCTCGATGACGCCCTCCTTGATCCCGAGCCCGGAGGCTTTCACGCCGCCGAACGGCGTCGCCTCGGTCCGGAAGCCCGGCACCTCGTCGACGTTCACCGTGCCACAGCGCAGCTCGCGGATGCAGCGGGTGACGGCGGCGAGATCGTTTGAGACGACGCCGGCCGAGAGGCCGTAGACGGTGCCGTTGGCGACGGCGAGCGCCTCGTCGAGGTTGCGCACCCGCAGCAGAGGGATCGCGGGGCCGAACGTCTCCTCGCGGACGAGCTCGTGGCGCGCCGCGACGCGGTCGAGCACCGGCGGGACGAGCTGTGCGCCGCGGCGTCCTCCGCCGGTGAGCAGCAGCGCGCCGTCGGCGACGGCCGCCTCGACGCGCCGCTCCACGAGCTCCGCTACCGGCTCGTCGATCAGCGTCCCGATCTCGGTGCGCTCGTCCAGCGGGTCGCCGACGCGCAGCCGCTCCGCGAGCGTGGCGACGGCGACGGCGAGCGCATCGGCGACGGGCTCCTCGACGAGCACGCGCTTGACGGCGGTGCAGCGCTGCCCGCTGTTCCGGGTCGCGCCCATGACTGCGAGCGTCGCCGCGCGCTCGACGTCGGCGTCCCCGAGTACGAGCAGCGGGTCGTTGCCGCCGAGCTCGAGCACCGCGCGCCGGTAGCCGAGCCGCCCGGCGATCTCCTTGCCGACGGCGACGCCGCCGGTGAACGAGACGACCTCGACGGCCTCGTGGGCGAGCATCTCTTCGAGGATCTCCGCGCGGTCGCCGGTCACGACCGCGAGTGCATCCTCGGGATAGCCGGCGTCGAGGATCGCGCGCGCGAGCCAGAGTGCGGCGAGCGGCGTCTTCTCCGACGGCTTGAGGACGATCGGGGCGCCGGCCGCCATCGCCGGCGCGAGCTTGTGCGCGACCTGGTTGAGCGGGTGGTTGAACGGCGTGATCGCGGCGACGAGCCGCACCGGCTCTCGCATCGTGTAGGCGCGGCGCGGGCGCCCGTGCGCGGAGACGTCGCAGGCGAACGCCTCGCCGTCGTCGCGGAGGGCCGCATGCGCGGCGAAGCGGAAGACGTCGGCGGCGCGGCCGGTCTCGTACCTCGTATCGGCGAGGCAGAGGCCGGACTCCCGCGTGATCAGGCGTGCGAGCGGCTCGGCCTCGGCGGCGATCCGGGCGGCGACGCGCTCGAGCGCCGCTGCGCGCTCGTACCGGCCGAGCCCCACGCGGGCGGACGCGGCGAGGTCGAGAGCCGCGCGGACGGTGGCGCGCTCGAGCAACGGTGCCTCGCCGACCACCTCGCCCGTGTACGGATACACGACCGGGAAGCGCATGTCGCCCGTCTCCTCGCGACCGCCGACGAGGCACGCCGGCCGCAGCACCTCCTCGGCCGCGAAGGCGGTCACCCGTCTTCCCCCAGAAGCAGGAAGTGCACGTCCGCGTTCGAGGCGCCCTGCTCGAGCAGGTCGCGCTTCGTCCCTTGCAGCCGCTCCGAGAGCAGGATCGGCACCGCCTGCTCGTGCCTGCCGCCGTGGGATCGGAGCGGCCCGCGCAAAGCCGAGAGATCGTGGTCGCCGGCGTCCCGGCCAAGCGCGGTCTCCGCGTCGGCGAGCACGACGAGGTCGCCTATCCGGTCGGCAGGCAGCGAGAGCGCCTCCGCCGCCTCGTCGCGCGTCAGCACCTCCTCGACCCCCTCGACGGCCGCGACCGCCGCCCGGGCCCGCCCGAGCTCCTCCTCGCCGACGTGGATCCAGCAGGCCGAGCCGAGCGCGGCGTGGTGCACGACGTAGGGATCGGTGATCGGGAGCACGACGTGCGCGCCGGTCACGCCGGCCCGCCGCAGGACGTCGCCCAGGTAGCGGACGTGCGGCTTCGCATTCATGCCGTGGTCGGCGACGAGGCCGAGCCGCCAGCCGGCGTCGAGGTAGCTGCCGACGAGCTCGTCGAGGCGCGACAGATAGGCGTCGCTGAGCTCCTCGCCCGGGCCGGCGGCGTGCTGGACGAAGTCGGTCAGCGAGACGTAGAGGAGGTCGACCTCGAGCGCGTCCGAGAGCGCGAGTCCGAGCTCGAGCGCGTAATGGGAGCAGTCCCAGTCGTAGATCCCCGGCACGGGCCACTCGACGAGCTCGGCGACGCGGCCGTGCCCGGGCAGCTCGAGCTCACCCGCCCGTTCGGCGGAGACGCAGGGCACACCGCCCGCGCTGAGCAGGCCCCGCAGCTTGTCCTTCGTCGTCACGGCGAGCACCGACACGCCGGCCTTCCCGAAGGCCGCGTGGATCGACGGCGCCCGCAGCGCCGCGGCGTCGGTGAGCTGCACCTCGTGCCCGTCCGGCGCCCGGTAGTGGTTGCCCGGCACGCCGTGCACGGCCGGCGGCGCGCCGGTGACGATCGACAGATTGTTCGGATTCGTGAAGCTCGGGAGCTGCGAGCGGCCGGTCGCGTAGACGCCCTGCTCGACGAGCTCGCGCAGCCGTGGCACGAGGTTCCGCTCGAACGCGTCGTCGACGTACCGCGGGTCGACGCCGTCGAGGCAGACGACGGCGGTCTTCGCGGACGGGTAGACGTAGCGGCGGCCGTTGACCTCGATCGCCGTCATGCGCCGAGCTCCGCCAGCGCACGCTCGAGCGCGGTGACGAAGCCGTGCAGGTCGGGCGGCTCCAGCTCGCCCATGCACGCGACGCGGAAGATCTCGGCGGCGAGGGCACCCTGTCCGGCGTAGATGACGAACCCGGCCGCGCGAAGCCGCTCGTGCAGCGCGGCGAACGAGACGCCGTCCGGGAGCCGGACCGAGCGGATCGAGTGAGACCGCGCCGGCGCAGCGACCAGCTGCTCGAGCCCGAGCCGCTCGACGGCGGCGTCGACGATCGCGCAACGCTCGGCGTAACGGGCGCGTCTCCCGGCGATTCCCTCCACGAGCACGTGGTCGAGCGCGACGTCGAGCGCGGCAAGGGCCGGAATGGCCGGCGTGAACGGCGGCGAGCCGGACTGATCGACGTCGAGGTACGCGCAGAGGTCGAGCGCAACGGAGGACGGCTCGACGCTGCGGGCGCGGCGGGCCCCCGCGGGCGAGACGAGCACGAACGCCGCTCCCGGCAGGCCGTGCAGGCACTTGTTCGACGTGCAGGTCATGAAGTCGATGCCGTCGCCGAGCGCGATCTCCTCGACCCCGAAGGAGGAGATCGCGTCGACGACGGTTCTGATCCCCGTCGCGGCGGCCGCGTGCGCGAGCTCGGCGAGAGGATTGAGCAGCCCGGTCGTCGTCTCGTGGTGGA
>JBEKEH010000035.1:0-25046 GCA_050013935.1 Gaiellaceae bacterium | reverse complement strand
TCCGCGTCGACGCCTGCTCGATCTGCGGCACCGACCTCCGCATCGCGGCAGGCACACACCGTGCGTACGCGAGCGCCGACGGACGCGTCCCGGGGCACGAGGTCGCGGGAACCGTCGTCGAGGCCGGCGCCGGGGTGGAGGCCCGCGCGGGCAATCGCGTGTTCGTCGCACCGAACTACGGCTGCGGCCGTTGCCGCGCCTGCCGGCGAGGCGACGTCAACCTCTGCGAGACGGCGAGGGCGATCGGGATCACTGAGGACGGCGCCTTCGCCGAGTACGTCCTCCTCCCCTCCGAGCTCGTCGCCCAGGGCAATCTGCTCCCGTGCCGGGACGAGGTCGACTCCGCGGCGATCGCCCTCGCGGAGCCGCTTGCCTGCGCCATCCGCGGCTCGCGTGCCTGCCGCATCGTCGAGGGCGACGTCGTCATCGTCTTCGGAGCCGGCCCGATCGGGCTCTTCCACATCGCGCTTGCGCGCATTGCAGGCGCCGGCGAGGTGCATGTCTGCGAGCCGAACTCGGCGCGGCGCGAGCGGGCGCTCGCGTGGGGCGCGACCGCGGGCTATGCAGACGGCGCCGAGCTGCCGCGCGGAGCGGACGCGGTGATCGTCGCCGCCGCCGTCCCGGCCGCGCAGCAGCAGGCGCTCGAGCTCGCGGGAACGGGCGGGCGCGTCAACTTCTTCGCCGGCCTACCGCGCGAGCGCTCGCGCGTCGAGCTCGACACGAACCTCATCCACTACAAGGAGCTCGTCGTCACCGGGACGACGGCGAGCACGAACGACGAGTGCCGCGCCGCGCTCGACCTGATCTTCGACGGTCGCGTGGACGCGGCTGCCCTGATCGACGCGCGCTTCGACCTGGCCTCCGCGCACGACGCATTCGAGCTCGCGGCTTCGGGACGGGCGCTGAAAGTGGTGATCGAACCGTGAGCTCAACACTGCCGGACCCGTTCGCCCTCGCGCTCGACTTCCAGTCGGGCGCGCTCGAGCCGTACACGACGCGGATCGAGCGGCGCGCCTCGGACCTGCGCGGCGCCTTCGCCGACGCGGCCGCGCTCGAGCGTCTCGTCGAGGGCGGCGACCCGCTCGTGTACGAGGTCCTGCAGTACGACGTGCCGGAAGAGGTGGGACAGCTCATCTGCTGCACGACGGTGATCCATCCCGGAATCGCCGGCGACGAGTACTTCATGACGAAGGGCCACTACCACGCCGTCCGCGACACCGGCGAGGTCTACGTCGGCCTGTCCGGACGCGGCTACCTGCTGCTCATGACCGAGGAGGGCGAGAGCGCCGCGACGCCCATGGAGCACGGCACGGTCGCCTACGTGCCGCCGCGCTGGGCGCACCGCACGGTCAACACCGGTGACGAGCCGTTCGTGTTCTTCGCCGTCTACCCGGGGCAGGCCGGCCACGACTACGGCTCGATCGAGGAGACCGGCTTCACGCACCGTGTGCTGCGCACCCCCGAGGGGCCGGTGCTGCGATGAGCGCCGCGGCGCACGCCGAGGACGTCGGGTTGCGGCCGCTCCGCGACTGCCTCGTCGTCGTGACGCCGCGCTCGTTCGGCATGCACGACGAGCGCCTTCGCCGCGAGCTGGAGCAGGAGGTCGGCGAGGTTCGCTACCGGCCGGGGCCCCTCGCGGCAGCGGAGCTCGCAGAGGTCGTCGCAGACGCGGACGGCCTGCTCGCAGGCCTCGACGAGATCAGCGCCGACGTCTTCGCGCGCGCGCCCCGGCTACGCGTCGTCGCCCGCTACGGCGTCGGCGTCGACCAGATCGACCTCGCCGCGGCCGCTCGTCACGGCGTGACGGTCACCGTGACGCCGGGAGCGAACGCGAACGCCGTCGCCGAGCTGACGATCGCGCTCGTCTTTGCGCTCGCACGGCCGCTCGTCGAGGGACGTGACCGCGTCCGGGCCGGCGAGTGGCCGGCTCTGCGGGGCGTCGAGCTCGCCGGCAGGACGCTCGGCCTGCTCGGCCTCGGCCGGATCGGCTCGCTCGTCGCCGCTAAGGCGGCGTCACTCGGCCTGCGCGTGCTCGCGCACGACCCCTTCGTCGCGGAGAGCGACGTCGCGGTGCTCGTCCCGCTCGAGACGCTCGCCGCCGAGTCGGACTACCTCTCGCTCCACGCTCCGCTCACCGACGAGACGCGCGGCGTCGTCGGCCGCGCGCTGCTGGAGCGGCTGAAGCCGGGCGCCGCGCTCGTCAACACGGCGCGCGGCGAGCTCGTCGACGAGTCCGCGCTCCTGTGGGCGCTCGACGAGGGACCGCTGCGCGCGGCCGCGCTCGACGTGCTCGCGCCGGAGCCGCCGCCGCCGGCTCACCCCCTGCTCGGGCGAGACGACGTGCTCGTCACGCCGCACATCGGACCCCACACGGCCGAGGCGACCACCGCGATGGGGCGGGTCGCGCTCGACGAGCTGCTCGCCGTCCTCTCCGGCCGGACCCCGAGGTTCCCCGTATGACCGGCGGCGTCACCACCGCCGCGGTCGCGACGCTCGAGCGCCTGCGCGCGGCGCAGGCGATCGCCGTCGTCCGCGCCCGCGACGGCGAGGAGGCGGTCGCGATCGCCGACGCCCTCGCCGCCGGCGGGCTCGAGGCGATCGAGCTGACCTTCACGACGCCGGGCGTCGACCGGGCGCTCGTCGAGGTGCGCGAGCGCCTCGGCGCGACGCTCCTGCTCGGGGCGGGCACGATCACGACCGCCGAGCAGGCACGCGCCGCCGCCGCGGCGGGCGCCGACTTCCTCGTCTCTCCCCACCTCGATCCGGTGGTGCTCGAGGCGATGCTCGCCACCGGCCTCCTCGCCGTCCCCGGCGTGCTGACTCCCTCCGAGGTGGCCGCCGCGCTCCGGGCCGGGGCGATCGTCGTCAAGCTCTTCCCCGCCTCGACCGTCGGCGTCGGGTACCTGAAGGCCCTCCACGGGCCGTTCCCGGGCCTCCAGGTCGTCCCCACCGGAGGCATCTCCATCGCGACCGCGGGCGAGTGGCTCGCGGCAGGTGCGGCCGCGGTGGGCCTCGGCGGCGAGCTGCTGCCGAAGGCGCTTCGCGACGCGGGCGCGTGGAGCGAGATCAGCCGCAACGCCGCGGAGCTCCTCGCCGAGCTTCGCCCCAGGGAGGCATGAGCAGATGGAACCGGGCGCGACCGCGACGAGAGCTGCGACCAGGCGATTCAGCTTCGTCGGCGTCACCACCGGCAAGTCCGCGATCATGCGCGTCTTCCCGGCCTGGGCCGAGCACCTCGGCCTCGGCGATGTCGTGATGAGCGGGCACGACCTGCCGATCCACGCGGAGCCGGCCGACTACCGCGAGGTCGTGGCGGCCCTCAAGGAGGACCCCCTCGACCTGGGCGGCCTCGTGACGACGCACAAGATCGACCTCTTCGCCGCCTGCCGCGACCTGTTCGACTACGTCGACCGTTACGCCGAGCTGTGCGGCGAGGTGTCCTCCCTCTCGAAGCGGGACGGACAGTTCCGAGCACACGCGAAGGACCCGATCTCGTCGGGCCGCTCGCTCGACGAGTTCGTCGAGCCCGGCTACTGGCGCGCCACCGACGCCGAGGCGCTGCTCTTCGGCGCCGGCGGCTCGAACCTCGCGATCACGCTCCACCTGCTGAGGGCGGGCGATCCGGAGGACCGGCCGCGCAGGATCGTCGTCGTCAACCGGAGCGGCGCGCGGCTCGAGTCGATGCGAGGCGTGCACGAGCGGCTCGCGGCCGGCGCGGAGATCGAGTACATCGAGAACGCCGATCCGCACGAGAACGACCGGCGGCTGGCTGCGATGCCACCGGGCTCGCTCGTCGTGAACGGCACCGGGATGGGCAAGGACAGCCCCGGCAGCCCGATCACGGACGACGGCGTCTTTCCCGAGCGCGCGCTCGTGTGGGAGCTCAACTACCGCGGCGAGCTCGACTTCCTGCACCAGGCGCGCCGGCAGGAGGTCGCGCGCGGACTCGTGGTCGAGGACGGCTGGCGGTACTTCATCCACGGCTGGACCTGCGTGATCGAAGAGGTGTTCGACATCGAGATGACACCGACGGTCGTCGACGACCTTTCGGAGATCGCGCTCCGCCTACGCGGTGCGTGAGGAAGGAGACAGAGACAGATGAAAATCGGAATCGACAGCTACTGCTTCCACCGCTACTTCGGCGAGGTCTATCCGGACCTGCAGCGCGACCCGGGCGTCACGTGGCGCATGGAGCGCGAGTTCCTCGACTTCGCGTTCGCGCAGGACATCGACGAGGTCGCACTCGAGAGCTGCTTCTTCGACGCGCTCGACGACGGGCTCTGCGCCGAGATCAAGGGTCGGCTCGACGACGCGCAGCTCGACCGCGTGCTCGGCTGGGGTCATCCCGAGGGACTGTGGGGTGGCACGAGCCGCGAGGCGCTCGAAGAGCTGAAACGCCACCTCCCGCAGGTGCGCAAGCTCGGCGGCACGCGGATGCGGATCACCGCGGCGAGCATGAACTACGCGAAGTCGCCGCGCGAGGAGCTGATCGGGGCGGTCGTGCCGATGCTGAAGGAGGCCGTGGCGAGCGCAGAGGAGCACGACATCGTGCTCGCGCTCGAGAACCACATCGATTTCACCTCGGCCGAGGTCGCTCGCATCCTCGACGAGGTCGGCTCGGAGCGGCTCCGCGTCAACTTCGACACGGGCAACACGATCCGGCTGTTCGAGGATCCGGTGGAGGCGGCCGCGCGGCTCGCGCCGTACACGGTCTCGACGCACACGAAGGACATCGCGACCCGTGCCAAGGGCGGGAGCCCCGCCGAGAACTTCACGTACTGGCCGTCGTGCCCGGTCGGCGAGGGTCTGATCGACATGCCGGGTGTCGTCGCGGCGCTCCGCGCGGGAGGCTTCGACGGCTGCCTCAGCGTCGAGATCGACCTCGTCGGGGCGCAGTGGGTCGAGCTCGGCGAGGAGGAGATCGTCCGCCGGAGCCTCGCGTACCTGCACTCGATCGTCCCATCCGCGGCGGCGGTCTGAGGAGGCGGCGGCGATGACACTGACACCTGCGCCACGCGACGAGCGCCAGCCGCTCGGCTTCGGGCTGCTCGGCTACGGCTTCATGGGCAAGGCGCACTCGAACGCCCTGCGCACGATCCCGTACATCTTCTGGCCTTCGACGGCCCGCCCCGAGCTCGTCGCGATCGCCGGCCGCACCGAGGCCGGCGTGCGCGAGGCGGCGACGCGCTACGGCTACGCGTCGTACACGACCGACTGGCACGACCTCGTGGAGGACGCACGCGTCGACGTGTTCGACAACGTCGGCGCCGACGCCGTCCACGTCGAGCCGACACTGGCGGCAATCGAGCGCGGCAAGCACGTCGTCTGCGAGAAGCCGCTCGCGTCGAGCGCGGCGGACGCACTGCGCCTCTACGAGGCGGCCACGCAGGCGGGCGTGAAGCACCTCGTGTGCTTCAACTACCGCTTCTTCCCGGCCGTACGGCTCGCGTGGGAGCTCGTGCACGGCGGCGACCTCGGCGATCTCCACCAGGCGCGCTTCCGCTACTCGCAGGAGTGGCGAACCGACCCGGCGGCGCCGCTGCCGTCGCCGACGGGCGTGCTCGGCATCATCGGCTGCCACGCCGTCGACCAGGCGCGCTTCCTCTGCGGCGAGATCGCGTCGGTCTCGGCGGCCGTGTCGAGCCCGGTGACGACGCCGGCCCGCGCCTACGACGGGGGGCCGGTCGACCAGGACGACGCGGTCGCGATCCTCGCGCAGCTCGAGAGCGGGCTCGTCGCGACGATCGACGCGTCGCTCGTCTCGCCGGGCCGGCGCAACCATCTCGCGTGGGAGCTGAACGGCTCCCAGGGGAGCGTCGCCTGGAACCTCGAGCAACCGAATGTGCTCAGCGTCTACCGCCGCGGCGCCGGCCGGACCGCCGGCTTCGCAGAGGTGATCGCCTGCGAAGCCGACCATCCGCTCGCAGCGCCGTGGTGGCCCTCGGCGCACGTGCTCGGCTGGGAGCACGGGCACGTGAACATGCTGGCGCACTTCACCGACGCGGTCGCGAACGGCACGCCGGTCGACCCGTACGGCGCGACGTTCCTCGACGGGCTCCGCGCTGCGCAGGTGGCCGAGGCGGTGTTCGAGGCGGCCTCGACCGGCAGGCGCGTGGACGTGGTGCAGATGCCGAGACTGGAGCACGCACAGACATGAGGAGAGGCAGTAGAAGCCCGCAGATCCAAGGACGATCACTCCCGATGACGTCACCGGCGTCCGGCGTCACCGTTCCCGGGATGGAGGCGATCGTCAGCCGCTCCGCCCTGCTGCAGATCGAGGGGGTCGGCAAGCGCTTCCCCGGCGTGCAGGCGCTGGACGACGTGAGCCTCTCGATCGAGGCAGGCGAGGTGCACGGGCTCGTCGGGCAGAACGGCGCCGGCAAGTCGACGCTCGTCAAGTGCGTCTCCGGTGTTCATCCGCCGGACGAGGGCCGGATCGTCTTCGACGGCGAGGCGATCACGACGTACACGCCGAAGCACGCGTACGACCTCGGTATCGCGGTCGTCCATCAGCGCACGCAGCTGCTTCCTTGGCTCTCGGTCGCCGAGAACGTCCTTCTCGGCCAGATGCCCGCCGTGAAGGGGCTCCTGATCAACCGCCGAGAGGCGAACGAGCTCACGCGCGACCTGCTCGCCCGCTTCAAGCTCGACATCGACCCTGAGACGCCGGTCGCGCGGCTTGCCACCCCCGAGCGGCAGCAGGTGGCGATCGCCAAGGCACTCTTCCGGCGCGCCAAGCTGCTCATCCTGGACGAGCCGACGGCGGCTCTCGACGCGGAGCGAATCGAGCGCCTGTTCACCCTGATCGAGGATCTCAAGCGAGAAGGCGTCGCCGTCCTGTACGTCTCCCATCACCTCGAAGAGGTCTTCCGCCTGGCGGACCGGATCACCGTGCTGCGCGACGGCAAGGTGGTCGCGACGCGACCGGCCCGCGAGCTGAGTCAGACCGAGGTGGTGACCCTCATGGCCGGCCGGCGGCTGGAGGCGATAGCCGGAGCCGGGGCTCGGCAGGCGGGGAACGGGCAGGCCGCCGTGCTCGAGATCGACCACGTCGCCACGGGCGTGCTGCACGACGTCCACTTCTCCGTCCACAAGGGCGAGGTCGTCGGCGTGACCGGCGTGATCGGCGCCGGGGGTCACGACATCGCGCGAGTCCTGTTCGGGCTCGACAAGCCGCGGTCCGGCCGCGTCCTGCTCGCGGGCGAGCCGTTCAGCCCACGTGGACCGAAGCAGGCGATCGATCGCGGGCTGTTCATGGTGCCCGAGGACCCGAGCGGGCAGGGACTGATCCCGGTGCTCTCGGTGGCGACCAACATCACGCTGGTCGATCTCCCGGCGATCACGCGTCTCGGGGTTCTCGCACTGGGCCGGGAGAAGCAGATCGCGCGACGCTTCGTCGAGCGCCTGAAGATCGCCACCGGTTCGGTCGACACCGCGGTGAGGAACCTCAGCGGCGGCACCCAGCAGAAGGTCCTCGTCGCGAAGGCACTGCAGGCCCAGGCACAGGTGCTCGTCCTCCAGGAGCCCACGCAAGGCGTCGACGTGCACACCAAGGCGGAGATCCACAGGATCATCCGCGATCTGGCAAGCGAAGGTAAGGCGGTGATCGTGATCTCGACCGACATCCACGACCTGTTGCAGTTCGTCGACCGCGTCGTCGCTCTGCGCGGAGGCCGCATCGTCGAGAACGTCCCGGCGCAAGACACGAGCTACGCGCAGATTCTCGACGTGACGGTTGGAGCAGTGGCGGCTCGAGCGTCATGAGCACGGAAGCAGGAACGGGGACGCCCGAGGTCGCGAGCGAGGCGGCGGCCCCGCCCGCGGCAGCCGTCCCGCCGGCCGGCCGGCCGCTCCGCCTGCGGCCGAAAAACGTCGACGTCTACGCGATCTGGCCGGTCGCGGTGATGATCGTGATCATCGCGTTCACCTCGACGCAGTCGAGCCATTACCTGACCGTCTTCAACTTCGAGAACATCCTCAGCCAGATCGCGCCCCTCGGGATCGTCACGATGGGGCAGGCGATTCTGCTCGTGTCGGCGGGGCTCGACCTGTCGGTCGGCTACAACATCGCCTTCTCGAGCATCGTCACGGGCCTGCTGCTCGAGCACGGGTATCCGCTCGGGATCGCGATCGCCGCCGGCGTCGCGGCGGCCACGGGCGTCGGCTTCGTCAACGGCGTTCTCGCCGCGCAGAACCGCGCTCACCCGTTCATCATCACGCTGGGGATGTCGATCTTCCTCTTCGGGCTCGACACCCAGTTGACGGGAGGCGCTCCCGTCAACGACATGAGAGGGCTCTACACGGCGTTCGGCGGCAGCCTGCCGTCGGGCCCGCCGTTCTTCGGGCTGCCCTCGCTGACGATCCCGCTTCTCGTCGTGGTGATTGTGGCCTATGCCTTGCTCCGCTGGACTCCACTCGGCCGCCGTGCGTACGCGATCGGGGGCAATGAAGAGGCCGCGTATCTCTCCGGCATCCGTGTGAAGCGCACGAAGATCTACCTGTACACGCTGATGGGTCTGCTCGTCGGTCTCACCGGCATGGTCCTCGCCGGCGAGATCAACGAAGCCTCGTTCAACCTCGCGCAGAACTTCGAGCTCGAGTCGATCGCCTGTGCCGTGATCGGCGGCACCGCGCTGTTCGGAGGACGCGGCGGAGCCCTCCGCTCCCTGCAGGGAGTTGCCCTCTGGGGAGTCGTCCAGAACGCGATCGTCTTCGAGGGTTTGTCGAGCAATTACCAGCAGATGGCGCTCGGACTGATCATCGTCGTCGCGGTGATGATCACGCGGGCCCAGCGCTGAAGGAGGTGCGATACGGAGAGTCGATTTCGTTGAGACCAAGACTCCAACGTTCGAAGAAAGAGGTGGAGAAGTTGTCGAAGTTCATCCGACTCAGCTTCGCCGTCGTCATGGCTGCGGCGTCGCTGACACTCGTCAGTGCGAGCACGGCCTCGACGCGGACGCACGCCAGCAAGGGCACGATCGCCTTCCTGCTCTCGGGCCCCGACCTCTACTACCAATACGGGCTCAAGGGTGCCGAGGCGGCTGCAGCCAAGCTGGGCTACACGCTCAAGGCGTACCCGAACCCGAACATCAGCCCGTCCGTCGAGCTGGCCAACGTCCGGAACGCGATCGCCGCGGGCTCGGTGGCGATTGACGGCTACTCCGTCGGCCTTGCGACCGAGGACGCGAGCGTCTCGGCGGCCGGGAAGGCGAACGTCCCGATCTTCCTCATGTACGGGTACTCGCACAAGTACCTGACCGACAAGGGCGTGATCGGCTTCGAGCAGGTGAACCTGGTCCCCTACGGCGCCCCGGTGGGCGCGTACATGAAGGCCCATGTCAAGGGCAAGGTCGCCGTGATCACCGGCCAGCTCGGGCGTGGTGACGCGGAGGGCTACCGGACCGGCTTCCTGCAGGGGCTGGGCTGCACGGGCAACGTGACGGCAGGGAACCCGCCGCTCACCTGCGCCGGCGGCAAGGTCCAGTACGTCGATACCGAGACGGGGCACTGGCTTCGCCCTGACGCCTACACGGCGATGCAGGACATCATCGGCAAGTACCCGGACCTCTCCGGCATCTTCGTGGAGAACGAGGACATGGCTGTCGGAGCGCACACGGCGCTCGTCGCGGCGCACAAGGACAAGCAGGTCACCGTCGTCTCGCAGAACGGCGCGCCCTACGGCCTGGCCGGGGTTAAGGCCGGCTGGCTCAAGGCGACCGACACCTGCTCACCGGCGCTCGAAGGACTCATGTCGGTGCGCTTGATCGACGCCTACCTCAACAAGAAGATCACCGGCGGCCACCTGTACTACTCCTACTCCGTGTTCGTGACCAAGGCGAACATGAGCAAGGCCGTCGGCTGGACGTTCTTCAGCAACCCGGCGCAGGTCGCGCAGAACATGGCGCGGCCGCTCCCGAAGCCGGTCGCGAACCCGCCGGCGTAACAGCCTGACCGAGAAGAGACCCTCCCCTCGCGGGAGGGTCTCTCCCGGCCGACGGAGCTCGTGAGATGCGTGGTCCCGGGCCCAGCCGCACGGCACGTGCATACACCGACTCGAGCCTGCGGATGAACGGCCCGAGCTAGAATGCCTCCCATGTCGGCCACGGTCGACCTGCCGCTTCTCGAACTCGCGTCCGACTCGGGCGAGACCTTTCCCGTCGACAACCCCGCGACCGGCGAGACGATCGCCCAGGTGCCGCGCATGGGCGCCGCCGAGACCCGGCGCGCGATCGAACGGGCGGAGGAAGCACTGCCGAAGTGGCGCTCGATGCTCGCGAAGGATCGCGCGCGGATCCTGCGCCGGTGGGCCGACCTGATGATGGAGAACGAGGAAGGGCTGGCACGCCTGCTCACGACGGAGCAGGGCAAGCCGCTCGCCGAGTCGCGCACCGAGATCGCGTACGCCGCGTCCTTCTACGAATGGTTCGGCGAGGAGGGCAAGCGCGTCTACGGCGACACGATCCCCACCTACGGCTCCGACCGCCGCATCGTCGTCACGAAGGACCCGGTTGGCGTCGGCGCCGGGATCACGCCGTGGAACTTTCCCGCCGCGATGCCCACGCGCAAGTCGGCCCCCGCGCTCGCCGCCGGCTGCACGATGGTGCTGAAGCCGGCCGAGCAGACGCCGCTCTCCGCGCTCGCGATCGCGCAACTCGGCGTCGAGGCGGGCCTGCCGGAAGGGGTCTTCCAGATCGTCACGGGCGCGGCGGAGGATGCGCCGCTGATCGGCGGCGAGATGACCTCGAATCACATCGTGCGCAAGCTCGGCTTCACCGGCTCGGCGGAAGTCGGAAAGCTGCTGATGGCGCAGTGCGCGAAGCAGATCAAGAAGGTGTCGCTCGAGCTCGGCGGCAATGCGCCGTTCATCGTCTTCGACGACGCCGACCTCGACGAAGCGGTCGCGGGCGCGCTGATCTGCAAGTTCCGCAACAGCGGTCAGACGTGCATCTCCGCCAACCGCATCTTCGTGCAGGACGGGATCTACGACGAGTTCGTGTCGCGGCTCGTCGACGAGGCGTCGAAGCTGAAGGTCGGCAACGGGCTCGAGCCCGACACGAAGGTCGGCCCGCTGATCGAGCAATCGGCGGTCGACAAGGTGCAGCGCCACATCGGCGACGCGATCGAGCGCGGCGGCGAGCTGCTGCTCGGCGGCGAGAGCGTCGGCGGTCTGTTTTGGCAGCCGACGGTGATCACGAACGTCGCGGCCGGCGCCGCGATGTCCTGCGAGGAGACGTTCGGCCCCGTCGCGGGAATCGCGCGCTTCACGACCGAGGAGCAGGCTGTGCGCGACGCGAACAACACGCCGTACGGCCTTGCGACCTACTACTACACGCGCGACATGGCGCGCATCTGGCGCCTGTCGGAGGCGCTCGAGTACGGGATCCACGGCATCAACACCGGCCTGATCTCATCCGAGGTGGTCCCGTTCGGCGGCCTCAAGGAGTCGGGCATCGGCCGCGAGGGCTCGAAGTACGGCATCGAGGAGTGGCTGGAGATCAAGTACCTCTGCATGGGGGGCGTCTGATGATCGTCGAGGAGCGCGACTATCACGTCACCACCGGGAAGCTCACCGAGCTCGTCAAGCTGTACGAGACCGAGGGCATCGAGTTGCAGAAGAGCCACCTCGGCAACCTGATCGCCGCGTTCACGACCGACATCGGCACGCTCTCGACGTACACGAGCCTGTGGGCCTACGACGACTTCGCGCAGCGCCAAGAGCGCCGCGCGCGCCTCCAGGCCGACGATCGGTGGAAGGCGTTCCTCGCGAAGATCCAGCCGCTGATCCACACGCAGCAGAACCGGATCCTCGTCCCCACGTCGTTCTCACCGCTGCGCTGATGGGCGCGCTCGACGGAAAGGTCGCCGTCGTCACGGGTGCGGCGCAGGGGATCGGCCGCGCCATCGCCGAGGGCCTGGCCGCCGAGGGCGCGCGCATCGTCGTGGTCGACCTCGCCGGCGCCGAGGAGGCCGCGAAGTCGTTCTCCGACGGCGTAGGTATCACCGCCGACGTCTCGAACGAGGCCGACGTGCAGCGTCTCGCGGACGAGACGGTCGAGCGCTGCGGCTCGATCGACATCCTCGTCAACAACGCAGGCCTCTACGCCTCGCTCGAGATGCGCTCCTTCGAGCAGATCCCCCTCGACGAGTGGCGCCGCGTCATGGACGTCAACGTCGCCTCGATGTTCCTCATGTGCCGCGCGATCGTGCCCGTGATGCGCGCGAACGGCGGCGGCAAGATCGTGAACATTTCATCCGGCACGCCGTTCCGCGGCGTGCCGTTCCTGCTGCACTACGTGACCTCGAAGGGCGCGATCGTCGCCCTCACGCGCGCGCTCGCGAAGGAGGTCGGCAAGGACAACGTCCTCGTCAACTGCGTCGCGCCGGGCTTCACGATGTCGGCGGGCGTGCAATCGCACCCCGAGGTCGTCGAGAAGCTGCGGGACGTGTCGATCTCCGCGCGCATCCTCCAGCGCGACCAGATGCCGCAAGACGTCGTCGGCGCCGTCGTCTACCTCAGCGGTCCCGGCTCGGACTTCGTCACCGGGCAGACGATCGTGATCGACGGTGGCCAGACGTTCCATTGATCCTGCGTTTCACCGATCACGCGAACGGGATCGAACTCGGCCCCGGCGACCACGTCGTCTACGATGTCGAGCGCGACGAGGCGCACTTCGGTGCGGCCCGCGTCGAAGGCCGCGCGCTCGTCTGGGAGCTGACCGAGCGCCCCGGCGACGACTGGCTCGTGCGCTGCGACCGCGTCGACTTCCCGCCGGGCGGCGTCGCGTACCTGCACACGCATCCGGGCCCTGGACTGCGGGTGCTGCTGCACGGACGCATCCGCATCGACACCGAGGGAACCTCGCACGAGTACGGGCCGTTCGAATGGTGGTACGAGACCGGGCCCGATCCGGTGTACGCCGCCGCCTCGGAGATCGAGGACACCGCCTTCGTGCGCGTCCTCGTGCTCCCGAGCGAATGGGAGGGCAGGCGCACGATCAGCTACGTCGATCCGGCGGACGAGGAGAGGCCGAAGCTGCAGCGCGCGCGGATCTACCTCGAGGAGCGGCTGTGACACGACGCGGCGGCAAGCTGCTCGTCGACCAGCTCGCGATCCACGGCACCGACATCGCGTTCTGCGTCCCCGGCGAGAGCTACCTCGAGGTGCTCGACGGCTTCTACGACTCGCCGATCCGCCTGATCACGTGCCGCCAGGAGGCGGGCGCGGCAAACATGGCGGACGCCTACGGCAAGCTGACGGGGCGCCCCGGCATCTGCATCGTCACGCGCGGGCCCGGCGCGACGCAGGCGTCCGTCGGCGTGCACACCGCCTTCCAGGACTCGACGCCGATGATCCTGCTCGTGGGGCAGGTCGCCTCCGATGAGGTCGAGCGCGAGGCGTTCCAGGAGATCGACTACCGGCGCATGTTCTGGCCGATGGCGAAGTGGGTCGCGCAGATCGACCGCGCCGACAGGATCCCCGAGTACGTCGCGCGCGCATTCACGACCGCGTGCGCCGGCCGGCCGGGGCCGGTCGTGCTCTCGCTGCCGGAGGACATGCTCTCGACCGAGACGGACGCTGCGGATGCGCTGCCGTTCCCGGTCGTGCAGCCGCATCCCGGGCCGGAGCAGCTCGACAACCTGCGCGCGCTGCTCGAGCGCGCCGAGCGGCCGCTCGCGCTCCTCGGCGGTGCGGGCTGGACGGCACGTGCGGCGCAGGACATGCGCACCTTCCTCGAGGCGAACGCGCTCCCGGCGGGCGCCGCTTTTCGCCGCCAGGACTCCCTCGACAACGACTCGCCGAGCTACGTCGGCGACCTCGGCATCGGCATCAACCCGAAGCTCGCCGCGCGCGTCCGCGAGTCGGATCTGCTGCTCGTCGTGGGCCCTCGCCTCGGCGAGATGACGACGTCTCGCTACACGCTGCTCGAGGCTCCCACGCCCGCGCAGACGCTCGTGCACGTGCACCCGGGCGCGGAGGAGCTCGGGCGCGTGTACCGGCCGGAGCTGCCGATCCTCTCCGGCATGCAGCAGTTCGCGGCCGCGGTACGCGACCTGCGCGTCGAGCCGCTCTGGCGCGAGTGGACGTCGGCAGCACGCGCCGACTACGAGGACTGGCAGAAGCACGGGCCGATGCCAGGCACGCTCGATCTCGGCGACTGCATCGCGCACCTGCGCAGGCGCGTGCCGAACGCGATCGTCACGACCGGCGCCGGCAACTTCTCGGTGTGGGTGCAACGCTTCTGGCGCTGGCACGACCACGCGACCCAGGTTGCGCCGACGAGCGGCGCCATGGGCTACGGCGTGCCGGCCGCAGTGGCGGCGAAGGCGGTCGCGCCCGACCGGACGGTGATCTGCTTCGCCGGCGACGGCGACTTCCTCATGAGCGGCCAGGAGCTCGCGACCGCGGTGCAGTACGACCTGCCGGTCGTGATCCTCGTCGTGAACAACGGCATGTACGGGACGATCCGGATGCACCAGGAGCGGCACTTCCCCGGGCGCGTCGTCGGCACGGACCTCGTGAATCCCGACTTTGCCGCGTACGCACGCGCCTTCGGCGCGCACGGCGAGCTGGTGACGCAGACGTCGGAGTTCGCGGGCGCGCTCGACCGCGCGCTCGCGGCCGGTCGGCCCGCGCTGCTCGAGCTGCAGATCGATCCCGAGGCGATCACCCCGCGGACGACGCTCAGCGCGATCCGCGCAGGTAACTGATCTTGGGCGGCCGTCAGGAGATCCGCGTTCCCGGCCAGGCGGAGCCGATCAGCCACTACACCGACGCCGTGCGCGCCGGCGACCTGCTCTTCGTCTCCGGCTGCATCTCGGTGGACAGCGAGGGCCGGCTCGTCGGCGGGGACGACGTCGTCGCGCAGGCGCGGCGGGTGTTCGCGAACGTCGGCAGCATCCTCGAAGCGCTCGCCTCGATCGCCCGGAGCAAGCGCCGCGGAGGACGAGCGAGTCGACTGCGTGCAAGCGGATGATCCGGTATAGAGGGAAAGACAGAAAACCCGAGGCGGCTGGGGCCACTTCAGGCCGCCGCGCCGGGGGCCAGTGCGAGCTGCCGCTCTCATTCGCCGAGCTGAGGAGTAAAGGCCATGTCGCAAGACGTTGAGGCACCCGCCCGTTCCCCCCGCCGGATCTACATCGGCGGAGAGTGGCGCCCGTCCGCCTCGGGCGAGACGTACGAGAGGCACAACCCGATGCGGCCCTCAGAGGCCGTCGCTCGGGTGGCGTCTGCCAACGAGGAGGATGCCGAAGCAGCGGTCGTGGCGGCGCAGCGCGCCTACCCCGAATGGGCCGCGCTTCCGCTCGCGAAGCGCGGCGCATACCTGAACGCTGCTGCGGCCGCGCTCGAGAAGCGCAGTGAGCGCGTCGCCCGGGACATGGTGAACGAGATGGGCAAGCCGCTGCGCGAGGCGCAGGCGGAGGCCGCCCGCGGCGCGCAGATCCTGCGCTACGCGGCGAGCCAGGCGTTCATGCCGGTCGGCGAGCATTTCGAGCAGGCGGCGACCGGCGCGCAGGTCTCGACACGCCGTCGGCCCATCGGCATTGTCGCGCTGATCACGCCTTGGAACTTCCCGTGTGCGATTCCGCTCTGGAAGCTCGCACCGGCGCTGATGTACGGCAACACCGTCGTGCTCAAGCCAGCCCACGACTCGCCGCTCACAGGCCTGCACATCGCGGAGTGCTTCGCCGAGGCCGACCTACCCCCGGGCGTGCTGAACGTGCTGACGGGACGCGGCGCGACCGCGGGCGCCGCGTTGGTCAACGACACGCGCGTGCGGGCGCTGTCGTTCACCGGCTCAGCCGCGACCGGCCATTCGGTGCGGGACGAGGCGACGAAGCTGGGCAAGCGCGTCCAGCTCGAGCTCGGCGGACACAATCCCCTGATCATCACCGCCGACGCCGACCTCGACCGGGCCGCCGAGGCGGCGTATGCCGGCGCCTTCTGGTCGGCCGGCCAGAAGTGCACGGCGACGCGCCGTATCTATGTCCACGAGGACGCCTATGCGGCCTTCAGCGAGAAGTTCCTCGCGCGGATCGGGCGCGGGAAGGTTGGCGACCCCAGCGACCCGGAGGTCGAGGTCGGTCCGATCGTGAACGAGTCCCAGTTCGACGAGGTCATGGACGCGATCGAGCGCGGCAAGTCAGAAGGCGGACACGTGCTCGTGGGCGGCAGGCGCGCAGACGAGCACGGTTACCTGATCGCCCCGACTGTCTTCGAGGACGTGCGCGACGACGCGTTCCTGTCCTGCGAAGAGGTATTCGGCCCGGTGACCTCCCTCTACCGGTTCTCGACCCTCGACGAGGCAATGGAACGCGCGAACGCGGGGGCATTCGGTCTTTCCGCGGGGATCTTCACGTCGAGCCTCGCGGCAGCGACACGTTTCCAGAACGAGTCCCAGGCTGGGTTGATCCATGTCAACTCGCAGACGGCCGGAGCGGATGTCCACGTCCCCTTCGGCGGTATCAAGAACAGCGGCTTCGGCCCACACGAGCAGGGCCGGGCCGCACTCGAGTTCTACACCGACATCGTCACGATCTACCTCGACGCGTGATCTCAGCAGGAATTCAGCGCACGCTGGAGGCGCAGCCCGGAGGCCACTCGAGCAGGTCAAAACCCGCCCGCCTAACCCACCCCAACCAGCAGGAGGAGCGACAATGGCCGCGTACCGTATCGCGGTGAACATGGAGTTCGTCCGCAGCGCGGACAAGAGCTTCGAGGACGGCGTTCGCATCGCGTCCGAGCTCGGCTATCGCTGGGTCGAGCCGATGGTGCACACGGGCTGGGAGCTGCTGAGCGAGGTGCACTACTTCCACTCCTTCTCGATGGAGGAGGACCCGCTGCTGATGCGGGAGATCTGCGACCGCTACGGTGTCGGAGTCTCGAGCCTCAGCGGCCACAGCCCGCTGATGAAGCCGGAGGCGGCGGTGCCGCGACTTACCCGCGCCATCGTGCTCGCGGACGCCGTCGGCACGCGGTTCGTGAACACGGACGAGATGGTGAAGCCCGATTGGATGGACGACGCGCAGGCGCACGAAGTGATGCGCTACACGCTCCAGAAAGCGGCGCTCGTCGCCGCCCGCCACGGTGTCTTCGTCTGCATCGAGCCGCACGGCATCTACACGAAGACGTCCGAGGGGCTTCTGCGGATCGTCGAGCTCGTGCCCTCGCCGTGGATCCAGGTCAACTGGGACACCGGGAACGCGTACCTCGCCGGCGTCGAGGATCCGTACGAGGCGCTCGAGCGCGTCAGCGACCGCGTCTTCCACGTCCACGCCAAGGAGATCTCGTTCGAGCACGGCGAGCGGGAGCGCGGCAAGGTCACGGGCACGCCCGTCGGCTGCGCCTGCGGCGACGGGGTCGTCGACTGGGAGCGCGTCCTGCACATCCTCGACCCGCTCGACCGCGAGCTGACGCTCAGCGTCGAGTGCGGGACGATCGACGAAGCCGAGCGGAGCCGGTCGTTCCTCGCGGATCTACTCGAGCGCCGGAACTGAAGGGAGACCGACCGCGATGAAGGCCCGTCTCGTCCCGCTCTACTTCCGCTCCGCGGACGATCCCGACTTCGCCGCCCAGACGCAGCGGCTACGCGAGCTGCTCGGCGACCACGCCGAGCTGCTCGAGCCGTTCCCGCTCGGGGCGGTGCTGCCGGAGGCCGACGCGGTCGTCTTCCCGCAGCTCGTCGGCGACGCGTACCGCCGCGTGCCGGAGATCCGCGCCCTGACGCTGCCGATCCTCGTGCTCACGTCGGAGTTCGGGACGATGGCCATGTGGGACTGGGAGATCGCCGGCTATCTCAGGGGTGAGGGGATCGAGACGATCGCGCCCTACTCGCTCGCGGGCGCGACGACCGTGTGCCGGGCGCTCGTCGCCAGGCGCCAGCTGCGGCAGGGGAAGTTCCTCGTCTACCAGGACCGGCCGGGCGAGGGAGGCTTCCAGCCGAGCATCTTCAAGCGCTTCTACTGGTGGGAGGACGAGTGCAGCGAGCGGATGCGCGACGTCTTCGGCCTCACGATCGTCAAGCGGAGCTTCCGGGAGCTCGGCGAGCGCGCCCAGCGCATTCCCGACGACGTCGCGCGCGTGGAATGGGAGCGCTGGCGCGAGCGCGTGCCGCTCGGGGACGTCGGCGAGCGCGCGACGCTCAGCGCGCTCAAGCTCTACCGTGCCGTGCGCGACGAGGTCGACGCCGAGGAGGGTGTGCTCGCCGCGGGAATCAACTGCTTGAACGAGTCGGCGTTCTCGGACACGACGCCCTGCCTGGCCTGGAACCTCCTCTATCAGGAGCGCGACCTGATCTGGGGCTGCGAGGGCGACACGGTCTCGATGCTCACGAAATTCATCGTGCACCGGTCGCTGCGCGCCCCGATCATGATGACGAACCTCTACCCGTTCCTCATGGGGCAGACCGCGCTCAAGCACGAGCGCATTCCGGCGTTCCCCGAGGTCGACGAGCCCGAGAACTACGTGCTGGCGGCGCACTGCGGCTACCTCGGCGTCGTGCCCCAGCCCTTCGCGACGGAGTGGAAGCTGCGCGGCAAGGTGCTGGCGATCGTCGACCAGAACGCCACGGCGATCGATGCACGCCTGCCTGTCGGCGACCTGACGCTCGCGAAGCTCGACTCGACGCTCCGGACGCTCGTCGTCGCCGAGGGCGAGCTGACCGGCTACGCGGGCTACCCGGGCTCGGACTGTCTCAACGGCGCGCTCATCCGGGTCCCGGACGGCCACGCGCTGATGAAGCGCCTGCCGTCACACCACTCGCTGCTGACGGTCGGGCACGACCGCCCGGGCCTCGAGCTGCTCGGCCAGGTCTTCGGGCTGCAGATCGACCGGCTCGAGGCCTCGGCGTGAGCACATACCTATGGGCGTCGCCGTAGCCACCCCAACCAGCAGGAGGAGAGGTCCAGATGCCGATCGTGAGTGTCCAGCTGTTTACAGGCCGCACCACCGTGATGAAGGAGTTCCTGGGTCGCGCGATCGCCGACGCGATCTCCGAGATCGCCGGGGCGCCGCGTGAGGCGGTGCAGGTCATCTTCAACGACGTGGCGAAGGATGAGTGGGCGATCGGGCCGAGTCTCGTCTCGAGCCGCCGGCCTGCGCCTCCGGCCGAGCATGTTCCCGCGCTCGTGTCCGCGGAGCGCGCCAAGCTGAAGGACGGAAAGCGCGCCGAGTACGTCGCCTGGAGGCGCGACTCCCTTCTTCCGTTCCTCGCCTCCCAGGAAGGCTTTCTCTCGTCCACGCTGCTCACGGAGACGGACGGCGCGGACGAGTACGTGATCGTCGACAAGTGGACGTCGCCCGAGGCGCAGGAGCGGTCCGCGTCGGATCCCAGGGCCGCGGAGCTTCGCGACGAGGCGCAGCAGTTCCTCGACGGCAAGGTCGCCGGCGACTTCGCCGGACGCGTCGTCGACGTCCTCCACGGCCGGACCTGAGACGCGGTGACTGACCTGCCGACGCTGCGGCCGGTTGCCGAGTGCCGCTGGGACCTCGTGGCGCTCGGCGAGGTGATGCTGCGGCTCGATCCGGGCGACGGGCGCATCTCGACCACGAGGTCGTTCCGCGCCTGGGAGGGCGGCGGCGAGTACAACGTCGCCCGCGGCCTGCGCCGCTGCTTCGGCCTCCGGACGGCGGTCGTGTCGGCGCTGGCGGACAACCCGGTCGGCCGCCTGATCGAGGACCTCGTCCTCCAGGGCGGCGTCGACGCGTCGCACGTCCGCTGGGTGCCGTACGACGGGATCGGCCGCTCGGTCCGCAACGGGCTCAACGTCACCGAGCGCGGGTTCGGCGTCCGCGGCGCCGTCGGCTGCTCCGACCGCGGGCACGATCCTCGACCGCGTCGGCGGCGGTCACGCGCGCGTCCAGCGGTAGGCGTCCTCACGACAAGGAGATAGCGATGAACAGCACGCAGGAGACCTGGCTCGTGACGGGCGGATCCGGCTGCATCGGCGCCTGGACCGTGCTCACGCTCGTTCGCGAGGGCGTGAAGGTCGTCGCGCTCGCCAGGGAAGTCGACGGCCACCGGCAACGCCTGATCGCCTCGGACGACGAGCTGCGACGGATCACCTCGGTCCAGTGCGACATCACCGACCTCGCCGGGCTCGAGGGCGTCCTGGCCGAGCACGAGGTGACCCACGTCGTCCATCTGGCCGCGCTGCAGGCGCCGTTCTGCAAGGCGGACCCGCCGCTCGGAGCGCAGGTGAACGTGACCGGCACGACGAACGTGCTCGAGGCCGTCCGGCGCCACGGCCTGAGGACGCCGGTCGCCTACGCGAGCTCGTCGGGCGTCTACGACGCAACCGGCGAGTCGTTCACGCCGCCGACGATCTATGGCGTCTACAAGGTCGCGAACGAGGGCTGCGCCCGAATCTACTGGCAGGACCATCAGGTGGCGAGTGTCGGACTGCGCCCGCTCGTCGCGTACGGCCCCGGGCGCGACCAGGGCATGACTGCCTCGCCCACCGAAGCGATGTTCGCAGCCGCGAGAGGCGAGCCGTTCCACATCTCGTTCGGCGGCCGGATGCAGTTCCAGTACGCGCCCGACCTCGCCCGCGCGTTCATCGACGCCGCCCGTCGTCCGCCGTCCGGCGCGGAGGTCTTCAACCTCGGCGGTCCGGTCGTCTCGATGTCGGAGATCGTGTCGGCGATACGGGCCGCGATCCCCGACGCGCAGATCACCTTCGACGAGGTGTCGCTCCCGTTCCCGTCACGGCTCTCCGAGCCGTGGTTCGACATGCCCCTGACGCCGCTCGAGCAGGGCGTTCGGGAGACGGTGGAGGTTTTCGCCCAGGCCGCCGCGTCGACCGGCTAGCGCAGGATGTTCACGGCCCGCGCCACCACCATCACGGCGAGGGAGAGGCTCATCGCCGACTGCGCGAGCATCAGCATCTTCGCCCAGCGGCTGAGCGGCATCGTGTCGGTTGGGCTGAACGCCGCGGCGTTCGTGAACGAGACGTAGAGGTAGTCGATGAGCCGCTCAACCAGGCCCGCACGCTGCTCAACCAGCACTCGAAGACCGGAGTCGCTCTCCGGCAGCGCCTCGACTACGCGCTCGAGCGTTGCCGTGAGCAGCCAGATCAGAACGACACTGTCGGTCGGGCTCGGACTCGAGCCTACTTCGCCCAGCAGCGCCTGCGTCACCCCGGCTGCGTCGAACGGTGCTGCTGCGATCGCCGCGCCGTAGCGTCGGATCGGCTGATCGACGCCGAAGCCCTCGCCGCGGCCAAAGCGCTGACGAAGCTGCGGCCACGGTGCCTCGTCACGGTCGGGAACCAGGCGGTCGAGCGCCCAGACACAAAGCGCGAGGTGCAGGTCCGGGGATAGGGACGGATCGCGTTTGGCGAGTCCGTCGACGGCGTCCACAGCTGCCGCCGTTAGCGCAGCATCAGTCTGCTGTAATTCAGCCTTCGCGCGGGTCTTCTGGGTCCCAGATGGTCGGATCGAGCGCCCAGTAGGTCTCGGCGAGGCCCGGCCGAGCTGGTAGGCGCTCGCGACCGTGAAAGCGTCGCGCAGCGACGGGGGATCAGCGGTAACCACGATGGGGGCGCCGCGAGTGTGCGCGACGCTAATCGTTACCGGGTTGGAGCGTGAGGTGGGGTGATCTCAACGGCCGCCGGCACGGTCAAGTGGTTCGATCTTCAGCGGGATTACGGCTTCATCAGGCCCGAGCAAGACGGCTCCTATCTTTTCGTTCACCCACCGGTATCGCCGAGGGCGGCCCCAGGTCGCTGGAGGCGGGCGCCAGGGTGACATACGAGGTGCGCCGCGGACGCACGGGCACGGAGGCCTTTGATGTCCGGCCGGCTGCCCGACCGGCATGGGCAAAGTCGGCCCCTGGCAGCGCAGGCGAGGAGCGTCAGCGCTTGAGACTGCCGCGGCCGTTCGGCGCAGATCGGGAGCCGTCACCGACGACGGGGCAGCGCGAGGGAAGGAAGCGCGGATGAACGATCTCGACACGAGTATCGAGGAAGCACAGGCACTTCTTGCGTCAGGCCACGAGGCGAAGGCTGTCCAGCTCCTCCACGACACGCTCACCGCGACTCACGACCCCGAGCTGCTGCAGCAGATCCACGAACTCGCGGCGCAGGCTCACGAGCGGGCACGCGGCTTCCAGAAGATCGAGTGGCGCAAGCTCATGATCGAGTCCGAGCCACAGGACACCGACGACTGAGTCGAACGGGCAACAAAGGTGACGGTCGAAGCGTGAACGTGCCGGCTCGACGTACCCAGCACGTGTGGAAGCGCTCTCGGACGAGTTTCGCGAGCGGCACGCCAAGCACTTGAGCGATCTTCTTAGTGGTGACTATCGTAGGGCGGTCGGCGGCCGTTATCGCCAGCGCCGAACGGGGAGCGGGCGTGTGTGACAGCGACGGCGATCCAATCCTCTGGCCCGCGCGTGACGAGGTCGCCCGCCTCGTGTTGGCGATGAGATCTGTGGTGGAGGTTCGGTTGTCGTGATCCGCGTCGTGATCGTCGAGGACCACACGCTGGTGCGCTCCGGCTTTCGCCTCCTGCTGGAAGCCGAAAAGGACATGACGGTCGAGGACGAGGCCGGCGACGCCGACCAGGCCGTGCGCCTGGCGCGCCTGCACAAGCCCGATGTCGTCCTACTCGACCTCGTGATGCCGGGACGCAGCGGCCTCGAGGCGATACCGGCGATCAGGAAGGCCGCGCCCAAGGCACAGATCCTCGTGCTCTCGATGCACGACGACCCAAGCTACGTGCGCGCAGCGTTCACCGCCGGCGCGAGCGGCTATCTGCTCAAAGACGCCGCCGACACCGAGCTCGTCGCGGCGGTTCGCGAGGTGGCCGCCGGCCGACGCTACGTCCACCCCGCCCTGGGAGTACGGCTCGCGGAAGCCGAGACACATCCGCCTGCGGCGGATGACCCGCTCTCCGAGCGCGAGCGCGAGGTACTGCGGCTGCTCGCGCTCGGCAACACCAACCAGGAGATCGCAAAGATGCTCTACATCTCGGTCCGCACCGCCGAGACACACCGGGCGCACATCATGAGAAAGCTAGGCCTCTCCACCCGCGCAGAACTCGTCAGCCACGCACTCCACCGGGGCCTCCTCGACCAGCAGGAAGCGGACGAGCCTTGGCACACGACCTGACCGCGGACGGACGGTGCGAGACCTGCGGGGCTGGCTGCGCTGGCGTGTTCGAGGGGCGACCCGGCCGCTGGCGAGCGCGGCGTCTGTCGGTTCGCGTCGGCACGGCGTGAATGGCGTCCGCTCACCGGTTGCCGCCGGACGCTTCTACCCGGCGCGCGCCGCCGAGCTCGCCGGCATCGTCGATCGGTTGCTCGCGGCAGCCCGCCCGCCCCTGCCGGCGGGCGAGCTACGCGCGCTCGTCGCCCCGCACGCCGGCTACGTCTACTCCGGCGCCGTCGCCGCGGCCGCGTTCGCGGCACTTCCCCCGCAGGCCGGCACACTCCGGGTCGCGCTGCTCGGGCCGTCCCACTTCACCCCGCTCCGAGGGGCGGCCGTCTCCGGTGCACACGCCTGGCAAACGCCGCTCGGCACGGTGCTCGTCGACGGCGAGCTGCGGGCCACAGCAGTAGAAGCCGGCGCCGTCGTCGACGACCGGCCACACCACGGCGACCACGCTCTGGAGGTGGAGCTGCCCTTCCTGCAGCGGCGTGCGGGTGCAGGGCTACGCGCGCTCCCGGTCGCCATCGGCAGCAGCCGCGTCGACGAGACGGCATGCCTCGTGGCGGCCCTAGCCGGCGACGCGCTGATCGTCGTCAGCACCGACCTCAGCCACTACCACGACGACGTGACCGCACGGAAGCTCGACCGCCGCACCGCGCAGGCGGTGCTGGCTCTCGACGACGGGGCGATCCGCGAGCTCGACGCCTGCGGGGCCAGCGCTCTGCGCGGCCTGCTCGCTCACGCGCGCCAAGCCGGCTGGGTCTGCACGCTTCTCGACCTGCGCACCTCGGCCGACACGTCGGGCGACCTCCGCCACGTGGTCGGCTACGGCGCGTTCGCGCTCACCGCGAGGGTCTCTAACCGTCCGGTGGGACAGCCGACTCATCGTGGAGGAAGATCGCCCAGCCCCGGCCGGGAACGGTCGGATCGACGTTGTACTTGACGACGGCAAACTGCTCGTAGGTGCCGGTCTCGGTCCAGACCGCCTCGCTGTCGCTGCACAGTTCGCGTCGAACGTCGCCCCAATCCTGCGCGCGATCCAATCCTGCGCGCCGATCATCTCGGATGAGGTCGTGCAAAGCTCGACGGCCGGCTCCTCCTCCTTGGGACACGCAGCCGAGTGTACGGCGCGCCTCGCTTAGCGGATAGGAGCGTTGCCGTAGACACGTTCCGCCGACGCGCTCCACCCGCCGCAAACGTTGGCGACCTACCTGCGCGGCTACGCCAACCGACTCGACGAGCGCCAGGCTGACACCCTGCAAGGACTACACCGAGCGCCGAGTTAGCTGTCCTGCCCACGGTGGCGATCCTCTGGGGGCTCTTCACGGTCGGCAGGCTTCAGGCATCGCTTTCCGCGAGTTCGGTGTAGGTGGGGGTTGTGAGGTAGCGCTCGCCGGTGTCCGGGAGGAGCGTGACGAGGAGCTTGCGCGGTCCTCCGGTCGTGCTGCGAGGCGGCAGGCCACATGGGCGGCAGCGCCGGACGAGATCCCGACCAGCAGCCCTTCTTCGCGCACGAGCCGTCGCGTCATGGTGACGGCGTCGTCGTTCTCGACCGTCTCGATCTCGTCGACGAGATCCATACGCAGGACATCGGGCTTGAAACCGGCCCCGATGCCCTGGATCGGGTGAGAGCCGTTCGCTCCGCCGGAGAGGACGGCCGAAGCGGCCGGCTCCACCGCGATCGCAGAGACGGCTTGAGGGCGGTCAAAGGAGATATCGATGTTTGAAGCTATCCATTTGCTTGCTGGACGGAGGGTTGTGGATGCCGTGTGGAGCCGCGTGGAGCAGTACGCTGTGGTGGCGATGCGGCTCTATCACGTCCCTAATAGCAGCTCGCAGCGGGTCGTCTGGCTGCTCGAGGAGCTCGGTGAGCCGTACGAGTTGGTCATCCTCGGCGA
>JBEKEH010000034.1:0-27523 GCA_050013935.1 Gaiellaceae bacterium | reverse complement strand
CCGCTACGTCAACGACTCGAAGGCGACGAACACCGCCGCCGCCCGCCGCGGCGTCGCCGCCTACGATGCGCCGCTCCGCCTGATCCTCGGCGGGTCGCTCAAGGGCGAGGACTTCGCGCCGTTCGCACGCGAGCTCCCGGCCACGGTGCGTTCCGTCTACCTGATCGGCGAGGCGGCGGACGAGCTCGCGCTCGCGCTCGACGCCGCCGGGCGCGCGTACTCGCGCGAGGGCGACCTCGCGCGAGCCGTCGCGCACGCGGCCGCGGATGCGGAGCAGGGCGACATCGTCCTGCTCTCGCCGGCGTGCGCGAGCTTCGACCAGTTCGACAACTTCGAGCAGCGCGGCGACGTCTTCCGGCGTCTCGCCGAGGAGCTGGCATGAACGGGCAACGGACAAAGCCGCGCTCGTTGGAGTGGCAGCTACTCGTGCTCGTGACGCTCGCGCTCACCGCCTTCGGGCTCGTGATGGTCTACAGCGCGACGTCTGCGTCGGCCGCGCTCGGGAACGGCAACCCTGCGGGCTATCTCGAACGGCAGGCGACCTACGCGCTGGTCGGCCTCGTGCTGCTCGTCGCCGCCGCGCGCACCGACTTCCGCAAGCTGCGCGCGCTCGCGCCGACGCTCGTGATCACCGCGCTCGGGCTCTGCCTCGCTGTGCTCGTGATCGGCGCGCGCGTCAACGGCGCACGCCGCTGGATCGGCCTCGGCCCGGCGGCGTTCCAGCCGTCCGAGCTCGCGAAGCTCGCGCTCGTCGTCTGGTGCGCGGCGTACCTCGCCCGCAGGCCGCCGCCGCGGACGCTGAAAGATCTCGCCCGCCCGATCGGCATGCTCGTCGGCCTCTTCTGCGTGCTCGTGCTCGTCGAGCCCGACCTCGGCACCGTGATCACAATCGTCGTCATGGTCGGCGGCATGCTGCTCGTCGCCGGCACGCCGCTGCCGACGCTGGCCGCCGCGTACGCGACCGTCGCCGGCCTCGGCGCGCTCGCCGCCTGGACGTCGCCGTACCGGCGCGCACGCCTCTTCACCTTCCTCGACCCGTGGAAGGACCCGCTCGGCGCCGGACTGCAGAACGTGCAGGCGCAGATCAGCCTCGGCTCCGGCGGCATCTTCGGGCGCGGCCTGGGACAGGGGATCGAGAAGATCCACTACCTGCCGGAGGCGCATACGGACATGATCTTCGCCGTCATCGGCGAGGAGCTCGGGCTCGTCGGCGCGGCGGTCCTGATGGCCGGCTACTGCGCGTTCGCCTACGCCGGCCTGCGGCTCGCGATCGGCTGCAAGGACCCGTTCGGGAAGCGGCTCGCGGCGGGGATCACCGCGCTCGTCTGCGGCCAGGCGGCGATCAACCTCGCCGCCGTGCTCGGGCTCGCGCCGCTGACCGGAATCCCGCTCCCGTTCGTCTCGTACGGCGGCTCCAGCCTCGTGATCGTGCTCCTGTCGGTCGGCATCCTCCTTAACATCGCCCGTGGCCATGGTGGAATCCAGACAGCTTCGGTGCCTGATCGCGGCCGGCGGGACGGTGGGGCACGTCGCCCCGTCGCTCGCGGTGGCGGAGGCGCTCCGCGCGCGCGGAGCGACCGTGACGTTCGCCGGGTCGCCGGATCGCGTCGAGGCACGGCTCGTTCCTGAGCGCGGCTACGCGTTCGACGCGTTCCCGGTCGCGGGGCTGCCGCGGCGTCCGGGCGTCCGGCTGCTGCGTGCGCTCGGGCTCGCGCTCGCGTCGCCGCTCGCGTGCGCGCGGATCCTCGCCCGGCGCCGGCCCGACGTCGTGCTCGGCGGCGGCGGCTACGTCGCCGGGCCGATGGTGCTCGCGGCGTGGCTGCGCCACATTCCGGCGGCGCTGACCGAGGCCGACGCGCACCTCGGGCTCGCCAACCGGCTCGCGGCCCCGTTCGCGCGGCGCGTGTTCCTCGCGCTGCCGGTCGAGGGGCGGACGGGGAAGAAGTACGTCGCCGTCGGACGCCCGGTGCCGATGCGGTCGCGCCCGGGTGAGAAGGAGGAGTCACGGGCGCTGCTGGGGTTGCCGGCGGAGGGGCCGGTGGTGCTCGTGTTCGGCGGCTCGCTGGGCGCACTGCTCCTGAACGAGCTCGCCGTCGGCGCGTGGGGGGAGGACGGGCCGGCGGTGCTGCACCTCTGCGGTGAGCGCGACTACGAGGCGCTGCGCGATCGCGTCTCCCGGCCCGGCTACGTGCTGCTCCCCTTCCTGGAAGAGATCGGGCTCGCCTACGGCGCGGCGGACGTCGCGGTCGCGCGCGCCGGCGGCTCCGTGTGGGAGCTGGCCGCCGCCGGGCTGCCGGCCGTGCTCGTCCCCGGCGAGTTCGCCACCGGCGGCCACCAGGAGAAGAACGCGCGCTGGTTCGAGCGGGCCGGCGGTGCGATCGTGGTGCCGGAGGCGGAGGCCGCGCGCGTGCCGGAGGTCGTCGCCGGGCTGCTCGCCGACCCGGCGCGGCTGGCCGCGATGTCTGCCGCGCTGCGCGCCGCCGCCAAGCCCGACGCAGCAGAGAGGATCGCCGATGAGCTCGTCAGCCTCGCGGCCGCTCGCCGGTAGGCGGATCTGGATCGCCGGCGTCGGCGGCGCCGGCATGAGCGCGTACGCGCTGCTCGCGCATGCCTGGGGCGCCGAGGTCGCCGGCTGGGACCGGGTCGAGACGCCGTATCTGGCGCATCTCGAGGGGATCGAGGTGACGATCGCGCCGGAGCCGCCGCAGCCGCCGCCCGGCTGGGAGGTGTACGTGTCGACCGCGTTCGCGGGTCGTGTTGACGGGCGTCCGCGCGCGGAGCTGCTCGCGGAGCTCGTCTCCCTCCGCCGCTCGATCGTCGTCGCCGGCGCGCACGGAAAGACCACGACGAGCGGGATGATCGCGTTCTGCCTCGACCGGCTCGGGCTCGACCCGGCCTTCCTGATCGGCGGCGAGGTCGCGCAGCTCGGCGGCAACGCGCGCGGCGGCGAGGGCTGGCTCGTGGTCGAGGGGGACGAGTCGGACCGCTCCGTCGCCGCGCTCCGGCCGCAGGTCGCCGTGCTGCTGAACGTCGACCTCGACCACCACACGACCTTCGGCTCGCGCGCGGAGGTGGAGGCGCTGTTCGAGGAATGGCTTGCGCAGGTGCCGCAGGTGGTGCGCGCGGCCGAGCTCGCGCCGTTCGAGCTCGAGCTCGCGGTCGCGGGCGAGCACAACCGGCGGAACGCGGCGGCGGCGCTCGCCGCGCTCGAGCTCGTCGGCGTCGCCCGGGCGGACGCGGAGCGCGTGATCGTCGAGTTCGCAGGCGTCGGGCGGCGGCTCGAGCGAAGGGGCGACGCGGGCGGCGTCGAGGTGGTCGACAGCTATGCGCACCACCCGGCGGAGCTCGCCGCCGATCTGGCCGCGACCCGGAGCGGCGGCCGCGTGCTCGTGCTCTTCCAGCCGCACCTCTACTCGCGGACGCTGCACCTGAAGCACGAGTTCGCGGCCGCGCTCGCCGCTGCGGACGCCGTCTGCGTCACCGAGATCTACCCCGCGCGCGAGGAGCCGCTGCCCGGCGTGAGCGGGCGGCTGATCGTCGACGAGCTCGCGACCGTGCGCCCGGGGATGCGGATCGGCTGGGCGCCCGGGCTCGACGACGCCGCGCGGCTCGTCGCCGGGTGGGCACGCCGCGGCGACACCGTGCTCACGCTCGGCGCGGGCGACGTCGACCGCGCCGCAGCGCTCGTGCTGGAGGCGCTGGCGTGACGGTCGAGCAGGGTGTCGAGCTCGCGCGCTACACGACGCTCGGCACGGGCGGGACGGCGCGTGCGTTCGCGCGGCCCGAATCCGTCGCCGAGGTGGAGGAATTGCTGCGCTGGGCGGCCGCGGAGGGCGTCGCGGTGGCGACGGTCGGTCTCGGCTCGAACCTGCTCGTCGCCGACGACGGCGTGGACGCACTCGTGCTCCGGCTCGGCGGCGCGCTGGCCGCGGTCGAGGTCGAGCGGGGGCTGCTGCGCGTCGGCGGCGGCGCCGCAAACGCGGTCTGCCTGCACCGGGCGCGGGCGGCGGGGCTCGGAGGCTTCGAGTTCGCGTGCGCGATTCCGGGGACGATCGGCGGCGGCGTCTGGATGAACGCCGGCGCGTACGGAGGCGACTTCTCGCAGGTGCTCGAGCAGGCGCTCGTGGCGACGGTGAACGGGACGGACTGGCTGACACCCGAGGAGCTCGGGCTCTCCTACCGGCACTCGAGCCTCACGCACGGGCAGGTGGTCGTCCGGGCCGAGCTGCGTCTGCGGCCGCGGCCGCCGGCGCAGATCAAGGCCGAGGTGGCCGCGCTGAACGCGCAGCGCAAGGCGGCACAGCCGACCAATCGGCGGACGTTCGGCAGCGTGTTCAAGAATCCCGAGCACGAGCTGAGCGCCGGGCGGATGCTCGAAGCGTGCGGGCTGAAGGGGTTCCGCGTCGGCGGCGCGCAGATCTCGCCCAAGCACGCGAACTTCATCGAGAACGCCGGCGGCGCGCGCAGCGAGGATGCGATCGCACTGATGGCCGAGGCGCGCCGGCGCGCGCACGAGCGCTACGGCGTCGAACTGCGCCACGAGGTCGAGTTCCTCGGCGCGCTCGAGCTGCCGCCGCTCGTCCGGTAGGAGCGCCTCCTCCTGCGGCGAACGTGGGCGGGTGGCCGCCAAGCGTTCCGCTCCGCCGCGCGCCCGCGCGGCTGCCCTTGCCCTGCCGCGCCCGTCTCGCGCGGCGCGCCCGGTGGCGCGGCTGCTCCTGCCCTCGGGTCGCTCGCTCGCGCTCGGCCTCGCGCTGCTCGCGCTCGGCGGCGGTGCGTACACCGCCGCCCGCGAGACGCCGCTGTTCGCTGTGCGGCAGATCGACGTGCGTGGCGGGACGCCCGAGGTGCGCACACAGGTGCGGCGCGAGCTCGCGCCGCTGCTCGGCACGAGCCTCGTCGGCCTGGACGGCTCTGCGCTCACGCACCGCGTCGCGGCGCTGCCGACCGTCGTCTCCGCCGTGTACGACCGCACGTTTCCGCACACGCTGCGCGTGACGGTCGTGCCGGAGACGCCCGTCGCGGTCCTGCACCGCGGCACGGAGACGTGGCTCGTCTCGGCGCGGGGGAGGGTCGTCGTTCGCATTCCGGCCCGCACGAGCCTGCTCCTGCCGCGCATCTGGGTGCCCACCGCGACCGCGGTCTCTGCCGGCGCCTTCCTGGCGCCGGCAGACGGCGGCGCGGCGGCCCGCGCGCTCGCGCTCGTGGGCCGCTTCCCGGCCCGGATCGCCACCGCCGCGCTCAGCCACGGCGAGCTGAGCTTCCGTCTCCGCTCCGGGATCGAGGTGCGCTTCGGCGACCCCACCGACGTCCGCCTCAAGCTCGCGATCGCCCGCCGCGCGCTTCTGCTCCTGCCGCCCGGCACGACGTATCTCGACGTCAGCGTGCCCGGACGGCCGGTCACGGGCGGCAACCCTCAAGTCTCAGGTTTAGGTTGAGAGCATGAACGGTCAAGCTCTGATTGACAGGGAGATACGCCGCATCTACCCTGGCGTGCGAAACTGCTTTTTCGGCCCCTACGCTCCACCAAAGGTTCAGGTGTCGGTCCCATGAGCATGCGCGACCAGTCGGGGAACTACCTCGCGGTCATCAAGGTCGTCGGCGTCGGCGGCGGCGGTACGAACGCGGTCAACCGGATGGTCGACGCCGGCCTCACCGGTGTCGAGTTCATCGCCGTCAACACCGACGCGCAGGCGCTGATGATGTGCGACGCAGACGTGAAGATCCACATCGGTTCGAAGGCGACCCGCGGCCTCGGCGCGGGCGCGGACCCGGCCGTCGGCCTGGCCGCCGCGCAGGAGAGCCGGGACGAGCTGAAGGAGGCGCTCAAGGGCGCCGACATGGTCTTCGTCACCGCCGGCGAGGGCGGCGGCACGGGCACCGGTGGCGCCCCGATCGTCGCCGAGCTCGCGCGCGAGCTCGAGGCGCTCACGGTCGGCGTCGTCACGCGCCCGTTCGTGTTCGAGGGGCGCAAGCGCTCACAGCAGGCGGAGATGGGGATCGAGAGCCTGCGCGACCGCGTCGACACGCTGATCGTGATCGAGAACGACCGGCTGCTCCAGGTCGTGGAGAAGCGGACTTCGGTCGTCGAGGCGTTCCGGATGGCGGACGACATCCTCCGCCAGGGCGTTCAGGGCATCACCGACCTGATCACCGTGCCGGGGCTCGTCAACCTCGACTTCGCCGACGTGCGCACGATCATGCGCGACGCCGGCTCGGCGCTGATGGGCATCGGCATCGCCTCCGGCGAGAACCGCGCCGCCGAGGCCGCCCGGGCCGCGGTCTCCTCGCCGCTGCTCGAGACCTCGATCGAGGGCGCGACCGGGATCCTGCTCAACATCACCGGCGGGCCGGAGATCGGCCTGTTCGAGGTGAACGAGGCGGCCGAGGTCGTCACGAGCGCCGCCGACCAGAACGCGAACGTCATCTTCGGCGCCGTGATCGACGACGCGGCCGGGGAAGAGGTGCGGGTGACGGTGATCGCGACGGGCTTCGGGACGTACCGCCGACGCCGTCGTCGCGAGGGCGCGCTCGAGGCGCCGATCCCCGCCGCACCGGCGCACGGCGGCTTCGAGATCGCCGACGATGCGCTCGACGTGCCGTCGTTCCTCCGCGACGTGTAGCCGCCGGCGGACGTCCGGGCCGGCCCCGGGACCGGCTCTACGGAAGTCCACCGATCCCGACCCCCGGGGCGAGTCACTAGGATCGCGCGTGCATGGCCCAGACCCTCCTGCGCACGCCGCTGTACGAGCGGCATGTCGCGCTCGGCGCGCGGATGGTCCCATTCGCCGGCTGGGAGATGCCCGTCCAGTACGAGGGCGTGATCCAGGAGCACCGGGCGGTGCGCACGAATGCCGGCGTCTTCGACGTCTCCCACATGGGCGAGGTCGAGGTCGAGGGGCCGCGCGCCCACGAGCTGCTGCAGGCGCTGCTCTCGAACGACCTCGACCGGATCGAGCGCGGACAGGCGCAGTACACGCTGCTCACGAACGAGCGCGGCGGGATCGTCGACGACCTGATCGCCTACCGCCTGGACGACTTCCGCTACCTGCTCGTCGTCAACGCCTCGAACCGCGCCGCCGACTTCCGCTGGCTCAAGGAGCGCGAGCTCAGCGGCTCCGACGTGCGCGACATCTCGGACGAGTACGCGCTGCTCGCCGTGCAGGGGCCGCGCGCGATCGAGAGGCTGGGGCTGCCGCCCGCGCCGGCGTTCACGTTCGCCGAGGCGTCGATCGACGGGGTCGAGTTGATGGTTAACCGCACCGGTTACACGGGTGAGGACGGCTGCGAGCTGCTGTGCATGGCCGAGGACGCGGTCGCGCTCTGGGACGCGGTGCTCGCCCGCGGCATCGTGCCGTGCGGGCTGGGCGCCCGCGACACGCTGCGCCTGGAGGTGTGCTACCCGCTCCACGGCAACGACATCGGGCCGGACACGGACCCGATCTCCGCCGGCCTCGGCTGGACGTGCGCGCTCGACAAGGAGTTCACCGGCGTCGAGATGCTGCGCCAAGTGAAGGAGCAGGGTCCGGCGCGCAGGCTCGTCGCGTTCGTGATGGAGGAGCGCGCGATCCCGCGGCACGGGATGCCGATCGCCGGGGGCGGCGAGGTGACTTCCGGCTCGCACTCGCCGATGCTCGACGTCGGCATCGGCATGGGCTACGTTCCGGCGGCGCAGGCCGCGCCGGGCACCGGGCTGACGATCGACGTGCGCGGCAAGCCGCGCGCCGCTCGAGTCGTGAAGAAGCCGATTTACAAGAGGGAGGGCTGAATGGCCGCTGCGGAGTCGTATCCCGACGACCTCAAGTACCACCGCGAGCACGACTGGGCCCGCGTCGAAGGGGACGAGGCGGTGCTCGGGGTGACCTGGTTCGCCGCCGACTCGCTCGGCGAGCTCGTGCACTTCGAGCCGCCCGCGGTCGGCGCGACCGTGACGAAGGACGAGTCGTACGGCGAGGTCGAGTCGGTGAAGGCCGTCTCCGACCTGGTCGCGCCCGTCTCGGGCGAGGTGCTCGCGGTCAACCAGGCCGTTATCGACGCGCCCGAGACGGTGAACGAGGACCCCTACGGAGAGGGCTGGCTGATCCGGATCCGCCTCTCCGACCCGTCGGAGGTCGACTCGCTGCTCGACGTCGCGGCGTACCGGCAGGTGCTGGCAGAGCAGTGACCCACCCGTTCCTCGCGCTCACCGACTCCGACCTCGAGGAGATGCTCCGCACCGTCGGTGTCACGTCCGTCGACGAGCTCTTCCGCGACATCCCGGCGGCCATGCGCCTGGGCCGCAGCTTGGAGCTCGAGCCGGCGCTTTCGGAGCACGAGCTGTCGGCGCACATGGCCGAGCTCGCGGCGCGCAACGTCGACACGACCCGGGAGCTGTCGTTCCTCGGCGCCGGCATCTACGACCACTACGTGCCGGCGGTGGTCGACACCGTCCTCCAGCGCGGCGAGTTCCTGACGGCGTACACGCCGTACCAGCCCGAGATGAGCCAGGGCGTGCTGCAGTCGATCTTCGAGTACCAGACGGCGATCTGCGAGCTGACCGGCATGGACGTCTCGAACGCGTCCGGCTACGACGGTGAGACCGTCACCGCCGACGCGTGCTTCATCGCGAAGCACGCGACGGGGAAGACGAAGATCGTCGTGACCGAGGCGACGAACCCGCAGGTGCGCCAGGTCGTGAAGACCTACGCTCCCGGCTTCGGGCTCGAGATCGTCGAGCTGCCGCACCGGAACGGCACCACGGACCCCGACGAGCTGCGCCGCGCGGCCGAGGGCGCGGCGGCCGTGATCTTCCAGCAGCCGAACTTCTTCGGCTGCCTGGAGCCGGCACCCGACCTCGCCGCCGCCGCGAACGAGGCGGCGGCGTTGCCGATCGCGCACGTCGACCCGCTCTCCCTCGGAGTGCTCGAAGCGCCCGGCCGCTACGGCTGCGCGATCGCGCTCGGCGAGGGGCAGGCCGCGGGCAACGTCCCCTCGTACGGCGGCCCGCACTACGGCTTCCTCGCCGCCCGGCAGGAGTTCATCCGGCGCATGCCCGGCCGGATCGTCGGCGAGACGGTAGACGCCGCGGGCGAGCGCGGCTATGTCCTCACCCTGCAGACCCGCGAGCAGCACATCAGGCGCGAGAAGGCGACCTCGAACATCACAACCAACCAGACGCTGCTCGCGCTGGGCGGTCTCGTCTACCTGACATGGCTGGGCCCGCAGGGAATCCGCGAGCTGGGGGAGACCTGCCTCTCGCTCGCCGCATACGCCCAGCAGCGCCTCCAAGAGGTCGCCGGCCTCGAGCGTGTGTTTGCAGAACGGGCAACATTCAAGGAGTTTGCAGTCCGGGTCGGACGGAACGCGCGCGACGTGATCCGGGACGCGCGGGCACGCGGCGTCCATCCGGGGTACGCGCTCGGGCGCGACTACGAGGGCATGGACGACGTGCTGCTCGTCGCCGTCACCGAGAAGCGGACGCCGCTGGAGATCGACCGCCTCGCGGCGGTGCTGGCCGAGGTGGCACGGTGAAGCTGATCTACGAGAAGTCGCAGGCGGGCCGGCGCGCGTCCGCGATCCCGCGGCACGAGGGGCTGCCGGCGCCCGAGGTGCCGGCGGAGCTGCGCCGCGCGGAGCCGCCACGCCTGCCGGAAGTGCCGGAGTTCGAGCTCGTCCGCCACTTCACCGAGCTCTCGACCCGCAACTTCGGCGTCGACACTGGCTTCTACCCGCTCGGCTCCTGCACGATGAAGTACAACCCGCGCATCAACGAGCGGCTCGTCGGGCTGCCCGGCTTCGCGCAGCTGCACCCGCACCAGGAGGAGGACGGCGCGCAGGGCGCGCTCGAGCTCGAGTGGCGTCTGGAGCAAATCCTCGCCGAGGTCACCGGCCTGGACGCGGTGTCGCTGCAGCCGGCTGCGGGCAGCCAGGGCGAGCTCACGGGGCTGATGCTCGTGCGTGCGTATTTCGAGGACCGTGGCGAGTCGGCACAGCGGCGCAAGGTCGTCATCCCCGACACCGCGCACGGGACGAATCCCGCCTCCGTGACGATGTCCGGCTACGAGCTGACGCACGTGCAGACGGACGCGCGCGGCAACATCGACGTCGAAGACCTACGCGCGAAGGTGGACGAGCACACGGCGGCGCTGATGCTCACGAACCCGTCGACGCTCGGGCTCTTCGACGAGAACATCGAGGAGCTGGAGCGCATCTTCCACGGCGCGGGCGCCCTCATGTACTACGACGGGGCGAACCTGAACGCCGTCTGCGGCATCTCGCGCCCGGGCGACATGGGCTTCGACATCGTGCACATCAACCTGCACAAGACCTTCTCGCAGCCGCATGGCGGCGGCGGCCCGGGCGGCGGCCCGGTCGCGGTCCGCGGCATGCTCGAGCCGTTCCTGCCCGTGCCGGCGGTGATCAAGCGCGGCGACGGCAGCTTCGGCCTCGACTTCGACCGGCCGAGGTCGATCGGCAAAGTGCGCGGCTTCACCGGGCCGTTCGGCGTCTTCGTGCGCGCGTACGCATACATGCGTATGTACGGGCCGCGCCTGCGCGAGATGTCCGAGGCCGCGGTGCTGAACGCGAACTACGTGCTCGCGCGGCTGAAGGGCGTGTACGAGTTGCCGTACGACCGGCTCTGCATGCACGAGTTCGTCCTCTCCGCGCGCGACATGAAGCGCGACCACGGCGCGACGGCGCTCGACGTCGCGAAGCGGTTGATGGACTACGGCTTCCACCCGCCGACGATCTACTTCCCACTCGTGGTCCCCGAGGCGTTGATGATCGAGCCGACGGAGACGGAGACGAAGGAGACGCTCGACGCGTTCTGCGAGGCGATGCTGGCGATCGCGCGCGAGGCGGCGGCGAGCCCGGAGCTGTTGAAGGAGGCGCCGCACCACCGGCCGGTGCGGCGGCTCGACGAGGTTCGCGCCGCCAGGAACCCGGTCGTGAAATACGCGTTCGAGCAGCATCCCGCAGCCGAGCCGGCGCGCCCGGTCGCGGCGGAGGCGCCGAAGGGCCCGTGAGGTAACGGTGCGCGGGCGCCTGCTTGCAGCCGCGGTCACCGCGCTCGGCGTGCTCGCCCTCGACCTGACGGAGGAGGCGCTGACCCCGACGCCGTTCCACCATCCGCGGGCGCCGGCAGCGCTGCTGCTGATGGGCGTGCTCGCGCTCGCCGTGCTCGCCGCCGTGCCGCGGGCGCCGTCTCTCGCGCTCTCGCTGGCCGGCGGGGTGGCGGCGGGCGGGGCGCTCGGCAACGTCGTCTCCGCGCTCGCGTGGCGGGCGGGTGTCCCCGATCCGCTCGTCCACGGCCGCTATGCCTTCAACCTCGCCGATGTCGCGCTCGTGCTCGGCGACGCCGCGCTGCTCACGACGGCGCTCGTCGTGGCGTGGGACCAGCGGCGCTGGCTGCGCGTGCCCGTGTAGGAGCGCTAGAGCCCGGCGAGCGCCGTCAGCAGGCGAAGCGGCAGGCGCTCGGTTCGCCGCAGCGGCGCCGGCAGTAGCGGCACGAGCCCGCGGGCGGAGCGCGCCGAGGCGAAGAGGGCGAGCCGGTCGGCGCGCGTCCAGCGCAGCCCATACTGCTCGCGCAGCTCCGGCGGCAGCAGGCCCGCGCTCTGCGCCGCCAGCGCTTGCAGCACGGGTCGGAGCGGCAGCGGCACCGGCGGCACGAGCACGGTGCGCGCGACCGCGCGTGCGTCCTCGCCGACTCGCACCTCGCCGCTCTCGATCATCTCGCGCTGATACGCGCGGAAATCGGAGAGCGTCGCGGGATGCACCTTCGCGGGCACTCCGAAGATCGACGCGACGACCTTCATCTGCGCGTAGAACTCCTCTGCCACAGCGGGCGCGATCCGGCCGACGTAGGTCTCGTGCATCGAGAGGCCGGTGTCGACGAGTGTCGAGTGCACCCAGAGCTGGAGGTCTGGGTCGGCGGCCGAGTAGCGCTTCCCGCCGCGCTGTCCGGCCACGCGCCGGTGCGCGGCGCGGGTGGCCGCGCCCATCCGGTCGGCCTGCTCGCGCGAGCCGAAGACGATCGTGTAGAGGGCCGTCATCGTGCGGGCGAGCCGCCGCCACGGATCCTCGCCGTAGCGGGAGTGGTCGACGATGCCCGCCGCGACGAGCGGGTGCGCGGCCTGCATCAGGAGCGCACACGGCCCCCCGAGCATGAGCACCGACTCCCGGCCGATACGGCGGATCGCGGCGTCGTCTGCGAAGTAGCCGTCGGTGCGGGCGGGCCGGCGTCCTCGCGTAGGCTGGTCCGGTATGCCCGGGCCGTGGTGGGAGCGGGGAGTGATCTACCAGGTATACCTGCGGTCGTACGCGGACTCGAACGGCGACGGCATCGGCGACCTGCCCGGGCTGATCTCGCGGCTCGACCATCTGGAGTGGCTCGGCGTCGACGCCGTCTGGCTGAGCCCGACGTTCCCGTCGCCGAACGCGGACTGGGGCTACGACTGCGCCGACTACCTCGGCGTCCATCCCGACTTCGGAACGCTCGCCGACATGGAGGCGCTGATCGTGGAGGCGGGGCGGCGGGGGATAGGCGTCATGCTCGACCTCGTCCCCAACCACACGAGCGACGCGCATGCGTGGTTCCACGACCCGGCGCGGCGCGAGTGGTACGTCTGGCGCGACCCCAAGCCGGGCGGCTCGCCGCCGAACAACTGGAAGGCGGCGTTCGGCGGCGACGCGTGGACGTTCGACGAGCGGAGCGGGCAGTACTACCTGCACAACTTCCTCCCGGAGCAGCCGGACCTCGACTGGTGGAACGACGACGTGCGCGCCGCGATGGACGACGTTCTGCGCTTCTGGTTCGAGCGCGGCGTCGCCGGCTTCCGCGTCGACGTCGCGCATGCGCTCGTGAAGGACCGGCAGCTGCGCGACAACCCGCCCGCGCGGCCGACCGAGTCGCCGACGTGGGCGCGGATCGGCCAGTGGCCGAAGTACAACCTCGGCCTGCCGGAGGCGATCGACGTCCATCGCCGCTGGCGGCGGGTCACCGCGGAGTACGACCCGGAGCCGCTGCTGCTCGGCGAGACGTACGTGATGGAGCTCGAGCGGTTGATGCCGTACCTCGTCCCGGACGGCCTGCAGCTGTGCATGAACTTCGTCTTCCTGCACACGCCGTTCGTCGCCGAGGAGCTCGCCGCCACGGTCGCGCGGACCGAGGAGCTGTTCCCGGCGGGCGGCGTCCCGGTCTGGCACGCGTCGAGCCACGACGACCCGCGCTTCGCGACGCGCTGGTGCGGCGGCGACGAGGACGCTGCGCGCTGCGTGCTCGTCGCGCTGCTCTGCCTGCGCGGCGCGTGCGTCCTCTACCAGGGCGACGAGATCGGCCTCGAGGCGGTCGATGTGCCTGCGGCGCGCCGGCGTGACCCGGCCGGCCGCGATCCCTGCCGGACACCGATGGTCTGGGAGGACAGCGACGGCGCAGGCTTCACGAGGCCGGGCGTCGAGCCGTGGCTGCCGCTCGGCGGACGCACGCGCAACGTCGCCGCGCAGCGCAGCGACCCGACCTCGATCCTCACGTTGACGCGCGACCTGATCGCGTTGCGGCGCGGGCGCGGGCTGCTCACCGGCGCCTACGTTCCCGTCGCGTCGCCGCCGGGCGTGTGGGCGTTCCGGCGGAAGGGCGGCGCCTTCGTGGCGCTCAACCTCGGCCGCAATCCCGTGCGTCTCGACGGTGTCGAGGGCGCGATCGCGCTCGGCACCGACCGCGAGCGCGACGGCGAGCCGCTTCGCGGCGTGCTCGAGCTACGCCCGCGCGAGGCAGTTGTTGCGTCCGCGGGGTGAGCGGGCGCGCGTCGCCGGCGAGCTGCGAGCGCAGGGCGTCGATGCAATCCGCGCGGTGAGCGCCGGGACGGCCTGCCCGGCCACGATGGAGGTGCTCACCCCTATTTCGACGACGCTGATGACGGCCCAAGCGTGGTCGCCGCGAAGCACGAGCTATCGTCGTCCAGTCCGCTCGGCACGGCACAGGGGACGCGGTGCAGCGTGAGGCGTGTGTGCGACGCCGGCTCTGTCCAAATCGGATGTACGGCTCCGTGATGAGGTGCCGCGGCGGCGCCGCCGAAGCCATCGCTCTGGCTCGGGGCATTCGGTGTGCTGCCCGCAGGGGCGCCGCCGGCGGAGAAGCTCAGTGCGGCCGAGCAGATGAGCCCGGCGGCCAGGGCGGCGACGAGAACGCTGTCGATCCTGTGAAGAGCCATGGCGGTAGGTTGCGATCACCCACTGACGTGGGAGTGACGCGGGCCTAACGCGGCGCTAACGTCGCTGTTCCGTCGAAAAGGAGAGGAGTGCGGTGAAGTTCCAGATCCTGGGGCCGTTCGAGGTGCGGAGCGGTGAGCGGTCCCTGGTGGTGCCACGGGCGAAGCAGCGCGCCTTGCTGCTGGCGCTGCTCCTGAGACCGAACGAGGTCGTCTCGACCGATCGCCTGATCGACGCGGTCTGGGGCGAGCACCCTCCGGCGACGGCGATGACTGCGCTCCAGGGCCACGTCTCCCAGCTGCGGAAGCTTCTGCCCCCCGACAGGCTCCTCACCCGAGCACCCGGCTACGTGCTTCGCGTGGAACCGGGCGAGCTGGACATTGACCGCCTCGAAGCGCTGCGTCAGAAGGCGCGCGCCGCCCTCGACGACCGCCGCCCCGAGGACGCCGTGGTCGAACTGCGCGAGGCGCTTGCGCTCTGGCGTGGCCCGCCCCTCGCCGACATCGCGTACCTGCCCTTCGCGGAGGCCGAGATCGCGCGTCTGGAAGAGCTGCTGGCGGAGACGATCGAGGAGCGGATCCACGCGGAGCTCGCGCTCGGGCTCGACGCCGAGCTGATCGGGGAGCTGGAAGGGCTTGTGCGGGTGGAGCCGTTCCGGGAGCGCCGCCGGGCGCAGCTGATGCTCGCGCTGTACCGGGCCGGCCGGCAGGCCGATGCGCTGCAGGTCTACCAGGAGGGTCGCCGACGGCTCGTCGAGGAGCTCGGGATCGCTCCGGGCCCGGCCCTGCAGGAGCTTCAGCAACAGATCCTCGCCCAGGATCCGGCGCTCCGGCCACCGGCGCGGCGCGAAGCGGTCCGCGAACTGCCCCGCCAGTCGCGGAGGACGGTGACGGTCCTCGCGATCGGGAGCGTCTTCGCGATGACCGATCCCGAGGCGCTGCGCAACGCCTCCGACCGCGCGCTCGAGGCAATCCGCCTAACTGCGACCCGGCACGGTGGTGTGATCGAGCGCGAGCTGGGCGATCTGTGCGTCTGCGTGTTCGGCGCAGCCGCTGTGCAGGAGGACGCCGCGCTCCGGGCCGTACGGGCGGCGGCCGAGCTCCGCAGCGCACTTCAGATCCGGGCCGGCGTTGCAACGGGCGAGGTCGTCGTGGGCGAGAGCGGCGTGATCGGCATACCGGTCGCGCATGCCCAGCGCCTGCAACTCGTCGCGGCGGCCGGCGAGATCCGGATCGACCGCCCGAGCTGGCGGCTCGTCCGCGACGCGATCGAGGCCGAGCCGGCGGACGACGCGTTCCGGGTGCTCGGGGTCGACGACTCGCGCGCCGGCGTGGCACGGTATCTCGACTCGCCGCTCGTCGGACGCTCCGATGAGCTGGAACTGCTCCTCAGCGTTTTCGAGCGCGCGGTCGCCACGCGGACGCCGCAGATCGTCACGCTGCTCGGGCCGGCGGGCATCGGCAAGGCGCGGCTCGCGGCCGAGCTGGCCGCGCGCGCTGCGGGGCGCGCGGCGGTCCTGCGCGGCCGCTGCCTCTCCTACGGCGAGGGGATCACGTTCTGGCCGGTGTGCGAACTCGTCCGGGACGCGGTCGGCGCCACCCAGAAGGATCCGGCCGACGTGGTCGCCGCGAAGCTCGAACAACTGCTCGGCCCCGGCGCCGATGCCGCACAGCTCGCCGGGCTGCTCGGTGTGGGAGAGCCCGCCGCCTCCGGCGCGGAGCTGTTCCACGCGGTGCGTGCCCTGCTCGAACTGCTCGCGCAGAAGCAGCCCCTCGTGGTCGTGCTCGACGATCTCGAGCACGCCGAGCCGGCGCTGCTCGACCTCGTCGAGTACGTCGTCGACCTGTCGCGCGACGTTCCTCTCCTCGTCCTCTGCCTCGCCCGCCCGGAGCTGCTCGAGCAGCGACCAGGCTGGACGGGTGCCCGCTCCCATGCGGCGGCGATCCTGCTCGACTCGCTGAGCGCGGACGAGGGCGAAGCGCTGATCCAGAACCTGCTTGGCGGCGAACTACTCGCTGTACCGGTCGCCGAGCGCTTCGTGGCGGCCGCCGGAGGCAATCCGCTCTTCCTCGAACAGTTTCTGTCGATGCTGATCGACGACGGCCTCCTCCAGCGCGACGGTAGCGGGCGCTGGGTCACAGCCGACAGCCTCGCGGACGTCCCCGTGCCGCATTCGGTTCAGCTTCTCGTGGCGGCACGACTGGACAGGCTCTCCCCCGCGGAGCTCATCGTGGTCGAGTGCGCCGCGGTCGAGGGCACCGTCTTCCACCGCGAGTCCATTCGAGTCGCGGTGGAAGAGCGTCAGCCGGGCCTCGACATCGACGCTGCGCTGCGCACGCTCGTCGCGAAGGAGCTCGTGCGGCCGACGACGGCGTCCGACACCGGAGACGAGGCGTACCGGTTCGTGCATGTGCTGATCCGCGATGTCGCCTACGCCGGGATGCCGAAGGAGTCGCGTGGCCGGATTCATGAGCTCTTCGCGCGGTGGATCGAGTCCACCGCGGGAGACCGGATCCTCGAGATCGAGGAAGTCCTCGGGCACCATCTCGAGCAGGCGTACCAGTTGCGAGCAGACGTGGGCGTGCCGGACGAGACGCTCGCGCGCAACGCCGCCGAACGGCTGGAGCGTGCAGGGCGGCGTGCGCACGCACGTGGCGACTTCCGTTCCGCGGCGGGGCTGCTCGCGCGCGCCGACGACCTCTACGTCGCAGCCGGCGATCGCCAGCTCGAGTTGCTGCACGCCCGCGGCGCCTCGCTGAGACTCGCGGGTGCGTTCGCAGACGCACGCTCGGTGCTCGAAGAAGGCCTCGAGGCGGCCACGGCGCTCGCCGACCGCCGTCTCGAGGCTCACCTGCTGCTCGAACTGTGCTCCCTGCGCCTGATGGCCGACCCGACGGTGAGCCTGGCCGAGGTCGCCGCAATCGCGGAGCGCTCGCTGAGGGTCTTCGCTGAGCCGGACGACGATTGCGGGCTCGCCCACGCCAACTCGCTCCTCGGCGACGTGAATCTCTACGGCTGCCGCTTCGGCGAGATGGAGAAGCTCTACGAGCGCGCGCTCGTCCACGCGCGACGCGCGGGCGACGAGCAAGGCTGTGCACGCGCGCACAGAAGGCTCGCGCAGGCGGCCTTCCTCGGGCCGCGCCCGGTCGAGAGCGGAATCGCACGGTGCGAGCAGATCCGCGACGAGGCGGACGCCGACCCGTCGGCGCGGGCACATGCGTGGGCCGTGCTCGGTGTGCTCGACGCGATGCGCGGCCGGTTCGACCAAGGCCGGGCCTGGATCAGTGAATGCCGCGCGCTGTGTGACGAGTTCGGGCTCGAACGGGCCATCGGTTGGGTGCCCGGGTTCGCAGGCTGCGTCGAGCTCGTCGCCGGCGATGCCGCCGCCGCCGCGGACGAGCTGCAGCGCGGGTACGCAGCTCTCCGCTCGACCGGAGAGACCGCGGTGCTCGCCACTACTGCGGCATTGCTCGCGCAGGCCCTCGAACGGCAGGGATGCCTCGACGAAGCCGAGGCGCTGATGGTCGAGAGCGAAGGGACAGTCGGCACGGGTGACCTTGTCTCACAGATCTACTGGCGCCAGGTGCGCGCACGCGTCCGCTCTGGGCGGGGCGACCGGGTGGTTGCAGAGCGTCTCGCACGTGAGGCGGTCGCGCTTGCGGAGAAGAGCGACATGCTCGCCGTCCACGGCGCGGCGCTCGTCGACCTCGCGAGTGTCGTCGACCGCAAGAGCAGCGAGCGGTCGCGGGCGTTCGAGTTGGCGATCGAGCTCTTCGAGCGGAAGGGCGACATTGTCGATGCTGGGCGCGCGCGCTCGGCGCTCAACGCCTGACGGCGATCGTCAGACCCGGCGTGCGACGACGAGCATGTGCGTGCTCGCGGGGATGAGCTCTCGCTCGTTTCCGACGAGGCGCGCGATCTCGAGCAGCGTCTCGCGCCGGGCGTCGTCGTCCCACGCAGTACGGCGTGCTGCTCCTCGATGGCGGCCACCTGAGCCAGACGCTCTTCCTCGTCGCGACGGAGCTGGGCCTCGGTGCCTTCGTCACCGCGGTTATCATCGTGCCCGCGTCGGCAACCGAGAACCTTGGGCTCCGAAGGGACTGCCGCGTCAGTCGACTGAAGCGGCAATGCGTTGACGCACTTTCGGCGCTGCAGCAAGCTGGCCGCAGGCGGCCTCGATGTCGCGGCCGCGCGTGAGCCGTACGGTCGACGGTACACGTGCCCGGTCGAGTTGCGCCTTGAAGGCCGCGATCGCGTCGCGAGTTGACCCCTTGATATCCGACCCGGTGGGGTTGTACGGAATCAGGTTCACCTTGAAGTCGTCGGGTCCGAGCAGCTCGGCGAGCGCGCGACCCTGTTGCGGCGAATCGTTCACGCCGGCGAGCATCACGTACTCGACGAAGACGCGGCGCCGCCGCAGCGCGACATGGCGCCGGCACTCCGCCAGCACGTCGTGGATCGGGAAACGGTCGTTCACCGGCATCAGCTGCGAGCGCAGCTCGTCGTCCGGTGCATGCAGGGAGAGCGCCAGGCGGATCGGCTCTTCGACCTCGTCGACGAAGCGGCGCAGCCCGGGCAGCCAGCCGACGGTGGAGATCGTCGTGCGCCGGGGCGTGACGCCGAGCTCCGGCAGCCGCCGCGCCGCACCGAGCACCTCGTCGAGGTTTAGCATCGGCTCGCCCATGCCCATGAAGACCGCGTGGTCGACGGGTGTGCGCCGCCGGAAATGCAACGCCTGGTCGACGATCTCGGAGGCGGTGAGATTGCGCCCGAACGCCATCCGGCCGGTCGCGCAGAACGTGCACGTGAGCGGGCAGCCCGACTGCGACGAGAGGCAGAGCGAACGGCGGCCGTCGCGGTAGGGCATCAGCACCGCTTCGACCGGATGACCGTCGGCCGTGCGGAACAGCGTCTTGACCGTGCCGTCGCGCGACTCGCGCTCCGCCTCGACCGCCAGCGTCGAGAACGGAACGGCGGCCGCGAGCTCCTCGCGGAGCGCGCGCGGGAGATTCGTCATCGCCTCGTAGCCGTCGGCGCCGCGCGCCGCCCAGTCCCACACCTGGCGGGTGCGGTAGGCCGGCTGGCCGCGCTCGGCAAGCGCCGTCTCGAGCAGCTGCAGATCCACGGATCCAGCCTAGCGAGCGTCTCCGTCTAGGGCAGCGTCTCGCCGGGCGGTCCGGCCCGCAGCTGCTCGACGACGGCGTTCGGCTCCCCGTGGACGTTCTCGATCCACCAGGTAACGCCGGCGGCCGCGTACGCGGCGAGGTCAGCGCCCGCCGCGTAGCCGATGAACGCGACGTCGAACGAGGGGCGGAGCTCGAGCGGCGCGAGCTTCGCGGCGACGTCTTCCGGCGCGAGCCAGTTCCGCTCGGGGTCGGAGCCGTCGGCGAGCCACCCGTCCCAGCGTGCAGCGCGCCGCAGCGCGCGCGGCCCGTTGCCGCCGATCCAGAACGGCACCGGCCGCAGCGGCAGCGGCGCGAGCCTCGCCCCGTCGACGACGTAGTGCCTGCCGTGGTGCTCCACATGCTCGCCGCGCAGCAGCCGCGCGACCACGTCGAGCCCTTCGTCGAGCATCGCCGCGCGCACGCTCGCATCCGCGTTCTCGCCGAACCGCTCGAACTCGTCAGGCATCCCACCGAGGCCGGCGCCGAAGATGACGCGCCCACCGCTCGCGAGCGAGAGCGACGCGAGCTGTTGCGCGACCATCTGCGGCCGGCGGCGCGGCAGCGGCGTCACCGCCGTACCGAGCAGGATCCGCGAGGTCGTGGCCGCGCAGGCGCCCAGCGTCACCCACGGGTCGGACGAGGGGGCGCCGAACGAGGCCCAGGCCAGGTGGTCCCAGACGAAGAACGCCTCCCAGCCGGCCTGCTCGGCGGCGCGCGCCGCGCGGACGGTCTGCCGAGGATCAGCGAATGGGCCGAGCGTGGCGAGGGAGAGGCCGTAGCGCATCGTGCGAGAATCCTTGCATGGCCGGACGCGAGCGGTTCCTGTCCACCACCCAGGGCCTGCGCGACTGCTTCCCGCTCCGGCTCTACGACAAGGCGAAGCGGCTCGGTGTCTGGGACCCGTCGGCGCTCGACTTCGCCCGCGACCGCGAGCAGTGGCTGGAGCTGAGCCACGAGGAGCAGGCGGCGCTCACGCAGATCGCCTCGCTCTTTCTCGCCGGCGAGGAGGGCGTGACGCTCGACCTGCTGCCGCTCGTGCTCACGATCGCACGCGAGGGGCGGCTCGAGGAGGAGCTGTTCCTGACGTCGTTCCTGTTCGAGGAGGGCAAGCACACCCAGCTCTTCAGCCGCTTCCTGACCGAGGTCGCCGGCTCGCCGGCCGGCCTCGACCGCTGGCACACGCCCTCGTACCGGACGATCTTCTACGAGGAGCTGCCGCGCTCGATGAACGCGCTGCTCGACGATCCCTCGCCGGCGGCGCAGGTCGGCGCCGCGGTCACCTACAACATGGTCGTCGAGGGCGTGCTCGCCGAGACCGGCTACCAGGTCTACCACGACGCGCTCGTCGAGCGGGACCTCCTGCCCGGGCTGCGGGAGGGGCTCGCCCACGTGAAGCGGGACGAGGCGCGCCACATCGCGTACGGCGTCTACCTGCTGAGCCGGCTCGTCGCGGCCGACCCGTCGCTCTGGGATCTCGTCGCGGCCCGCATGGAGGAGCTGCTGCCGCTCGCGGTCGCCTTCGTCGAAGAAACGTACGAGCCGTGGGGCGACGTGACGCCGTTCGGCATCGAGCGCGACACGGTGCTGGCGTGGGCAACGACGCAGTTCCAGCGGCGCTTCGAGCGGATCGAGCGGGCACGCGGCAAGAGCCTCGCGGAGATCGAGGCTCTCGCGGAAGAGGACGCTTCGGTAGCGTCCTCCTCGTGATCGACCTCCGCTCCGACACCGTGACGCAGCCGACGCGCGAGATGCGCGAGGCGATCGCGAACGCCGTCGTCGGTGACGAGCAGGAGCGGGAGGACCCGACCGTCCTCGAGCTGGAGCGCCGCGCCGCAGAGTTTCTCGGCCAGGACGCGGCGGTCTTCGTGCCGACCGCGACGATGGCGAACCAGATCGCGGTGCGGATCCTCACCCGGCCCGGGGACGAGCTGCTCGCGGAGGAGAACTCGCACGTGCTGATCAACGAGCAGGGTGGCCCCGCCGTGTTCAGCGGCCTCGTGATGCGTGGGCTGCCGGGGCTGCACGGCCGCTTCGGCGCCGAGCAGGTGCGCAGCGCGGTGCGCGACTGGCACAGCGGGCACATGCCGATCACGCGCCTGGTCGCGATCGAGAACACGCACAACTCGTCCGGCGGGCGCGTGTGGCGGCTGGAGGAGATCGATGCCGTCGCCGACACGTGCCGCGAGCTGGAGCTGCGCCTGCATCTCGACGGCGCCCGCGTCGTGAATGCGGCGACCGCGCTCGGCGTGCCCGCCGCAGAGATCGGGCGCCGGTTCGACACGGTGACGCTGTGCCTCTCGAAGGGGCTCGGCTGCCCCCTCGGCGCGCTCGTCGCCGGCTCGGCGGAGCTGATGGTCGCTGCGCGGCGCGCCAAGCACCTTTTCGGCGGCGCGATGCGCCAGGCGGGGATCGTCGCCGCTGCAGGCGTGTACGCGCTCGAGCGCAACGTCGGGCGCATCGCCGACGACCACGCGCGGGCGCGGCGGCTGGCGGAGGGCTGGGCCGCGGCCGGGCTCGCGGTCGACCTCGAGCAGGTCGAGACGAACTTCGTCCAGCTCGACGTGGGGCCGCTCGGGCTCACGGTGGCCGAGGCGATCGCACGGCTCGCGGAGGCCGGCGTCGCTCTCTCGGAGACCGTGCATCCGGCGATACTGCGCGCCGTGACGCATCTCGGAGTCTCCGACGACGACGTCGAGCGCGCGGTCGAGGCGGCGCCGCGGGCGCTGGGGGCGGTGCGCGGTGTCCACGCCTGAGCGGCTCGCCGCGAAGCTCACGCAGCTCGTGCGGCGCGAGCAGCGCGACAAGCGCCTGCCGAGCGTCGCCGCGGCGGTCGTCCGCGGCGACGAGCTCGTGTGGGAGACGGCGGTCGGCGCCGCGGACGTCACGGAGGGCTGCGACGCCACGCCCGACACGCAATACCGCATCGGCTCGATCACGAAGACGTTCACCGCGGCGGCGATCATGCAGCTGCGCGACGCGGGCAAGCTCGATCTCGAGGACACCCTCGACCGGCACATCGAGGGGGCGGCGCACCGGCCGACGCTGCGGCGGCTGCTCTCGCACACGTCCGGCCTCCAGCGCGAGACGCAGGACGAAGCCTGGCTGACGCTGCGCTTCGCCTCGACGGAGGAGCTCGTCGAGACGCTCGGCGAGGCGGAGCAGGTGCTGCCGCCGGGCGCGCGCTTCCACTACTCCAACCTCGCGTTCGCGCTGCTCGGGATCGTCGTCGAGTCGGCGGCCGGCATGCCGTACACCGAGTACGTTCGCTCGCGGCTGCTCGAGCCGCTCGACCTGCGCCGGATCACGTTCGAGCCGGTGCAGCCGGCGGCGGTCGGCTACCTCGTGCGGGAGTACGCCGAGGGGGCGGTCGCCGAGGCGGACGTTCGAACGGGCGCGTGGCTCTCGGCCGGGCAGATGTGGGGCACGGTGCGCGACCTCTGCCGCTGGGCGGCGTTCCTCGGAAGCCCGGACGAGTCGGTGCTCGCCCGCGCGACGGTCGAGGAGATGCGGACGCTGCAGACGATCGACGACCACATGCGCTGGACGGGCGGCTACGGGCTCGGGCTCGGCCTTCGCCGCGACGGGGAGCGGATCCTCATCGGACACGGCGGCTCGATGCCGGGCTTCATCGCGGGCGTCTACGTCTCGCCGGCCGACAAGATCGGCGCCGCCGTGCTGACGAACTCGAGCACCGCCGCGGTCGAAGAGCTGACGCTGAAGCTCGTCGCGTGCACCATCGAGGACTGGCCCGTCGCACCGGAGCCGTGGCGCGTCGAGGAGGCGCCGTCCGACGAGGTGGAAGCGCTGCTCGGCGTCTGGTGGGTCGAGGGCAGCCAGATCGTCTTCCGCTGGCGTGAGGGAAAGCTCGAGGGCCGCTATCCGGACGTCGCCGAGTGGAAGCCGTCCTCCGTCTTCGAGCGGGAAAGCACCGACCGTTGGCGCACCGTCGCCGGCCCGGAGCAGGGCGAGGCGCTGCGGGTCGAGCGCGATGTGGACGGGCGCGTCGCGCGGATGATCTGGGCCGGCTACCCGGTCACGCGCGAGCCGCGCCAGTTCGCCTAGCGGCCGTCGGTACGTCAGCCGTCACGCTTCCGGCACATCACGTGACGGACACGTGACAGTGAGGGGTCGGGTCCCGCGCTACACGCACGTCTAACTGAGAAGGGGCGCGTGCCCGTTTACTCGTACTGCAGCGCTTCGAGCACGTTCAGCCGGCCGGCGCGGCGGGCCGGGAAGATCGCAGCGGCGATGCCGGCGAGGATCGCGGCGATCACGAAGACGACGAGCGTCCCCACGGGGATCGTGAACGCCGGGTAGGAGATCGCCTTGCCGACCATCAGCGCCAGCACGATCCCGAGCGGGATCCCGAGCGCGGCCCCGAGCAGTGCCGTGATGATGCTCTCGTGCCGGATCATGCGCCGCACCTGGCGGCGCGTCATGCCTACCGCTCGCAGCATGCCGAGCTCCCGCGTGCGCTCGAAGACCGTCAGCACGAGCGTGTTCACGATCCCGAACAGGCTGACCACGATCGACAGCGACAGGAGCACGTAGAGGAGATTGAGCAGCAGCGTGATGCCTTGCTCCTGATTCTTCTTGAACTGGCTCTCCGTCTGGATCTTCGCGTCCGGGAAGTGCGTGAGCGCCGCCTCGAGCTTGTGCGTGTTCTGCAGTGTCACGCCGCCCTGCATGAGGATGAACGCGTAGACGTTGGTCGGGTTCGGATACTCGCGGTCGAAGTGCGTCGTCGAGATCGTGACGTCCCCGTACGGCGAGCCCCCCTTCGGCGGCGAGAAGATGCCGCGGAGGTCGAGGTGCATCGTCGTGCCGCTCGGTGTCTCGACGGCGAGCGTGTCGCCGACGAGCAGGTGGTGGCTCTTCGCATAGTCCTTGGAGACGAACGCGCCGTTGTTGCCCAGCTGCCCCGGCGTCGCCTGACTGCCGGCCTGCCACTTCGTGAAGATCACCTTGCTGACGTCGGGCGCAACGCCGGTGACACTGACGCGGTGTCCGAACGCCTTGCCCTCGCCGGCGCGGACGCCGCTCACGACCTCGACCCCGGGCACATGCCGGAGCGCGTTCGCCGAGGCGACGCCGGTCGGCGTGAACCCGTTCTGCGAGGTGAGCGCGTAATCGGCGCGGAAAAGCGCGTCGACGGAGCCCTCGAAGGTCGTCTTCAGCCCGGCCGCGAGCACGGAGACGAGCGTGACGAGCGCGAGGCCGATCATCAGCGCGGAGGCGGTCGACGCCGTCCGCGACGGGTTGCGGATCGAGTTTCCGCGCGCGAGCACCCCGGCTGCGCCGCCGATCTTCGTCGCCGGCCAGCCGAGAACGCGGGCCAGAGGCGGCACGAGCTTCGGCGCGAGCATCGCCACGCCGAGGAAGAGCGCGCCGGCGCCGATGCCGATCGCGAGCAGCCGCTGGCCCGTGGAGATCGAGTGCACGAAGAGTCCGACGAGCATCAGCCCGATCGAGCCGGCGATCGTCGCAACGGCAGCGTGCGGGCCGAAACGCGCGAGTCGCGACGGCGGCAGCACCGCGCCCTCGCGCACCGCAGCGATCGGCTGTACGCGCGTCGCGCGGATGGCCGGCCGCATTGCGGCGACGAGCGTGATCACGACGCCGACGACGAGCGAGACGACGACGGTGCGCGTCGCAAACACCGTGCTCGCCTGCGGGAGGTCGATTCCGAAGGAGACGAAGAGCGAGTTCAGCACCTTGGCCAGGCCGAGCCCGAGGAAGAGCCCGGTGATCGAGGCGAGCAGGCCGATCACGAACGCCTCGAGCAACACCGACCTCAGCACCTGCCGCCGGGTTGCGCCGAGCGTACGCAGCGTCGCCAGCTCGCGCGTGCGCTGCGCGATCGTGATCGAGAGCGTGTTGGCGATCACGAAGCTGCCGACAAACAGCGCAACTCCGCCGAACGCGAGCAGGAAGTCCTGGAAGATGGTGAGGAAACCGCTCGTGTCCTTCGACGCCTGCTTGGCCTCCTGCTGGCCGGTGCGCACCTGCGCCGTCGCCGGCAGCAGCGGCTTGATCTCGCGTACGAGCTCCTGCGGCGTGACGTTGGGCTTCCCCGCGACGCCGATCGAGTCGAGCTTGCCGACCTTGTTGAACAGGCGCTGCGCCGTGGTCGGGTCGAAGATCGCGATCGTCGCACCGCCGAGCGAGCTGAGGCCGCCGAAGCGGACCGTGCCGACGATGCGGAAGTGCAGCTCCGGCCCGCGCGCGATCACGCCGATCGTGTCGCCGACCGCGAAGTGCTTCTTCGCCGCCGTGGCCTGATCGATCGCGATCTCGTGCGCGCCGTCCGGCCAGCGGCCGTGGACGAGCAGGAGCGGGTTGAAGCGCTGGTCGCCGTGGGGATGCACGCTGAACGCGAGCCCGGTGCCGCCCATGCCGGAGATCACCTTGCCGTTGTGGCCGACGAGCTGCGCCTGGTCGTCGATGCCGCCCTGCGCCTCGAGCACGCCTGGGAGTTTGCGCACGCGGGTGAGCAGCGAATCGGGGAACGAGGGCGGCGTCGAGTCGTTGCCGCGCCCACCGATCGCGCTCTTGCCGCTGATCACCGCGTCCGTGTTCTTGTAGACCTGCGTGAAGACGGTGTTGAACGCCGCCTTGATCGTGTCCGTGAGCACGTACGTGCCGCTGACCATCGCGACGCCGAGCACGATCGCGATCGCGGTCAGGGCGGCACGCAGCTTGCGGCCGAGCAGTCCCTTGAGTGCGACGAGGATCACGAGTGGAGCTGGCTCATGACCTCGAGCACCTCGCCCGGGGTCGTGTCACGCAGTTCCTGGACGATCAGGCCGTCGGCGAGGAAGAGGATGCGGTCAGCGATCGAGGCGCAGCGCGCCTCGTGCGTCACCATCACCGTCGTCTGGCCGTACGTGTCGACGGAATCGCGCATCAAGGCGAGGATCTCGCCGCCGGTCTTCGAGTCGAGGTTGCCGGTCGGCTCGTCCGCGAACAGGATCGTCGGCCGCGTGACGAGAGCGCGTGCAATCGCCACCCGCTGCTGCTCGCCGCCGGAGAGCTCCGACGGGCGGTGCGAGCCGCGCTCGCGCAGCCCGGTCTTGGCGAGCAGCTCCTGAAGCCAGGCCGGGTCGGGCTTCTCGCCTGCGATCGAGAGCGGGAGGAGCACGTTCTCCTCCGCGGTCAGCATCGGCAGCAGGTTGAAGAACTGGAAGACGAAGCCGATGTGCGTCCGGCGCAGCCGCGTGATGTGCGAGTCGTCGAGGCCTGTGATCTCCGTGCCGGCGATCGAGACGGTGCCGCTCGTCGGCTTGTCGAGGCCGGCGAGGATGTGCATCAGCGTCGACTTGCCCGAGCCGGACGGCCCCATCACCGCGACGAGCTGTCCCGGCTTCACGTCGAGCGAGACGCCGCGCAGCGCGTCGACGGCGGTGGTGCCCGCGCCGTAGCGGCGCGTGACGTCGCGCGCGTCGACGACGGAGCTGTGTTGCGGGGCGGGCGCGGAGCTGGATTGCGCGGCGGCGGTCATGACCCCCAACCTAGCGAAGCCGGCCGCCGCGAGGCATCCGGAAACGTCCGGAATCGCCCCGGACGCGCCGATCCGGGGTCAGCGGTTGCCGGCGGCGAGGAACCCCGCTGCGACGGCCACGTAGGCGACCACGAGCAAGGCGCCCTCCCAGCGGCGGGAGTGGCCGTCCCAGATCGTCGCCATGACGAGCCCGACCGCGCCGGCCATGGCGGCGAGCTCCTCCCAGCGGAACGAGAGCGGCAGCTGGTGGGTGAAAAAGAGCGACAGGAGCATCACCACCGGCACGACGAGCAGCGCGACCTGCGCGCTCGACGAGATCGCGATCTCGCTCGCGAGCTTCATCTTCCCGGCGCGCGCGATCACGACGGCGCCGCCGTGCTCGGCTGCGTTGCCGACGATCGCGACGATCACGACGGCGACGAAGAACTCGCTTGCGCCGACGGCTTTCGCGAACGCGTCGAGCGAGTGCACGAGGATCTCGCTCACGAACGCGGTGGCGACGGTGGCAACGGCGAGCACGGCGAGCGCGACCTGCAGCGTCCACGCCTCGGCCGCCGGCGCGGCCCGCTCCATGCGCCTGTGCCGGTGCAGGTTGCGGCCGGTCACGGCGAGATAGAGGGCGAGCAGCACGACGGCGACCGGGATCGACGCGACGACGACCGAGTGCCGCTCT
>JBEKEH010000033.1:0-27567 GCA_050013935.1 Gaiellaceae bacterium | reverse complement strand
ACCCACGAACACCGAGCCGTTCCGACGCCGCCAGGACTTCAGCTCGTCGACCCGCGAGAGGTCGAGGAGCGCCGGCGGCCGGCTGCGGCCGAAGTTCACGGCGACCATCAGATCGGTGCCGCCGGCGACGGGCACGGCGTCGGGATGCGCGGCGCGCAGCGCCAGCGCCTCCTCGAGCGAGCGCGGCAGGAGCGCGTCCATCAGGCCGGCGCGGCCGCGAACGCGTCGATCATCGCCGGCACGTCGTCGCCGAGCGGGTAGAGGACCGGGCACGTGCACCCGGCGTCCACGTACTCCTGCACCTTCGCCCGGCAGTCGTCCGGAGTCCCGGAGGCCGTGATCAGCTGCACGACGTCGTCCGGCACGAGCTCCATCGCCCTCTCGATCTGCTCCGGGGTGGCCGGCCAGGTGAGCACCCGGCCGATCTCCTCCAGCAGCTCCTCGCTCACTCCGCTCGCCTTCATGATATGCGGCTGCTGGCCGAGGTACTGCGCAACGAGCTCCCGGGCGCGGTCGAACGCGACGGAGCGGTCGCGGTCGAGCGAGCAGACCACGAGCTGGGGCCGGTCGAGATCGTCGACGGTGCGGCCGGCCCGCTCGGCGCCGACGGCCAGATGCTCCATCGCGTCGCGGTTGTAGGCGGAGCCGACGAGGTAGTTGAGCAGGACGCCGTCGCCGATCTCGCCGGCCAGCTCCATCATTTTCATGCCGGTCGCGCCGATGTAGATCGGCACGTGCTTCGGGGAGCGGTCGCCGTGGACGATGTCGATCTCGACGTCGTCGAGCGAGACGAACTCGCCGTGGTAGGTGACGCGCTCCATCGCGAGCAGGCGCCGGCTGGCCTCGACCGTCTCGCGCATGCACTGGAGCGGGTGCGTCCTGTGCACGCCCACCTTCGACGCGAGCGGCTCCCACCAGGCGCCGATCCCGAGCCGGATGCGGCCGGGGGCCAGATCGTCGAGCGTCGAAAAAGTCGCGGCAAGAAGCCCGACGTTGCGCGTCCACGTGTTGACGACGCCCGCGCCGATCCCGATCCGCTCGGTGACCGCGGCGAACGCCGCCATCGGCACGGTCGCCTCGCGCACGAGCCGGCTTTCCGCCTGCCAGACGGCCTCGAATCCGGCCCGCTCCGCGAGCTGGGCGTACTGCATGCCGTCGCGAATCGGATGCTTGTCCTGGAGGTAGAGGGCGACGCGGTTCATCTAGTGCCCCTTCCGGTGATGGTCTCGCGTTCCTGGCGAGCGAAAAGCAAGCCAGGCAAGGACGCAGGGAGCCTCGATAGCCGAAGCTATCGAGGCGACCGAGAACGAAGCATGGCGCCGCTTTGCAGCCGCCAGGGACGCACTGACTATCGCCGGAAGGGGCACTAGCCTCCCTTCGGCTCGAAGCGGTGCGGGGCGGTCTCGTCGAGGCGCTCCCACAGGCGCTCCGCCTGCACGAGCGCCGCCGCGGCGACTTCGTCTGCGTCGGCGCGGGTGAGCCTGCGGTCCTGCACGGCCCACTCGCCGCCGACCATGACGTCGCGCACGTGACGGGACGAGAGACCGAAGATCCAGTGTCCGGCGAAGCTGCCCTCGCGCAGAGGCGTGGGCGCCGGGTAGTCGAGCACGAGCAGGTCGGCCGGCGCCCCGAGCTCGAGCGTGCCGAGCAGCGGCTCGCCGAAGACGCGTCCCGCGAGCCTCGACGAGTCGGCCAGGCGCGCGAGCGGCCAGCCGGCCGGAGCGCCGAGATCCTCCTCGCGCAGCCGGAGGTACGCGGAGTGCGACTCCTCGAACATGTCCGCTCCGATCCCGTCCGTGCCGAGCGCGAGCCGGCCGTCGAGCTCCTCGACCCGGGCCCGGCCGACGGCGTTGTTCATGTTCGAGCGGGCATTGTGCGCCACCGTCGCCTGCGCGGCGCCGACCGCGGCGATCTCTGCGCCGTCCAGATGGACGCCGTGGGCGAGCAGCGTTCGCTCGTCGAGCGCCCCCGCCCGCGCGAGCCGCTCGACGACGCGAACCCCCTGCCGCGCAAGCGCGTCCCGCTCGTCGGCTCCGTCCTCGGCCGCGTGGACGTGCAGCCCGGCCGCGAATTCGCGCGCGACCCCGGCGCAGGCCGCGAGCGTCTCGTCATCGAGCGTGAACGAAGCGTGTGCGCCCACGAGGCCGCGCACGAGCGGCGGGCGCTCCCGGCGCACGCGCTCGAGGAAGCGCCTGTTCTCCGCCAGGCCCGCCCGCGCCCGTTCGGAGCCGTCGCGGTCCGTCGTCTCGTAGCAGAGCACCGAGCGCACGCCGAGGGAGCCGAGCGCTTCGGCGATCACGTCGAGCGAGCCGTCGATCGCGTTCGGCGACGCGTGGTGGTCGACAAGCGTCGTCGTGCCCGAAAGGAGCGCCTCCATCCCGCCGACGAGCGCCGACGCGCGCACGGACTCCTCGTCGAGGGCGCGGTCGAGCCGCCACCACACGCGCTGGAGGATCTCGACGAAGTTCTGCGGCGGCTCGAGCGCGTACGGCATCCCGCGCGCGAGTGCGGAGTAGAGATGCGTGTGCGCGCAGACGTTGCCGGGGATGACGAGGCAGCCGGAGCAGTCGCGCCTGCCGCCGTCGCCGGCGTCGGCGATCCGGCCGTTCACGACGAACACGTCGCGCTGCGAGACCTGCAGCGGGTCGAATGAGGTGACGGCCGTCGCGCCTGTGAGAACCGCGCTCACCGGCGGCGGCTCACGAGGTGGGGGACCGCGGCCTGCGCCGCCGGAGACTCCTTCATCGGCAGGCACACGCGCCGGATGCCGTCGAAGGCGTGGAGCGCGCCGGCGGCGGCGGCGGCCGTCGGCACGAGCGCAGCCTCGCCGATGCCCTTGGCGCCGTAGGGCCCCTCGGGCTGCGGCTCCTCGACGAGGATGCACTCGACGTCCGGCATTCCGGTCGGCGGGATGATGTGCAGCGACTTCAGCGTCTCGTTGAGCGGCACGCCGCCCTCCACCACGAACTCCTCCGAGAGCGCCTGCCCGAGGCCCATGTGCACCGCACCCTCGACCTGGCCCTCGATGAGGGTCGGGTTGATCGCCTTGCCGACGTCGTGCGCGGCAATGACCTTCTCGATCGCGCCCTCGTCGTCGAGGATCACGACCTGCGTCGCCCAGCCGTACGCGATGTGCGTCACCGGCTCCTCCACGTCGGCGCCGTTCTCCGTCGTCCAGTCGACGACGACGTCGCCTCGGAACTCGCGGCCCGCGAGGCTCTCGAGCGACGCGTCCGCGAGCGCGGCCTTCAGCTGCCGCGCGGCGTCGATCACCGCGTTGCCGCCGAGGACGGTCGAGCGCGACGCAGTCGTCTGCCCGGTCTCGAGCTCGCGCTCCGTGTCCACCTTCACGTGGATCCGCTCCGGCGGGAATCCGAGCTCCTCGCACGCGATCTGTCGCAGGACCGTGTGCACCCCCTGCCCCATCTCCGTCCACGAGTGATAGAGCGTGATCGTGCCGTCGGCCTCCGGCCTGAGGATCGCGCGGCCGAACTCGGTGACGCCGTTGCCGATGCCGGTGTTCTTCAAGCCGCAGGCGATCCCGGCGTACCGCGCGTCGCGATACGCGTCGCGCACGGCGAGCAGCGTCTTCTTCAGGCCGACGCCCGGCCCGAGCTTCTGGCCCGTCCCCGTCCTGTCGCCCACGTCTAACGCGTTGCGCCAGCGCATCTCCCAGCCGTCGATCCCGACGCGCTCGGCGAGCATGTCGAGCACGCCCTCGACGGCGAAGTTGGACTGGTTGACGCCGAAGCCGCGCATCGCTCCGCACGGCGGGTTGTTCGTGTAGACGGCGGTCGCCTCGATGTCGACGTTCGGGACCCTGTACGCGCCGCAGGCATGGCCGGCCGCGCGCTCGAGCACCTTGTCGCCGACGCTGGCGTACGCGCCGGTGTCGCCGACGATGCGCGCCTGCAGCGCGGTCAAATGGCCTTCGGCGTCGCAGCCGACCGTGTACTCGAGCCACATCGCATGGCGCTTGGAGTGGAAGCGGAGGCTCTCCTTGCGCGAGAGCGTGAGGCGCACCGGCCGCCCGGTTGCGGTGACGAGCAGGGCCGCGTGCCCCTGGACGTTCAGGTCCTCCTTGGCGCCGAAGGCGCCGCCGGTCGTGACCTGCGTCACCCGCACCTGCTCCTCGGCCACGCCGAGGAACGAGGCGATCTGGCGGCGGTCGTCCCAGATGCCCTGGCCCTGCGAGTACACGTGCAGCGTGCCGTCCTGCTCGCGCAGGGCGAACGCGGACTCCGGCTCGAGGAAGGCGTGCTCGATGAACTGCGTCCGGAACGACTCGCTGACGACGTGCGCCGATGCCGCAAGCCCCGCGTCGACGTCGCCGCGCGTGACGCGCGACACCGAGAGCACGTTGCCGCCCTCGTGGAGCTGCGGGGCGCTCTTCGCGAGCGACTCGAACGGGTCGGTGACCGGCTCGAGCACCTCGTACTCGACCTCGATCAGTTCCGCCGCCTCGCGCGCGGCGTGCCGCGTCTCGGCCGCGACCGCTGCGAGCACGTCGCCGACGTACGCGGTCGTCTCACCTTCGGCGACGAGCTGGCGCCAGTCCTTCGTGAGCGAGCCCTGCGTCCGATCGCCGGGAACGTCGGCGGCGGTGAGGACGGCGACGACGCCGGGATGAGCCTGCGCGCGCGTGGTGTCGATGCGGCGGACGCGCGCCCGCGGGTGCGCAGAGAAGCAGAGGGCGCCGTGGAGCATCCCGGGCGCGGTCATGTCTCCGACGTACGGCGCGTCCCCGAGCGCGAGCTCGGAGCCGCGATAGCGCGCGGTTCGGGAGCCGACGCGTCCGCTCGTGTCCGGCGTGGGCAGAGGCTCGCCGCGTCGCGCCGCGGCGGCGAGCCGGATCGCATCGACGACCTTCACGTAGCCGGTGCAGCGGCAGAGGTTCCCGAGCAGCGCGTGCGCGATCTCGTCGCGCGACGGATCGGGGTTCTTCGCCAGCAGCGCCTCGGCCTTCATCACGATCCCGGGCGAGCAGTAGCCGCACTGCGACGCGCCGGCGGCGACGAAGCAATCGGCCCAGCGCCGCCGCGTCTCGTCGGACAGCCCTTCCTGCGTCATGACGTGCTTTCCCTCGACCCGTTCCGCCTTCTGCGCGCACGAGACGACGGCGTGCCCGTCGACGATCACCGTGCAGGCGCCGCACGAGCCCTCCGGCGCACAGCCGTCCTTGACCGAGCAGAGGCCGAAGTGCTCGCGCAGCAGCTCGAGCAGGCTCTCGTCGTCCCGCGGATGTGCGGTCACCCGCTCGCCGTTGAGCGTCAGCTCCACCTCGCTACTCCATCGCGCCGAGGACGAGCGAGAGCAGCGCCATCCGCAGGACGACGCCGTTGAAGGCCTCCACCCAGTACCGCTGGTGCCGTGTCGCATCCACGTCCGCCGGCAGCTCGTCCATCCGCGGCAGGCTGTGCAGGATGATCGACTCCGGCTTCGCCTTCTCGCGGAGCAGCTCCCGTGTCACGCGATACGCCTCCGGGGTCGAGCCGACCTTCTCGCCCCGCTCGACCCGTGACTGCGTGTAGTCGGCCTGCACGACGGGCTCCATGTAGATCACGTCGCAGTCCGCGATGACGGCGGCGGTCGAAGGAGCCTCCTCGTACATGACGTTGAGCGCGTCGAGCTCGGCCTTGAACTCCGGCAGCAGCGACATCTCGGGCGGGCCGACGACGTACGCCTTCGCAGCGAACTGGGAAAGCGCGTAGAGGATCGAGTGCATCGTGCGCATGCGCATGTCGCCGACGAGCAGATAGGTCAGTCCGTCGAGCGTGCCGAGCTCCGTCCGGATCGTGTACAGGTCGGTGAGAACCTGCGTCGGGTGCTCGCCCCAGCCGTCGCCGCAGTTGATGATCGGCACGGAGGACCAGTGGGCCGCCTCGGCCGGTGCGCCCTGCTCGAAGTGCCGCATCGCGATGACGTCGGCGTAGAACTCGAGCATGTGCACGGTGTCCTTCATCGACTCCTGGTAGAAATCGCCGGCCCGAGTCATCTTCGAGTCGGCGAACCCGAGCACGTGGCCGCCGAGCCGGTGCATCGCGGCCTCCGTCGACATCCGTGTGCGCGTGCTCGGTTGGTAGAAGGCCGTCAGCAGCGTCTTGTCGGCGAGCAGGTCGATGTTGCGCCGCTTGCGCGCTATCGGCGCGAGCTCGTCGCACACCTCGAAGACGCGCTCGAACTCGTTTCTCTCAAAATCCTTGAGCGACAGGATGTCGCGACCGAGAAAGCTTCTCATCTCTCCCTTCCTTGTCGTCGTGCACATCGGACCGGCTGACGCCGGTGAACAGCAGCGCAACGCATTCGTCGTCGACGACCCCACCCGCCTCGCGCAGAGCGAGCAGCCCGGCGAGCCCGCTCGAGCCCGTCGGATCCACCGCGATGCCCGTTGCTTCCCGTGCGAGCACGTTCGCCTGCTCGAGCGTGCTCTCGCCGACAACGACCGGCGTGCCGCCCGTGCTGAGCATCCCGTCCACCACCGCGAGCCAGTCGTACGTCTCGTCGTCGAGAATCCCGTGCGCGATGCTGTGGGGCTCGTGCTCCCAGGGCCACATGAACGCGGACCGGTGCTGGGAGGCGTCGTGCAGAACGCCGGCGCCGCCGCGGGCGGTCACCGCGTCGAAGGCCCGCTTCAGCGGCCAGGCCGCTTCCGTCTGCACGGTGTCGAGGCGCGGGCGCGGACAGTGGGCGAGCGCATGCGCTTCCCGGAAGCCGTGGCTGCAAGCGCTCGCGAGCGCGCCGCCGCCGACCTGCACGACGAGCCGGTCGAGCGGCACGCCGGCGGACGCGATCTCCCACGCGAGCGTCTCACCGCCTTCGACGGCGAGCCCGTTCAGGTTGCCCTGGCACGTGAAGGGGAGCGCGCCCCCGGCGAGCGCCTCCAGCAGCCGGTGCACCGTCGGGTCGCCGGGAACGCCCGCGGTGCGCGGGCACGCCGTGATCAGCGCACCGAGCTCCTCGAGCCGCTCGAGCACGAGCGAGTCGGCGTCCACCGGGACGAAGACGCGGAGCGTCCTCTCGCCGGCCGCGGCCACGACGGCGGCGGCAAGCGCCGCATTGCCGCAGCTCGCGATCGCGAGGTCGCGCCTCTCGGCCGGCGCGGTCCGGCCGAGCCGCTCGACGACCTCGAGATACACGAGGACGCCGAAGAGGTGCCGAGCCTTGTGCGAGCCCGAGACGTTGCCGGTCTCGTCCTTGACCCAGACGCCGCCTACCGCCGAGAAGCCGAGCCGGTCGCTGAGCTCGTCGCTGCGACCGAACGGCGTCGCAGCGAAGCCGTGGCCGTCGACGGCGGCGATCCGCTCGTCGAGCCGACGGACGAGCGTGCAGAACTCCTCGTCGCCGATGCCGCCCGCGGCCGCGACGTGATAGGCGTGGAGCAGCTGCCGGTAGCGGACGAACGGATTCGGCTCCGGGTCGCCGGCAGGGAAGCGGACCTGCGAGAGGTCGAGCTCGCGCCGCAGGACGTGGTCGACGTCGTCGTCCCGTCCCGCGTTCGGGCACCGGAACGGATACGGCTCGCCCGGCCTGGGCTCGTCGCCGCAGCCCGCGCACACGAGACGGCTGGCGGGTTGCGTCATAGCGCGTCGAGGACGCCGGTGCGCGCGTTGAAGTCGTCGATCAGCTCATCCCATGCGGCCGCCTGCGCGCGCTGCTGCTCCCAGAACGTCTGGCTGCGCCGCGCCTGGAAGTCCTCGAGCGAGACTCCCTGCTGCTCGACCCACGTGAAGTAGCCGAGGTTGAAGATCCGCTCGCGCTCCTCGTGGGTCAGCTCGCGCAGGTTGTCGGTCGTCGCGCCGAGCAGGTGCTCGCCGAACACCTCGGCCGCCGCGATCTCGTCGAAGCCGCCGCCGAAGTACTTTGCGGCCGCGAGCTCCCGCTCGCTGCCGTACATCGCCGCGCCGTCGGTCGCGACGGTGACGACCACGTCGTCGCCGCCGAGCCCGTAGTACTTCGCAGTCTTGATCGCGCCGAGGATGTTGCAGATGCTCGAGAGCCCAAGTGACGGCAGCTGCGCGAGCACGGCCTCGTCGACCTGACGCCGCGTCGCGAGGTGCGCGCGCCCGGTGTCGGTCCCGAACAGCAGTCCGAGCCGGTCGGTCGCCCGGTCCGAGACGGCGACCGCGACATCGGTGTTCAGCACGTTGTGGATCAACGGGATGTGCTTGTCGCCGATCCCCTGGATGTTGTGCTGGCCGAACCCGTTGTAGAGCATCGTCGGGCACTCGAGCGCCTCGCACGCGACGATCAGCGAGCCGTAGTGGTCCTTGAGGTAGTCGCCGGCTCCGAGCGTCCCGGCGGATCCGCTTGCAGAGACGAATGCGCGCAGACGGAGTGACGGCTCCGCCGCCTGCAGCGACTCGAAGACCCGGCCGAGCGCGGCGCCGGTCGCCAGGTAGTGCGCGATGTGGTTGCCGAACTCGGCGAACTGGTTGAGGATGACGTTCTCCGGGTCGGCCGCGAGCTCGTGGCACTTGTCGTAGATCTCCTTGACGTTGCTCTCGGTGCCCGGCGTCCGGATGATGTCGGCCGGGTCGGCGACCCACTGCTCGAGCCAGGCGAAGCGCTCGCGGCTCATCCCCTCCGGGAGCACCGCGACGCCGCGGCAGCCCATCAGCCGGGAGATGGCGACGCCGCCCCGGCAGTAGTTCCCGGTCGAGGGCCAGACGGCGCGGTTGCGCGTCGGGTCGAACTGCCCGGTGACGAGCCGGGGCGCCAGGCAGCCGTACGCGGCCAGCACCTTGTGCGCCCGGATCATCGGGAACCGGTCTCCCAGCGCCACGACGATCTTCGCCTCGACCCCGGTGAGCTCCGGCGGCAGGACGACGTGCTCGGGGACGCTCGCGAACCCGGTCCTGGCGGCGTCGTTGAACCAGTGGACGCGGAACAGGTTCAGCGGGTGGGCGTCGTCCGGGCCGACGCCGGCCAGCCGCCCCTGGACCTCCGGGCGGACGCGGCCGGGATCTGCGAGCTGGGCGAACGTCGGCAGCCCGATGCCGGCGTCGCGGAACCGCGCAACGGTCCGCTCCAGCACGTGCGCGTCGACGATCTCGGGGTCTGCGACGAGGCGCTCGGTCAGCACTGTGGTCTCCTGTCGGTGGACAACAGCACGCTACGGGCCGCCGGATCGGCCTTCGTCAGGGCCTGGACGGAACCGCGATCAGTGGAATCCCGCGCCCTCCCGGCGCCTTTCCTGCTAGGTATGCGGCCGACCGAGGACAACGGCATGCGCCGCGTTTGCGGGCCGCCAGACGCACAACCGTACTTGTGGCCGCGTCCACTAGACCGCGAGCGGAACGAGCTCGAACCGGTCGACGTCGACCAGGCCGCGGTCGGTGATCTTCAGCGACGGGATCACCGAGAGCGCGAGGAACGCCAGCACCTGGAATGGGTGTGGGAAGTGGACGCCCAGGGCCTCCGCCGCGCTGTTGATCGCGCGGCTCGCCTCGAGCACCTCCGGCAGCGGCCGGTCGGAGAGAAGCCCGGCCACCGGCAGCGGCAGCTCCGCGGTGACGGCCTCTCCGTCGACGACGACGATCCCGCCGCCGAGCTCCACAAGGCGCGCGACGGCATGCGCCATCGCGGCGTCGTCGACCCCGACCACGATCAGGTTGTGGGCGTCGTGGGACAGCGTCGCCCCGAACGCGCCCCGCTGGAGGCCGAAGCCGCGGACGAAGCCGAGCCCGATGCGACCGGTGCCGTGATGACGCTCGAGGACGGCGATCTTCGCGAGATCGCGCTCCGGATCGGCGACCGCGCAGCCGTCGCGGACGGTGGGCACGTCGACGAGCGAGTCGGTCACGATCTGGTCCGGGACGAGACCGATGACCCGTGCCGCGCCGCCCTGCCAGGGGATGCGGAAGGCGTCGTGTCCCAGCGGCCGGACGCGCACGGTGTGACGGACCCAGTCAGGCACCGGCGCCGGCGCAACCGTGACGACCGGCCGCCCGCGTTTCAGCACGAGCTCGGGGACGAACGACTGCAGATCGGGCAGCACGAGCACATCGGCCTGGTAGCCGGGAGCGATCGCACCGAGGTTGCGCAGCCTGTGGTAGAGCGCCGGGTTCAGCGTGGCCATCACGAGCGCATCCTCGGCGGGCACGCCGAGCGCGACCGCGTCGCGCACCATCGAGTTCACGTGCCCGTCGTCGGCGATGTGCTCCGGCTCGCGGTCGTCGGTGCAGAAGGCGATGCGCGACGGGCCGTACTCGACGGCGAGCGGGATCAGCGCCCGCAGGTTGCGGGCCGCCGACGCCTCGCGGATCAGCAGCCACATCCCGGCCCGGAGCCGCTCCCGGCCTTCCTCGAGCACCGCGGCCTCGTGATCGGAGTGGATCCCCGCTGCTGCATACGCGTTCAAACGCTTGCCGACCAGGCCCGGCGCGTGGCCGTCGACGTGGCCCGCGAGCAGGACCTTCGCCAGCTCCTGCTCGGAGCCGTCGACGACGCCGGGAAAGTTCATCATCTCGGCGACGCCGATCACATGGCTCCGGCGGAGCAGCCCCTCGAGGTCGCCGAGCGTCAGCGCCCGGCGCGGTGACTCGAAGGGCGACGCCGGCACGCAGGACGACGCCATGAAGTAGACGTCGAGCGGGAGGTCTGCCGATGCGTCGAGCAGCCAGTGGATGCCGTCCGAGCCGAGCACGTTCGCGATCTCGTGCGGGTCGGCGACGATCGCGGTCGTGCCGAGCGGGAGGATGAGGCGCGCGAACTCGTCGACCATCAGCTTGGAGGACTCGATGTGCAGGTGCGCGTCGATGAATCCCGGCACGACATAACGGCCCGACACGTCGAGCGTCTCACGGCCCTCGTAGTCGCCGAGACCCGCGACGACTCCGTCACAGACGGCGACGTCCACGTCGAGCCATTCACGGGTGAACACCGAGAAGACGCGGCCGCCGCGGATCACGAGGTCGGCCGGCTCGTCTCCCCGGGCGACCGCGACGCGCCGCTGGAGATCGGCGACGCCGCTCACTCCGCGAACCTCTGCGCCTGCGCGCGGTGCTCCCGCGCGATGTCCGCCTCGTCCGCCCGGACGAGCTCGCCGTCGCGGACGACGTCGCCGCCGCCGACGACGAGCCGGTCGACGCGGTGCGGTCCGGCGAAGACGAGCCCGGCCACGGGGTCGCCGGCTCCTGCGAGCTCGAGCCCGTCGACCCGCCAGACGGCGAAGTCGGCGCGCTTACCGGGCTCGAGCGAGCCGATGTCGTCGCGGCGGAGGACCGCCGCGCCGCCGCGCGTGCCGAGACGGAGCGCCTGGCGCGTGGTGAGCGCGGCCGGGCCGCCGCGCCCGCGCGCGACGAGCAGCGCCTGCTTCACCTCGAAGAAGAGATCGCCGCGCTCGTTGGACGCCGAGCCGTCCACTCCGAGCCCGACGCGCACGCCGGCAGCGAGCATGTCCCCCACCGGCGCGACTCCGGCTCCGAGCCGCATGTTCGAGGTCGGGCAGTGCGCGACGCCCGTGTCCGTCTCCGCGAACCGCGCCACGTCGGGCGCCGACAGGTGGATGCAATGAGCGCACCAGACGTCCCCGGCGAGCCAGCCGAGCGCGTCGAGGTACTCGATCGGGCGGCAGTCGTGCATCTCCCGGCAGAAGTCCTCCTCGTCGTGCGTCTCCGCGAGATGCGTGTGCAGGCCGAGCCCGTACTTGCGCGCGAGCTCTGCCGACTCGCGCATCAGCCTGGTCGTGACGGAGAACGGCGAGCACGGCGCGACCGCGATCTGGACGAACCCGTCGTCCTGCAGCGCGGCCAGCCGCTCGGTGTCGGCGAGGATCGTGTCGATGTCCTCCACGAGCGAGTCGGGCGGCAGGCCGCCCTGCGACTCGCCGAGGTCCATCGACCCGCGCGAGGCGACGATGCGGACGCCGAGCTCGCGCGCAGCGCGGACCTCGGCCTCGACGAAGCCGCCGCGCCCGCGCGGGAAGACGTAGTGGTGGTCGAAGACGGTCGAGCAGCCCGAGAGCGCGAGCTCGGCGAGCCCCGTCCTCGCCGCGGCGTACTCGGCTTCCTCGTCGATGGACGCCCACACCGGATAGAGCGTGCGCAGCCACTCGAACAGCGTCCCCTCCTGCGCGCGCGCCCGGGTGAGCGTCTGGTAGAGGTGGTGGTGCGTGTTGACGAGCCCCGGCGTAACAACTGCGCCGCGCAGGTCCACGGACGCGTCCGCAGGAGGCGGGTCGCTGCCGCCGACCGCCTCGATCGAGCCGTCCGCGACGAGCAGCCAGCCGCCGTCGTGCTCGGTCGCCGCGTCGTCCATCGTGACGACGTAGGCGTTCCGGTACAGCGTGCGGCCTCCCATGGCCGGATAATCAAATCAGGCGCATGCCGTGCGGCGCGCCGCATCTCGATCGCTTTGTGGGGTAGGCGGCGGCTCCCGCGGAGAGCAGGGAGTGGGCCTGCACCTGTGTCGCGGCTGGCGGTGAGCACGGCCACGGCCGCAGGACAGCCCGCCGGCGCGGCCTGCTCTCGTAGCCGCCCCCTTGTCTCCCGGGCGGCGGCGTGAGACACTCTGCGTCACCCTTTATGGTGAGGGGCGTTGGGGGTTGCCGTGTCGGGTCGGGGTCGTAGGGTTGCCTCATAGGCGGGTCCTCGGAGGGGCGAGGCCCTGCGGACGCTTCACGGTCCTCAAACCGCCGGGAGGCGCTGGTTTCACGCGGACCGTCGACGGGGCAGGCGACCAAGGCGCTCTCCCGGCGGGGGTCAGGCACGAAGTGTTCCCGCTCATCGCCGCTCTGTTCGCCCTGATCGTGCTCGTCTGCATCACGGCGAATCCCGCAGCCGCCGCCGGCGGCAACTACGTCATCGCCGGCGGCACCGCATACGAGCAGGCGCAGGTCCGACAGGCGCTCAACGCGTCGAGCTTCGACTGGAACGTCGTCCCCATCCAGGTGACGATCCACATCGCGCGCGGCATCCCGGTCTCGTACTCCATCCCCGGACAGACATGGCTCGACGCCAATCTGCTCGACTCCGGCACGTTCTCGTGGGGCGTCGTTCAGATGGAGTACGCGCAGCAGGTTCAGCTCACGGTGATCGATGCACCGATGCGCGCTGAGCTCACGGGCCTGCTCGGCGCACAGCAATGGTGCTACGACAACCCGGCCTTACCTTCAGGCGCCAACGCCTGCGAACGCTTCGCCGCGACGCTCGCCTGGGCCTACTGGCCGTCGTCCGACAACTCGATGGAGCCCGTCACCTCCAGTGACTGGTCGGCCTCGATGAACCCGAAGACGTTTCGCACGCTGCTGTCACAGCTACTCGGCACGCCCGAAGCGATCGACGCAAGGGCCGTGCGCGACCTGGAGGCGCAGACGTCGGCGACCGACGGGCGTGCTTCTCACCCGGCGGTCTCGAGCAAGCGCCGCGGACACACTTAGTAGGAGGGTTTGGCTGGCCGCTCAGGGCTTGTAGCCGAGCTGCCGCAGCAGCGCGCGACGAGCCACGACGTCCTCCTCGGTCTCGACGCCGAGCGGCGCGCCGCCGTCGACGACGCCCAGAATCGCGCGGCCCTGCTCCGTCTCGGCGACGACGACCTCGACCGGGTTCGCGGTCGCGCAGAAGATCCGGCAGACCTCGGGCACCTGCTTGAGCTGGTTGAGCACGTTGACGGGATAGCCGTCGCGCAGGAAGACGAGGAAGGCGTGCCCGGCGCCGATCGCCGTCAGGTTGCGAACGGCCAGGTCGACCAGCTCCTCGTCGTTGCCGCTGCGCCGTACGAGCTGCGGCCCGGACGACTCGCAGAAGGCGATGCCGAAGCGGAGGTGCGGCGAGCTGCCCGCGAGCGTCTCGTGCAGGTCGTCGACCGTCTTGATGAAGTGCGCCTGCCCGAGAACGAGGTTCAGCTCGTCCGGCTTCTCGATGCGCACGAGCGAGAGCTCCACGGAGCTCACCTCCTGCTGACGACCTCGAGCGTTCGCGGCTCGAAGCTCTCGACCACTTCGCTGAGCCGGGCGACGCGCTCCTGGTAGCCGGCGAGCGAGCGCCAGTTCTGGACCGCGGACAGGTTCACCCAGGGGCCGAAGCTGACGAACGCGCTCGGATCCTCGGCGTCGCGAAGCAGCAGCGCGGGCGCCGCGAGCCCCTCACGGTGGCTCCACTCGACCCACTCGTTCCAGCGGGCGACGAACTCGTCCTCGTCCCCCGGCTTCACGCGCCAGGCGGTATGTGTGTACGTGTCCTCCACGCGCCCCAGCCTGAACGGGCCGGCCGCCGCCCGCATCGGGGCGTCCACCGATGAGCGAGTCAGAGCGTCGTCAGCCCGACGTAGTTCTCGGCGAGCGACCGCGCGGCCGCCTGGGAGCTCGTCACGTAGCGGAGCTGCGAGAGCTGCAGCTGCGCGTCGAACGGGTCGTCGCCGAGCTTGTGCAACATCGACGTCATCCACCACGAGAAGTGCTCGGCGCGCCAGATCCTGCGCAGGCAGGCGTCCGAGTAGCCGTCGAGTCCCGCCGTGCTGCCCGTGCGGTACCAGGCGACGAGCGCCTCGGCGAGGATGCGGACGTCGGAGACCGCGAGGTTCAGTCCCTTCGCGCCGGTCGGCGGCACGATGTGCGCCGCGTCGCCGGCGAGGTAGAGGCGCCCGTACTGCATCGGCTCGGCAACGAAGCTGCGCATCCCCGTGACGCCCTTCTCGAGGATCGGCCCTTCGCTGAGCGTCCAGCCCGCGAGCCCGGTGCGCAGCTGCAGCTCCTCCCAGATCCGCTCGTCGGGCCACTCGCCGATGTCCTCGTCCGGGCGGCACTGCACGTAGTAGCGGGAGAGCTCGGGCGAGCGTAGCGAGAGCAGCGCGAAGCCGCGCTCGTGGTGCGCGTAGACGAGCTCCTCGATCGACGGCGCCACCTGCGCGAGGATGCCGAGCCAGCCGAACGGGTACTCGCGCTCGAACGTGCGCAGGACGCCGGCCGGGATGCTCGGGCGGCAGATGCCGTGGAAGCCGTCGCAGCCGGCGATCACGTCGCACTCGAGCTCCTGCCCCACACCCGCGTGCGCGAAGCGAATGCGCGGGCGCTCCGTGTCGAGGTCATGCACGCTCACGCCGTCCGCCTCGAACAGGAGCGGCAGCCCGCTCTCGAGCCGCACGGCGATCAGGTCCTTTACGACCTCGGTCTGGCCGTAGATCGTGATCGAGCGCCCGTCCGCGAGCTCGCTCAGCGGGACGTGATGGCGCTCGCCGTCGAACTGGAGGTGGATCCCGTGGTGGACGATCCCCTCGCGGTCCAGCCGTTCCGCCACGCCGGCCTCGCGCAGCAGCTCGACCGTCCCCTGCTCGAGCACCCCCGCACGGATCCTGCGCTCGACGTAGTCGCGGTCGCGGTTCTCGAGCACGACCGACTCGATGCCGGCGACCTCGAGCAGGCGCGCCAGCGTCAGGCCCGCCGGCCCGGCGCCGACGATGCCGACCTGCGTCCTCATTCGCCGTCTTCGGCGAGCACGCGCTGAAAGACGTGGAAGGCGCTGTTCGCCGCCGGCACGCCGCAGTAGACGGCGGTCTGGAGCAGCACCTCGGCGATCTCCTCCGGCGTGAGCCCGTTGCGGCGCGCGGCCCGCACGTGCATGGCGAGCTCGTCGAAGCGGCCGAGCGCGACGAGGGCGGTCAGCGTCACCGCGCTCCTCATCTTGCGGTCGAGGCCCGGCCGCGCCCAGATCTCGCCCCAGGCGTAGCGCGTGATCAGCTCCTGAAAGGCGGCCGTGTGCTCGGTCGTGCTCTCGATCGCGCGGTCGACGTGCTCGTCGCCGAGCACCTCGCGGCGGATGCGCATCCCGCGCTCGTACGCGTCGTCGCTCATGCGGCAGCCCTTTCTCCGAGATGGGACAGAACCGCCGCCGAGAACGCGTCGGCCTGCTCGACGTTGGCGAGGTGCGCCGCGTTCGGGATCGTGGCGAGCGCGGCGTGGGGGATCCCGCCCACGAGCGTGTCGATGACGTCCGGCGGCGCCACCGGATCCTCTGCGCCGGCGAGGACGAGCACCGGCTGCCCGATGTGGCCGAGCTCGGCGCGAAAGTCGAACGCGCCGACCGCCTCGCACCCGCGTGCGTAGCCCTCGGCGGAAATCGCGAGCAGCTCGTCGACGACGGCCTGCGCCGCCGGCGAGTCGCGGAACGCCGGCGTGAACCAGCGCTCGCGGATGCCGGGCGCAACGGCGGCCGTCCCCTCGCGGCGGACGAGCTCGGCGCGCTCGCTCCACGCCTCGGCCGTGCCGAGCTTCGCGCCCGTGCACGCGAGCACGAGCCGGCCGACGCGCTCCGGCGCGTTCGCGCCCAGCCACATCGCCACCATGCCGCCAAGCGAGAGGCCGCACACCGCGACGCGGCCGATCCCGAGCTCGTCGCAGACGGCGAGCGCCGACGCGGCGATGCCGGCGACCGTGACGGGAGCGGCGGGAACCGGAGGGGCGCCGTGCCCCGGAAGGTCGAAGCGGATCACACGAGCGCGCGCCGCGAAAGCGGCGAGCTGCGGCTCCCACATGTTCGTCGTGCTGCCGAGCGAGCCGAAGAGGGCGAGCGCGGGCGCGCCCTCCGGGCCGTCAAGCCGGTACCCGAGCGTCACGCGGTCTCCCGGTAGCGGGCGAGCGCACGGTCGACGAACGCCTCCGCCGAGCCCAGGCTGACGCCGTCGAGGTCGCCGCTCATGTTCGCGCGCATCCGTCCTGCGTCTACTTGCAGCCCCTCGAGGCTTTCGCGCGCGGCGCTCGCCGCCCCTCCCGACAGCGCGAGCAGGTCGGACAGCGCGCTCCACTCCGCATGCCAGTGGCCCGCGGCGCGCTCGTGCTCGTGCTCGCCGCCCGTGAGCACGCCGGCGTGCGCGTGCGCAAGCCGAGCGCAGGCACGCGCGCGCACGGCCCGCATGGGGTTGTGCTTGTGCGGCATCGCCGTGGACGCGCCGCCGGCGGCCTCGGAGACCTCGCCGACCTCGGTCTGCGCGAGGAGGACGACGTCGAGGCCGATCTTCGCGGAGGCCGCCGCAACCGCATCGAGCGCCGCGGCCAACTCGGCGACAGGCCACCGATGCGCATGCCATGGCACGACGGGCTCGTCGAGCTGGAGCTGACGCGCGAAGAGGCGCAGCACGTGGATCCCCTGCGCGCCGAGCGGCGCGAGCGTTCCCGCCGCCCCGCCGAGCTCGGCCGGCAGCCGGGCAGCGCGGAGCCTGACCCGCGCCTCGACGGCGGCGACGAGCCAGCCGGCCGCCTTTGCGCCGAAGGTGGTCGGCACCGCCTGCTGGAGCAGCGTCCGGGCGGCCAGCGGTGTCGAGCGGTGCTCCTCCGCCAGCCGCGCGCACGCGCCCGCCAGCGCGACCAGCTCCGCGTCGATCAGCTCGCGGGCGCTGTGCGCGACGAGCATCGAGGCGCTGTCGAGCACGTCCTGGCTCGTCGCGCCGAGGTGCACGTATTGCGCATCCTCGCCGGCCTGGCCGCGCAGCGCGCGCACGAGCGGCTCGACCGGGTTGCCGGACGCCCGGCCCTGCTCGCACAGCTCGGCGACGTCGTACAACTCGGGCCGGCACGCGTCCGCGATCGCTGCGGCCGCAGCAGCCGGGACGAGGCCCGCGTCGGCTTCCGCCTCCGCGAGCGCCCGCTCGACGTCGAGCATCGCGGCCAACCAGGCGCCGTCCGAGACGGCCTCGCGCAGCGCGGCCGGCACGAAGATCGGCGCGAAGGTCGTCAATGAGCGAAGAAGACGGTGGCCCGGTCGCCCTGCATGCGGATATCGAAGCGCAAGGCCCCATCCTCGTGCACGGCGACCAGCGTGTCACGGCCGGCTTCGTCGAGCGAGGACAGCACCGGATCGCGTGCGTTCGCCTCGGCCTCGTCGGAGAAGTAGATCCGCGTCAGCTGGTGGCGAAGCAGGCCGCGCGCGAAGACGAACACGTCGAAGCGCGGCGCCCCGCCCGGCTGCGCGTCCGGCTTCGTGACGACGAAGGAGAAGCGCCCGTCGCTGTCCGTGCCGCTCCGCCCCCAGCGCCGGCCGGCGGCGTCCCAGATCTCGATCATCCCGTCGCTGATCGGCGTCCCGGCGCCGTCGATCAGCTGCCCGATCAACAGCACCGCGCCTGGGTCGCCGCGCCCGGCGAGCTCGTTCTCGGGACGGCGGCAGAGCCCGATCGCGTAGTACGGCCCGACCGTCTGCGATGGAGTCCGCGGCCGCGTCATGTCTGGTTCTCCATAGGCGTCGTGCCGGAGCCGCCGCGGCCGAGGACGATGTCCCAGCGGAAGCCGAGCGCCCACTCCGGTTGCGTCGTCTCCAGGTCGAAGCGCGCGACGAGCAGCTCGCGGGACTTCGGGTCGCGCACCGAGTGGAAGATCGGGTCGAACTCGAACAGCGGATCGCCGGGGAAGTACATCTGCGTCACGAGCCGCCGGGTGAACTCGCCTCCGAAGAGCGAGAAGTGGATGTGCTGCGGCCGCCACGCGTTCTCGTGGTTGCCCCAGGGATAGGAGCCGGGCCTAATCGTGACGAACCGGTAGCGCCCTTCGTCGTCGGTCAGGCAGCGGCCGGCGCCGGAGAAGTTCGGGTCGAGCGGCGCCGGATGCTGGTCGACGACGTGCCGGTAGCGGCCCGCGGCGTTCGCCTGCCACACCTCGACGAGCGCGTTCCGCACTGCCCGTCCGTCCTCGTCGAGCACGCGCCCGGTGACGATGATCCGCTCGCCGAGCGGCTCGCCCTCGTGCTGGCGCGTCAGGTCGTTGTCGAGCTCCTCGATCAGCTCGCGACCGAACACCGGACCCTCGAGATCGTGGAACTCCTCGGGCAGAGTGACCAGCGGCCGCTTCGGCGCACGCCAGCGGGTCGAACGGTAGCCGGGGTAGTCGACCTGCACCTCCGGCCCGAAGCTCGGGTCGTCGGGAAGGACGATCGGCGACTCGCCGACGTCAGCCATGCTCATGTCCTTTCGTTCTGAGGGCGCGCAGCGCGCGGAGCTCGAGGTCGGTTGGCGGCTCGGTCTCGCGGACGTCGTCGGCGACCGCGAGGTTCCAGCCCGTCGCGGCACGCGCCTTGTCGACGTCGACGCCGGGATGCACGGCGACGAGCGTGAGCTCGCGCTCGCGCGGCTCGAGCACGCCGAGGTCGGTGACGACGACACGCACGTTGTCGCCGAGGCTCGTCGTGAAGTCGAGCCGCTCGACGAAGGCGCGCGGTGACTGGCGCAGCAGCACGAAGACGTCGTCGACGCCGAGTGCGATCTCCGGCGCGCCGCCGCCACCGGGAAGCCGCACCTCGGGGTGCGCGTAGTCGCCGATCACGGTGCTGTTGAGGTTGCCGTACCGGTCGATCTGCGCCGCGCCGAGAAATCCGACGTCGATCCGCCGCCCCTGGAGCCAGTACGCGAACATCTCGGGCACCGAGACGACCGCGTCCGCCGTGTCCGCGAGCTCACCGTCTCCGATCGAGAGCGGCAGCTCCGACGGCTTCGCGCCGATCGTTCCGCTCTCGTAGACGAGCACGCAGCCGGGCGCGTGCGTCCGGCGCGCGAGATTGGCGGCGAGGCTGGGGAGGCCGATGCCGACGAAGCAGACGGTGCCGTCGTGCAGCCTCCTTGCCGCCTCGACCGCCATCATCTCGTCCGCCGAGACCGCCGGCGCGCTGCCGTCGCTGCTCACACCGCCAGCGCCTCCGCCGCCAGGCTCGCGTGATACTCGCCGATGTCGGCCGTGCCGAGCACGTGCCGGCGCATCCACGCCAGAAAGCGCTCCCGCTCGCGGCTGATCGCATCCCAGGCGACGTAGAACGAGTTGTCGCGCTGGTAGTAGCCGTGCGCGTACGACGGGTGGGCGCCGCCCGGCGCGAGCGCGACCGCGTCGACGACCCACGCCGGCAGGACGGCGGCGCCAGGCCGCGGCTCGAGCTCGTCGACGGCCTCCTCGACGGTCACGATCGAGCGCGACGCGGCGAGCACCGTCTCCTTCTGCACGCCGAGGATCCCCCACATCTGCACGTTGCCGTGCCGGTCGGCCCGCTGCGCGTGGATGATGCCGACGTCGGGCCGGAGCGCCGGCACGGCCGCCAGCTCCTCGCCGGTGAACGGGCACGTCACCGTCGCGACGCGGGTCCGCGCCGGAAGATCCCCGCCGCGGTAGCCTCGCAGCACCCCGAACGGCAGCTTCGCCGCCCCGGCCGCGTACGCGGCGGCCATCCCGGCGTGCGAGTGCTCCTCGATTTCGAGCGCCAGTGGCCAGCTGTGCTCGACCGCGTCGCGCAGCCGGTGCAGCGAGCCGACGCCGGGATTCCCGCCCCAGGAGAAGACGAGCTTCCGCGCGCAGCCCATTCCGAGCAGCTGGTCGTAGATCACGTCCGGCGTCATCCGGATCAGCGTCAGGTCGCGCCGCTGCTGGCGCACGATCTCGTGCCCAGCCGCGTGCGGGATGAGATGGGTGAAGCCCTCGAGCGCGACGACGTCCCCGTCGTGGACGAGCTCGGCGATCGCGTCCTGCAGCGGGACGAGCATGCTCAGAACGGGAACGGATGCCCGCCGGCGCGGAGCGTGACCCAGCGGAGCTCCGTGAACTCGTCGATGACCGCCTGACCGCCGAAGCGCCCGAAGCCGCTGTCCTTCACGCCGCCGAACGGCATCTGCGGCTCGTCGGCCACCGTCTGGTCGTTGACGTGGACGATGCCCGAGTCGATCTGCTGGGCGAGCGCGAAGCCGCGCTCGCGGTCGCTCGTGATGATCCCCGCGCTGAGGCCGTACGCGGTCGCGTTTGCGCGCGCTACCGCCTCCTCGGCGCTGTCGACCACCTCGATCGAGGCGACCGGGCCGAAGGTCTCGTGCTGCGCGAACTCCGAGTCCGCCGGCACGTTCGTCAGCAGCGTCGCCTGGAAGCACGGGCCGACGGCCTCGCCGCCGGCGAGCACCGTCGCGCCGGCCCCGACGGCCGCGTCGACGCGGCGCTTGACCATGTTCAGCGCGTCCTCGTTGATGAGCGGCCCGATGATCGTGTCGTGCTCCTTCGGGTCGCCCGTCTTCAGGGTCTTCGTCTTCTCGGCGAGCTTGGCGACGAACTCGTCGGCGATCGGCCGCTCGACGAGGATCCGCCGCGTCGACATGCAGATCTGCCCCTGGTGCAGGAACGAGCCGAACGCGCTCGCATTGACCGCGTATTCGAGGTCGGCGTCTGCGAGGACGAGCAGCGGGTTGGAGCCGCCGAGCTCGAGCACGACGCGCTTGAGCTGGCGGCCCGCCGCCTCGGCGATGAGCCGCCCGACCGCGCTCGAGCCGGTGAAGTTGAGCCGGCGCACGGCCGGGTGCTCGATCAGCACGGCGCCGATCGGGCCCGCGTCGCCGGGCGCATGCGTGACGATGTTCAGCACGCCGTCGGGCAGTCCCGCCTCAGCGAAGATCTCGCCCCAGAGCAGGCCGCCCGCCCACGGCGACCACTCAGACGGCTTGAGCACGACGGTGTTGCCGAGCGCGAGCGGAGCCGCGATCGACCGCGCCGAGAGGATCAGGGCGGCGTTCCACGGCGCGAACGCGCCGACGACCCCGGCCGGCTTGCGGATGCCCATCGCGAACGCGCCCGTATCCGACGGGATGATCTGGCCCAGGGACGCGTAGGCGAGGGCGGCCGCCTGCCGAAACAGGCTCGGCACGAAGAAGGACTGGAACATGCCGAAGCCAAACGTCGCCCCCGTCTCGCGCGCGAGCATCGAGACAACCTCGTCGCGGCGCGCTTCGAGCAGGTCGGCCGCCTTGAGGAAGATCCGCTGCCGCTCGGCCGGGGGCGTCTGCGACCAGCCCGCGAACGCGGAGGCGGCGGCCTCGACGGCACTCGTCGCGTCCCCGGCGCCGGCCGCGGGAGCGGTCGCGACGACGTCGCCGTTGAACGGATCGCGGTCGTCGTAGGTGCTGCCGCTCGCGGCGCCCACCCAGTCGCCGCCGATGTACTGCCGGTACTCCTGTGTCGCGCTCATCGTTAGTTACCGCCCCTTTCTCATCTCATCCGGATGACGGGCTTGACGAACTTGACCGCCCCCGCGTCGTGGGCTGCCTGGTCGATCTGGTCGAAGTCGTAGGTGGGCATCATCGCCTCCACAGGAAACCGTCCGGCCTCGGCGCCGATCGGATGAGGCCGCCCGCGCCGACGTCGACGCGCTTCGGCAACTCCGTTCTCGACCGTTCCCGTGACTCCAACTCTTCTGGCATCGATCCTATTCAGGCTCGTCACAAAGCGGTAAACCGGGCGAACGGCCCGACGCTATGCGGTTGGGGTGTCCGCTGTCAAGAACACTCTCCCGAATACTAGAACAGATTGCCTGCGCAAGCGGTGAGAAGCCCTCCTAACGCAGCCCGAGCAGCTCGATCGCGTTCTCCTTCAGGATCAGGGGCCGCACCTCGTCTTTCAGCGGCAGCTCGGCGAAGTCGGCGAGCCAGCGGTCCGGGGTGATCAGCGGGAAGTCCGAGCCGAAGAGCACCTTCGTGCGGAGCTGGGTGTTCGCGTACTGCACGAGCTGCGGCGAGAAGTACTTCGGCGACCAGCCCGAGAGGTCGATCCAGACGTTCGTCTTGTGCAAGCAGATCGAGATCGCCTCGTCCTGCCACGGGAACGACGGGTGCGCGAGCACGATCTTCAGCTCCGGGAAGTCGGCGGCCACGTCGTCGAGACACATCGGGTTCGAGTACTTGAGCCGCAGCCCGCCGCCGCCGGGCAGGCCGGTGCCGATGCCGCTGTGACCGGTGTGGAAGAGCGCCGGCAGGCCCGCCTCCGCGATCGCCTCGTACAGCGGATAGGCGCTGCGGTCGTTCGGGAAGAACGCCTGCAGGTTCGGGTGGAACTTGAAGCCCTTCACGCCGTGCTCCGCGATCAGGCGGCGCGCGAGCGCGACGCCCTCCTTGCCGCGCGCGGGATCCACGCTCGCGAACGGGATCAGCACGTCGTCGTTCGCGGCTGCGATCTCCGCGATCTCCTCGTTCGGGATCGGCGGCCGCCCGCTCTGCGACTCCCAGTCGACGGTGAAGACGACCGCGGCCAGGTTGCGTTCGCGGTAGTACGCGGCGACGTCGGCGGCGGTCGGCAGCGGCTGGTCGCTGCGGAAGTATGCCGCGGCGGCGGTGCGGAACTCGGGCGGCATCCCGTCGAGGCCGGTGACGGAGACCTCCGCGTGCGCGTGCACGTCGATCGCGACGACCCTGTCGAGGTCGATCATGACCAGCGGACCGAGATCGTCTCGAGCAAGTCCGGCCAAGGCTACTCGAACGGCAGCTCGGCGACCGCGTCGGCGACGGCGTCGGGGCGGCGCTCGGCAGGGAGAGCGTCGACGTCTGCGGCGCGAGAGATCCCGGTGAGCACGAGCGCAGTGCGCGCACCGGCCTTGCGCGCCATCGCGATCTCGAGGCCGAGGTCGTCGCCGACGACGAGCGTGCGGCGCGGCACGGTCCCGAGCGCGCGGCACATCTCCCGCAGCGCCTCGGGCGCAGGCTTCCCGAGCGTCCGCGCCCTGGCTCCCGTCGTCTGCCGGATGCCGGCGACGACGGCGCCAGACCAGCCGGGTGCGGGGCCGCCGCCCACGGAGAACGCCGCCGCCGCCGAGGTGGCGAGCAGCGGGGCTCCCGCCCACACGGAGTCGCAGGCGGCGCGGAGTTGCGCATAGGTCAGGGCGTCGTCCCAGCCGACGAGGACGACGTCCGCGCGGCCGTCGACGGTGTCGATCCCGAGGGCGTGCAGCGGCGCGACCACCCCCGGTCCGCCGAGCACGAGCACGGACGCCCCCGGGTGGCGGCGCGCGATCCAGCGCGCGGCGACGACGGCCGGGTTCATGAACTCCTCGTCGGCGAGCTCGAAGCCGACCGCGCGCAGGTCGGCGGCGTATTGCGCGGGCGGCCGTCCCGTGCCGTTCGTGAAGAAGAGGATGCTCCGGCCCTGTGCACGCCGTCGCGCTCGCGGATCCTCGCCAGGCACGCCTCCACGAGCTCACGCGACGAGAGCGCGCGCCGCGCCAGCAGCTCCGCCGCGTCGACGACGCCGAGGTCGGCCGGGTCGCTCACGCAGGGATCATCTCCGATCCGGTATACACGGCTCTCGTCGTGGCGCAACGCAGCACTCCTCCGTTCCGGGCCGACCATGTCGGCAGCCTGCTGCGGCCGCGGCACCTGCTGCAGGCGCGGGAGGACTTGGCCGCGGGCCGGATCGACGCCGCGGAGCTGCGCGCGCTCGAGGACGATGCGATCCGCGAGGCCGTGAAGATGCAGGAGGACGTCGGGCTCCGGTCCGCGACCGACGGCGAGTTCCGCCGCGCCTCGTGGCACATGGACTTCATCTACCAGCTCGACGGGATCACGAAGGAAGCCGGCCACATCGCGGTCCGGTTCTTCAACGAGCGCGGCGGGCTCGAGTTCACGCCGGCGGCGCTGCACGTCGACGGCCGGCTCGGCGTCTCGAAGACGATCTTCGGCGACGACTTCACCTTCCTGCAAGAGACCGTGACGACGAGCGTCCCGAAGCTGACGATCCCGTCGCCGAGCATGGTCCACTACCGCGGCGGCAAGGCGGCGATCGACCCGCGCGTCTACCCCGGCCTCGACTCGTTCTGGGCCGACCTGACCGCCGCGTACGCAGAGGAGGTGCGACGGCTCGGCGAGCTCGGCTGCACGTACCTCCAGTTCGACGACACGAGCCTCGCCTACCTCAACGACCCGCACCAGCGCGAATACGTCGCCTCGATCGGCGGCGACCCCGACCGGCAGCACGTCGAGTACATCCACCACATCAACGAGGCGCTCGCCGGCCGGCCGGCGGGGATGGCGGTGACGACCCACATGTGCCGTGGCAACTTCCGCTCCTCGTGGGCGGCGTCCGGCGGCTACGACTTCGTCGCGGAGGCCCTGTTCGGCGAGCTCGACGTCGACGGCTTCTTCATGGAGTGGGACGACGAGCGCTCCGGCGGCTTCGAGCCGCTCCGCTTCGTCCCGAAGGGCAAGCAGGTCGTGCTCGGCCTCGTGACGACGAAGCGCGGCGAGCTCGAGGCGAAGGACGAGCTCAAGCGCCGCATCGAGGAGGCGTCACGCTTCGTCGACGTCGAACAGCTCTGCCTCTCGCCGCAGTGCGGCTTCTCGTCCACGTTGGAGGGCAACGAGCTCAGCTACGAGCAGCAGGCGGCGAAGCTACGCCTGATCGTCGAGGTCGCCGGCGAGGTCTGGGGCTAACCGCGTCGGGAGGCGCTTCGCACCTCTCTCCGGTGGATGTTGTGCTCCGCAGAGCGCCCGGCGGCCAAGGCTAGCGCGCTCGGCGCGCCAGCTCGTCCTCAACGTCGGCGACGTCGACGCCGGCGACCGCGAGCAGCACGTACAGGTGGTAGATCAGGTCGGCGGCCTCCTCGGCGAGCCGCCCGTCGCCGGCGACCGCTGAGAGCGCGGCCTCGACGGCCTCCTCGCCGAGCTTCTGCGCACACCGCTCGATCCCGGCCTCGGCGAGCGAGACGGTGTACGAGCCTTCGGGCCGCTTGCGTACGCGCTCGACGACGGTGCGCCAAAGCGCGGGCGCGAAGCACGAGCGCGAGCCGGTGTGGCATGCGGGGCCGGCGGGCCGGACCCGCAGCAGCAGCGCGTCGCCGTCGCAGTCGTCGCGGATCTCCTCCACGGCGAGCGTGTTCCCGGACGTCTCGCCCTTGTGCCAGAGCTCCTGCCGCGAGCGGCTCCAGAACCAGGCCTCGCCGGTTTCGCGGGTCAAGCGCAGAGCCTCCTCGTCCATCCACGCGAGCATGAGCACGCGCCCGTCGGACGCGTCCTGGACGATCGCCGCGCGCAGCTCAGGCTGCATCGCGGAGCGGGACGCCGAGGGAACGGAGCTCGTCGCGCAGCAAGCGGAGCCGCGCCGGCTGCTCGTGCAGGATCGAGGCGAGCAACGCCGCCTGCGAGACCTCGAGTGCCGCGGCGACGTGCGCGGCACCGCCGGCGCCGCCCGAGGCGATCACCGGCAGCGACACCGCGTCGCGCAGCGCCGAGAGCAGCTCGAGGTCGTAGCCGCTCTGCGTGCCGTCGCGGTCGATCGAGGTGACGAGGAGCTCGCCGGCGCCGCGCTGCTCGCATTCCCGCGCCCACTCGACCGTGTCACGCTCGGCGTCGCGCGTCGCCGAGTGCGAATGGACGCGGCCGGCTTCCGTGTCGATCGCGACGACGACCGCCTGTGTGCCGAGCGTGCGCGCGAGCTCGGCGATCAGCTCGGGGCGCGCCAGCGCCGCCGAGTTCACGCTCACCTTGTCCGCTCCGGCCTCGAGCACGGCGGCCGCGTCGGCGACCGAGCGGATGCCGCCGCCGACCGTGAACGGGATCCAGACGCGCTCCGCGACGCGGGACGCGACCTCGACGGCGGACCCGCGCTCCTCGAGCGTCGCGCTGACGTCGAGGAAGACGAGCTCGTCCGCGCCCGCGTCCGAGTACGCAGCGCCGAGCTCGACCGGATCGCCGACGTCGCGCAACTCGCGGAAGCGGACGCCCTTGACGACGCGCCCGCCGGCGACGTCGAGGCACGGGATCAGCCGCGGGAGAGGCATGTTTCGAGGAAGCGCGCTCCCGCCGCGCCGCTCTTCTCTGGGTGGAACTGCACGCCGAGGAACGAACCGGCGCGGACGACGGCGACGATCCCCTCGCTCGTCGCGACCGCAGCGTCGGTCTCGGCGGCGTACGAGTGCGCGAACCAGTAGGTCTCGCCGCCCGGCTCGACCGGCGCCCAGCCGATGCGCGGCACGCGGCCCTCGCGCAGGCGGACGGCACGGCCGGGCACGAGCCCGAGCCCGGCCACGCCGCCGTCCTCCTCGCTCTCGTCGAGAGCGAGCTGGAGACCGAGACAGACGCCGAGGATCGGCCGGCCCGCGTTCGCGCGCTCGCGCAGCGCGACGTCGAGCCCGCGGTCGCGCAGGCCGTCCATCGCCGAGCCCGCCGAGCCGACACCGGGAAGCACGGCGAGGTCGGCGTCGAACACCGGCTGCGGCTCCTCGGCGAGCTTCGTCTCTGCGCCGAGCCGCTGCAGCGCGAGCTCGACCGAGCGGACGTTCCCCGCGCCGTAGGCGCAGATGGCGACCTTCACAGCAGCCCCTTCGTGCTCGGGAGCTCGGCGCCCTCACGGCGGACGGCGTCGCGCAGCGCGCGCCCGACCGCCTTGCACGCCGCCTCGGCGACGTGGTGGGGATCGCGGCCGGTCGCCTCGACGTGGAGCGTCATCCGCGCGGCGCCGGCGAGGCTCTCGAGCGCGTGGCGCGCGAGGCCGGGGTCGTGCTCGAGGCTGATCTCGGCGCCGCGCCGGCCGCCGAGGTCGACCGCGGCGCGCGCGAGCGCGTCGTCCATCGGCACGTCAGCCGAGCCGTAGCGGGCGATCCCGCGCCGGTCGCCGAGCGCGCGGTCGAGCGCCTCGCCGATCGCGATCGCGGTGTCCTCCGCGGTGTGGTGGGGACCGGTCTCCCAGTCGCCGCTGCCCTCGACGACGAGGTCGAGGCCGCCGTGGAAGGCGAGCTGCTCGAAGAGGTGGTCGTACAGCCCCGCGCCCGTGGAGACGCGAACCCGACCCGCGCCGTCGAGCTCCAGCCGGACGCGGATGGTCGTCTCCGCCGTCGGCCGCATATGACGTGACCGCCGCGCAGT
>JBEKEH010000032.1:0-32298 GCA_050013935.1 Gaiellaceae bacterium | reverse complement strand
CCAGGCGGCTACTGCTTGGGCGAGAGAGCGCGCGGCTGAGCGCGAGCTAGAACGGGTAGCCCGATGAGCGAGATAGCTTTGGAGTTCCGTTCGATCAGCAAAGCGTACGGGGGGAGCCAGGCGCTTCGCAACGTCAGTTGGTCGGTCGCCAGTGGAGAAATACACGCCGTCGTCGGTGCGAACGGAGCCGGCAAGAGCACGCTGATCAAGATCCTCGCGGGCGCGGTTCAACCCGATGCAGGCAGAGTGTTCAAGAGCGGTCGGCCACTTGATAGTCGCACACCGGCCGCGGCAAGAAGAGCTGGCGTCAGCACTGTGTATCAGGAGCTGAGTCTGCTTCCGGATCTCAGCGTCGCCCAGAACATCGTAGCCGGCTCCCTGCCGACGTCTAGGGGTTTCATCGACCGCCGCCGCATGACCCGTGACGTCGGTGCTGTCCTCGAGCAGCTTGGACTTCGGGTCGATCCTGGTACTCGTATCGCGGACCTTTCGCTACCGCAGCAGCAGATTGTCGAGATTGCGCGCGCCCTGTCTACCGGCGGCGATGTACTCGTGCTCGACGAGCCGAACTCATCACTGTCGTTCGAGGAGACGGATGTCCTTTTGACGATAATCCGTACGTTGGCGGATCAGGGCATGACCGTCATCTTCGTGTCCCATCGACTCGAGGAGGTCTTCGTAATCGCTGATCGAATCACTGTCTTGCGAGACGGTGCCATCCAGGGGACGTGGAGAGCGGCCGAGACAGACATGAGTTCTGTCATCAACGCCATGGCAGGCGAGCCTGAGTTGTTGCGCGAGAGAACACCACGAAGCCGTGATGCGAATGCCGATCTTGCCACACCTACGCTCGCATTAAAGGACGTGAGCGCACGTCACGTCGGTCCTGTGAGCCTCGCTTTCTATCCTGGCGAGATCGTAGGTCTCGTGGGGTTGGAAGGATCCGGTATCGAAATCGTGCTGAGAGCTGCGGCGGGGGCAGTTCCATATCGCGGAACGATCAAGGTCGGGGGAGCTCCTATACATGTCCGGCGCCCTGGGGATGCGATCGCGTACGGTATAGTCTTTCTGCCTCCAGAGCGCAAGACAGAAGGGCTCTGGCTCGAGGACTCGCTCGAGAAGAATGTCGTCTCGGGCACGCTCGGCAGCGTGACGAAGTTGGGCGTCATTCGGCCAAAGGCGATACGCCGATACGCAGTCGACTGGCTCGAGCGAGTCGCTGTGCATGTTCCAGATTCGCGAATTCCTGTAGCAGCCCTCTCAGGCGGTAACCAGCAACGAATCCTGTTCGCCAAATGCCTTGCGATGAGGCCGAAGGTGTTCCTGTTGAGCGATCCAACGCGTGGTATCGACGTCCGCGCGAAGGCCGAGATCCACGCGCTGATCCGTGCAGCGGCGAGCGAGGGGCGAGCGGTCGCGGTCGCGTCCTCGGAGTTCGACGAGATGCTCAGTCTCGCCGATCGTCTTGTCTGCATGCGCAGTGGTAAAGTAGTCGCCGAAGGGCCCGCGGCACAGTTCACGAAGCGGAGGCTACTCGAGTTGGTCGGGACAAAGTTGTGATGGACAGAAAACTTGGGGGAAGTGCATCTCGATGAGTCGCAGCCTAAAGCAGCCAGCACCTGTACTCGCGCGTCGGACTGCGCAGGAACGTAAGCGGGTGGGAGAGGGCCCCTGGGCCACTGGTAGTAAACCAGGAGCACGCCACATCGAGAGATCTGCTCTCAGTTCAGTTGCGAACGCTCTTCGTGTGCTCGAACGGCTCGTTGAGCTCGGTGAGGGTGGTGTTTCCGAACTCGCCAGGGATCTCCACTTTACGCCCGGTACGTCCCACCGACTGCTATCGACTCTCGTAGTAGCTGGATTCGTCGAGCAAAGCCCAGAGACGCGACGCTATCGGCCTAGCCTGAAGCTAATTAGCCTTGCTGACAAGATGCGTGTCGACCTAAGTCTCAGCGAGGTCGTCCATCCGTACATGGAGGAGCTCATGAGACAGGCTCATGAGACAGTGAATCTGGGCGTGCTGCGTGACGGCGAGGTCTTGTACACTCACAAAGTCTTTTCGGAGGAAATCTTTCGGGTTGAGGTCCGGGTAGGGTCACGGGTGCCCGCCTACTGCATCGCGCTTGGCAAGGCGCTTCTGGCCTTCGGGGACGAGCGAGCGCGCTCCGTCTATCTCGACTATCTCGATGGTCTCAAGGACATGCCGAGTTCCGTAAGGGACATTCCGGCTCCTCCGAGTCGAGCGGCGTTCGCCAGCGAGCTCGAGCGAGTGCGTGAGCTCGGCTACGCGGAAGATCACGGTGCGTTCCTGCCGGACGTCTACTGCGTGGCTGCTCCCGTCTACGACAGGCGGGGGCGCGCGACCGCGGCAATCAGCGTCTCGGCGCCGCGCTCGCGATTCGAGCGGCAGCGCGGCCAGCTCATCTCGCTTGTTAAGGCAACAGCGGAGCAGTTGACTGTCGCCCTACAGGAGGCCGGGGCGCTCGACTGACCCGAGTTCGCGAGGGTAGCTCTTCGGTCTAGGTCTAGCGGCGTTCCACTGCTGGCCTCTGCTTCAGCCGTCAGCTGGGTGGCGGTCAGCACCACGCCGACGCAGCAGGAGGCTCTGGAACGGGGACGCTCGCCCTGGCGAAGGACTCACGACCACGGCTCGCGACATAAGCTGTCAGACTGCCCTGGGCCGTGCATTTCGCTCTAGTAGATGGTATTATGCATAACGGAACCGTTTGCAGTTTGCCAAAGGTCCCCCGAGCGGCTTCCGCGCGGCAGTCTCGTGACCGAAAGTGGAGACTATGGCTTTTCGTGTCGCCATCGTCGGTTCTGGCAACATCGGTACTGACCTCATGTACAAGGTCGGGCGTTGCCGCAATTTGGAGCTTGTCGGAGTCGCAGGGATCGATCCGAATTCGGAAGGATTGGCACGCGCTCGGCGGTTCGGTTGTTTCACAACCCATCGCGGGCTCGCAGACCTCCTCGAGAACGTTCCGGACGTCGCTCTGGTCTTCGACGCGACGTCAGCTCATGCCCACGAGAAGAACCTTGGTCTCCTGCAGGATGCTGGCATCAGGTCGGTTGACCTGACCCCCGCTTCGATCGGCCCTCCGGTCGTTCCACCCGTTAATCTCCAAGCGCATACTAATGCGGTAGATATCAGCCTGATCACGTGTGGTGCCCAGGCGACAGTCCCAGTCGTAGCCGCGATTCGTAGAGTCGCTCATATGCCCTATGCAGAGATTGTGGCAACTATCGCATCAAAATCAGCTGGGCCAGGGACTCGCCAGAACATCGATGAGTTTACCCGTGCTACAGCCCGAGGACTCGAGACGGTGGGAGGAGCGGATCAGGCGAAGGCACTCATCATCCTCAACCCGGCTGAGCCGCCAATAATGATGAGGAATACTGTCTACGCGACGATCGATGACGGTGTCGAAGCTGACCTAATCAGGCAAAGTATCTCGGAGATCGTCGCCGATGTTGCCCGGTATGTCCCCGGATATCGGCTGAAGGCGGCACCGATCATCGAAGGTGACTTGGTCACTGCACTGCTAGAGGTGACAGGCGCCGGCGACTATCTGCCGATTTACGCTGGCAATCTCGACATCATGACTTCGGCTGCGGTGCGAGTCGCCGAGTTGCTCGCCACGGAGTCGAATGAGACGTGAGCAGCTGTGGAGGCAGTATGAGCCGGCTTCGCATCGTTGACGCGACTCTGCGTGATGGATCTCATGCGGTCAGCCACACCTTCTCGCCCGATAACGTTCGCCGTGTCTGCGCACAGCTCGACCAGGCGGGGATCTATGCGATCGAGGTCGGACACGGCGACGGGCTAGCCGGCTCGTCGATTCAGTACGGCCGGTCCCAGCATAGCGATCTCGAACTGGTCACAGCCGCTGCCGAGGTCATCGAGCACGCCTATCTAGCTGTTCTCCTGCTCCCGGGCATCGGCACCAAGGAGGAGTTAGCCTCAGCACACGATGCGGGAGCCACGATGGTGCGCGTTGCCACTCACTGCACGGAGGCGGATATCGCCCAGCAACACATAGGCCTTGGGCGCGAAATGGGCATGAAAACGGTGACGTTCCTGATGATGGCGCATATGATCCCGCCGGAGAAGCTCGCAGAGCAGGCAAAGTTGATGGAGTCGTACGGGGCGGAGGCTGTCTACGTCACCGACTCTGCTGGCGCGCTAACGATGGATGGTGCCCAGGCGCGTGTCGCGGCGCTACGGGACGCTCTGGATGCGCAGACAGAGGTTGGGATACACGCGCACAACAACCTCGGTTTGGCTGTCGCCAATACAGTCGTAGCGATCGAGGCGGGAGCAACCTTTGCCGACGGCTGCCTGACCGGCCTCGGAGCGGGAGCCGGAAACTGCCAGACGGAGGTACTGGTAGCTGTTCTCGACCGCCTCGGATACGAGACTGGGATCAATCTCTGGGCGCTTGAGGACGTCGCGGAGGAGACGGTACGGCCGCTGCAGAAACATCCGCAGGTGATCGACCGGATCGGCTTGACTCTTGGCTACGCCGGGGTCTATTCGAGCTTCCTCCTCCATGCGCGTCGGGCTTCAGAGAGGTTCGGCGTCGATGCCCGCGACATCCTCGTCGAACTCGGGCGTCGTGGGGTCGTCGGCGGGCAGGAGGACATGATCATCGATGCGGCCGTGGAGCTTGCCGGGCGGAAGCAGTCTGCGACTGCATGATGCCGCCACCTCTTCCCAAGCGACTGCGAACCCCAGGAGTTTTCCTCCTCGGAACATTCGTGCTCGTGCCGCGAATAGAGATCGTCGAGCTTCTCGCCTATGCTGGGTTCCAGGCCGTGATCTTCGACTTCGAGCACGGTGGACTGGACTTTGACCACTTGCCGGTGCTCGCAGCCGTCGCAAATAGAGTCGGGATGCACGCGATCGCGCGCGTTCAGGGCAACGAGCCTTCACTAATCGGCCGCGCACTTGATGCAGGAGTGGACGGGATTCTCGTACCGCACGTCAGGAATGAGGACGATGCGCAACGGCTAGTTGCCGCTGGTCGATTCCCGCCTGAAGGGTCTCGTGGCGCAAATCCGTACGTGCGCGCCGCCCGCTACTCGGCGGACCAAGCGTACTTCGACCATGCGAATGATAGGGTCGCGCTTCTCGGGATGATCGAGGGAGTCGAGGGGCTCGACTCCCTCGATCGGATCCTCGCCACCAGAGGCCTCGATGGGATCTTTGTTGGTCCGGTCGATCTGTCGGCGTCTCTTGGAGTGACTGGCAACACGGAGAGCGAAGAAGTGCGCCGAGCGGTTGAGGGGGTCCTTGAAGCTGCCAACGCTGCAGAAAGGGCTGCGGGGGTGTTCGCCCCGACCCCGAGCGCGGCGGTGCGATGGAAAGAAGGGGGAGCGCAGATCGTCGCCTTGTCTGTGGATACTGGCATGGCATACCAGGGATTCTTGAGCTTCGTAAGAGAGGTCTCGAGCCAAGTTCAGAATGCCTCGGCCCCAGTTCGCCGGACACTTCGGTAAAAACAAAGCGATCATGTCATCGCCGCTGGCGCTAGCGCGAGCAGATGCTTGCGTGCCTCAGTCGGTGTGCGGTAGTCGTGGCGCTCGAGCAGCCACTCGCGGTTGTAGGTGCTGGCGAACCGCCGGACGGCTGTGCGTAGCCAAACCCGATGAACGAAGGCACGGAAATCATCCTGCGTGGCGGCTCGCCACTCTAGAACTAGAACTCTTGCAGAATGACACCGTGCCCGCGCTTTTGCACACCGGTTTTCACGTAGACGTCCGTCGCTGCTGTCGTCCGGTGCGGCTATACTAGCCGCACCGCAGTCCGAGGTGATGGAGGTATGGAATGGCTCGAAAGACGATCCGGGTTTCCGATATGTCGGGCGACGAGATCCCGGAAGGAAAGGGCGCAACTATCCGCGTCACCTACAGCGACGCCCGCAAGGGTGTGCGCGAACTCGACGTCACCGACGCCGAAGCCGAAAAGCTCGGCGGCCGCCCCGTCGCCCGCCGCGGCCGCAAACCAAAAGCCGCCGCCTAACGATTCTCCGGACATACACCGGGTGCAGGCGCGGGCTGGAGGGTCGCAGAGCCCGCCCGTGGGGTGCAGAAACTCGGTCGTCATGCTGCGGGCGGCGATCTCGTATCCGTGGATGAGGCTGCCGAGCAGGTCGGGCGCCTCACGCGGACATCCTGCGCCGCGGGTGCGTAAATTTCGGTCCGGAGGCGGGACGCCCTACGACTCGAACCTCGGCTGCTTCCTCGCCGTCGCTCTTGACCCGTGGGGTGCACAAACTCGGTCGGGCTCTCGGTGCGAGTGCCGGCGGCGCGTGCTGAGGTCGGGGTAGCGTCGGCGTTCCCGTCCTCTGGAGGTTGCTCTTGGCCGTGGCATTCGTGTACGTGCTTGCCTGCCGTCTATTCGAACTGGTCGTGCTGCTCGGGCGCGGCGAACGCTCGAAGGAGCTCGAGATCCTCGTGTTGCGGCACGAGCTCTCGATCCTGCGGCGGCAAGTGAAGAGGCCGCGGTTCGCACCGCGCGACAGGCTTCTCCTGGCTGCTCTCAGTCGGGTGCTGCCGCGTCGCTCGTGGCAGGCGTTCTTGGTCAGGCCGGAGACGCTGCTGCGCTGGCATCGGCGGCTCGTCGCCCGTCATTGGACGTACTCGCACCGGACTCCGGGTCGACCGCCGATCGACGGCGACGTGCGCGACCTGATCCTGAGGCTGGCACGCGAGAACGACAGCTGGGGCTACCTTCGGATCGTCGGTGAGCTGCGCAAGCTGGGGATCGACGTTTCCGCGACGCTGGTGCGCAACGCGCTCCGAGCAGCCGGCGTTCCACCGGCACCCCAGCGCGGCCAGTTGGACTGGCGCTCGTTCCTGCGCCAGCACGGCGAGACGATCCTCGCGTGCGACTTCCTCACGGTTGACACCGTCTTGCTGCAGCGGCTGTACGTTCTCGTCTTCATCTGCATCGGCAGCCGCCGGATCGAATACGTGGCCTGCACGAGTAACCCCGACGGTGCCTGGATGCTGCAGCAGGCGCGCAACCTGCTGATGGACATCGACGACTGCGGCCAGCGACCGCGGTTCCTTATCCACGACCGTGACACGAAGTTCAGCCGCGCTTTCGACGCCATCTTCCACGGCGACGGGATGACGGTCATCCAGACGCCGGTCAAGGCGCCGAACGCAAACGTGCACATCGAGTGCTGGGTCGGCAGCGCACGGCGAGAGTGCCTCGACAGGCTCCTCATCTTCCATCGCCGCCAACTCGAACGCGTGCTCCGGACCTATGTAAGCCACTACAACGGGCGGCGCCCACACCGCGCACTTGACCTCCAAGCGCCTGACCCGCGCGCGATGCCCTCGGCGAGAGGCCATCCCGTCGGCTCCGCGACGGCGGTCCGACGACAAGACCTGCTCGGCGGACTGATCCACGAATACGAACCCGCCGCAGCATGAGACCGAGTAAATGCACCCCACGGGGTAGAAATAGGTCCGGACGTGCCCGTTCGCGTCCGTACGGTGCGTACCCCGGTACGTACCCCGTCGAGGAGAAACCCCTCATTTCCAGGGTGCTTCGACTCCTCCCGGATCGTGGGCGAGCTGCGCAAGATCGGCGCCACCGTCTCGGCGACCTCCGTCCGCAACATCCTCGCCGGTGCCGGGTTGCCGCCGACGCCGCGGCGCGACTCGCAGTCGTGGCGCAGCTTTCTACGAGCGCATGGCGAGTCGATCGTCGCTTGCGACTTCTTCACCATCGACACGGTCTGGTTCCGACGTCTGTACGTGCTCGTCTTCCTCTCGATCGGCAGCCGCCGCATCGACTACTTCGCCTGCACCAGCAACCCGAATACGGATTGGATGCTGCAGCAGGCCCGCAACCTGCTGATGGAGCTCGACGACCGCGACCGGCGAGCGCGATTCCTGATCCACGATCGCGACACGAAGTTCCCGCGCGCCTTCGATTCGCTCCTGGCGAGCGAGAACATCAAAGTGATCCGCACGCCGGTGCAGGCGCCAAATGCGAACGCGCACATGGAGCGCTGGGTCGGCACCGTCCGCCGCGAATGCCTCGACCGGCTGCTGATCCTCGGCCGACGCCAGCTCGAACACGTCCTCCGCGTCTATGTCCGCCACTACAACCGAAACCGACCACACCGTGCCCTCGACCTCAAGCCGCCCGACTCGAGTTGCACTCGGTTACCGATCCGAGCCGACTCAAAGCGACATGCTCTTCAGGTAATGCGCCGCGACCTGCTCGGCGCCCTCATCCACGAGTACGAACTCGCCGCCGCAGCGTGACGATCGAGTTTCTGCACCCCACGCGCTCAATCAGTGCGGTTCTGGTAGAACTCGACTTCGACTCATACCCGTCCGGATCTCTGAGATACAGCGCCTTGCTCACACCATGATCGGAAGCACCCTCGAGCGCGATCCCCGCCTCGATCAGACGCTGCAGCGCGTCCGCCAACGCGGCCCGTGTCGGGTAGCGAATCGCGACGTGGTAGAGGCCGGTCGTGTTCCGCGGCGGCGGCGACGCATCCTTTGACTCCCAGGTATTCAGCCCAAGGTGGTGGTGATAGCCGCCCGCGGAGATGAAGGCCGCCTGGTCACCCATCCGGGCCATCAACTCGAACCCAAGCACACCGCAGTAGAAGGCGAGCGCCCGGTCTATGTCGGCGACCTTCAGGTGGACGTGGCCGATATCCACCCGCGGATCGATCGGCCCTCTCGCTTGCGTCTCCCCGGCCTCGCCAGCAGCAGTCATCGTTGCGAGCTTAAAGCCTGTCCCGGTAGGCAGGGACCGGATCGCTGACGGCGAGGTCCGACCCTGTTGCGGCCTCGGCGGAGAACTACGCAAACGGGTAGGGGTAGACACTCATGATCGTGCCGGGAGCGGCGTGTAGGTTGATTTGCGATGTCCGGGCCCGGTACGCAGCAGTCGACGATGGCCTCCCGGGAGCGCGTCGAGCTCGCTCTCGCCCACACCGAGCCGGATCGAGTGCCGCTCGATCTCGGCGGCAGCGCGGTCACCGGGATGCACGTCGACTCGGTCTACCGCCTGCGCCAGGCGCTCGGCCTCGACGCTCCCGGAACGCCCGTCAAGGTCGTCGAGCCGTACCAGATGCTGGGCGAGATCGCGCCCGACCTGCTCGACGCCCTCGGCGTCGACGTCGTCGGCGTCGGCCTGCCGACCAACTTCTTCGGCTTCGAGAACGAGGACTGGAAGCCGTGGACGACCTTCGACGGCACGCCCGTGCTCGTGCCGGGTGCCTTCAAGACCGAGCCGGACGCGAACGGCGACATCCTCATGTACCCGGAGGGCGACACCTCGGTGCCGCCGTCCGCACGCATGCCGAACGGCGGGCTGTACTTCGACGCGATCGTCCGGCAGGACCCGCTCGACGAGGAGCGGCTCGACGTCGAGGACAACCTCGAGGAGTTCACGCCGATCTCCCCCGCGGCCCTCGCCCACGTGACGCGCGAGGTGGAGCGTGCGGCCGCGAGCGGCAGGGCCGTGCTGGCAAACGTCGGCGACACGGCGTTCGGCGACATCGCCTTCGTACCGGGCATGAAGCTCAAGCATCCGCGCGGCATCCGCGACATCCAGGAGTGGTACATGAGCCTGAACCTGCGTCCGGGCTACGTGAACGAGGTGTTCGAGCGCCAGTGCGAAATCGGCCTGCGGAATCTCGAGGCCGTGTACGACGCCGTCGGCGACGCGATCACCGTGATCTTCGTGACCGGCACGGACTTCGGCACCCAGCAGGGGCCGTTCATCTCGCCGAAGCTCTACCGGGACCTGTTCAAGCCGTTTCACGTGCGCGTAAACGACTGGATCCACACCAACACCAGGTGGAAGAGCTTCATCCACTCGTGTGGCTCGATCTGGCGCCTGCTCGACGACATGGTGGACGCCGGCTTCGACGTGCTGAACCCGGTGCAGACCTCGGCGGCCGACATGGACCCGGTCGCCCTGAAGGCGACCTACGGCGATCGCGTCACCTTCTGGGGCGGAGGCGTGGACACCCAGCGGGTGCTGCCGTTCGGGACGCCCGACGAGGTGCGCGCCATGGTGAAGGAGCGCATGCGCATCTTTGGGTCGGGTGGAGGCTTCGTCTTCAACACCATTCACAACCTTCAGGCGCGTATTCCCGTCGAGAACATCCTGGCGCTCTACGACGCGGTGAACGAATACCGCTCTTACCCCCTGGACTAGAGGAGCGAGGATGACCCTGCAGGAGGAGCTGCGCGAGGCGGTGGTGGAAGGACAGGCCAAGGTGGCGGTCGCGAAGGTGGCGCAGGGCCTTGTGGAGGGGGTTCCCGCCGGGACGCTTCTTCGAGAGGGCCTGATCGCGGCGATGGCCAAAGTGGGAGGGCTGTACGAGCAGGGCGAGATCTACGTTCCGGAGATGCTGGTGGCGGCCCGCGCGATGACGGAGGCGCTCGCGGTGCTCAAGCCCGAGCTCGTCAGCGAGGGCGTGCCCACCGCAGGCACGGTCGCGATCGGCACCGTCAAGGGAGACCTGCACGACATCGGCAAGAACCTGGTCGCGATGATGCTCGAGGGCGCCGGCTACCAGATCGTCGATCTCGGCGTCGACGTGCGGGCCGAGCAGTTCATCCAGGCGATCCGCGACGGCGCGGACGTGGCGGCGATGTCAGCGCTCCTGACGACGACGATGCTCAACATGCAGGAGAACATCGCGGCGATCACGGAGGCAGGCCTGCGCGACAAGGCGCGGATCATCGTCGGCGGCGCACCGATCACCGCAGAGTACGCGGAGGCGATCGGGGCAGACGGGTTCGCGGCGGACGCGTCGAGCGCCGTTCGCATGGTGCAGCAGCTGCTCGCGACCTGAGCCATGGGCGGCGGATCGCGCCGAAGGCCGATCGCGCTCAGCGCTTCATGAAGACGGGCTTCGCCGCGTGGAGGGCGATCACGCGAATGCGAGCGCCCGGTCGGGCGAGAGCCAGAACGGAGCGAGGTACGCGGGCGTGCACGAGAGCGGCAGCACCTCGTCTCGCAGCGCGATCCCGAGGCGGTCGCGAACGAACGCCTGCCGCGCCTGCACGCGCGCCCAGAGCTCGGGATAGCGCTCGGCCAGCTCGGCCCGCAGGGACTCGTCCGCGATCGCCACGGTGTCCTCGCAGTTCGCCGTCCAGCCGGGCCGGATCCCGGTCGGGATGATGTCCGTCTGCAGAACCATTCCGCTCGCGATCGGGTCGTCCGAGCCGGCGCGGATCGGCGAGTCGAGCCACTCCTCGTAATGGACGAGGTGGCCGGGGTTGAACGAGGACTTAAACGTCTCGCCTGCGAGCAGCTCCGTGACCGTATCGAACACCTCGCCGCCGGGCACGCCGAGCCCGAGCGACTCGTGCCACGTCGCCATCACCCGCCAGTAGGGGATCGCCAGGCCTTCGAACCAGCCGTCGCTCTCGGGACGCAGGTCGCCTCCGTCTGCGGCGAGGATCCCGCCGCGCGCGCAGTTCCCGCCCCAGAGCCCGATCGCCACGATCCCCGCGTCGCCGAGCTCGAGCCGCCTCGTCGAGGGGCTCCGCAACCCCACGGCGACCTCCGGCCCGGACGAGAACACGGGGTGCATGCTCAGCGGCTCGCCTCCCCAGGGCACGACGTGGAACGCCTCGCGCTCGGTCATCCCCGGCCGAACCGAGCGGAGGATCAGCGAGACCCAGGCCGAGCAGCGCGCCGCGCCCCACTCGAACACGGCGATCTGGTCGGCTGAGCAGAACGTGCGCAGGCCGTCGCGCGGATTCGTCACCACCGCCGTCGCGTCCCTGACGAGCGCGGGGTCGCCTGTGATCGCGCGCAGCGTGTCGACGAAGAACGCGGGCGCAAAGATCGCCTCGTAGCCGCCGTTCCACTCCTCGGGGAGAAGCGCCTTCCAGCCGATGACGCCGACGCGGTCGCCCGCCGAGATCCCCGCGTCCCGCAGCGCCTGCTCGACCGTGGGGAAGCCGCTGCGGTCGATCCCCATCAGGCTGAGCGTCGGCACGCAGACGACGTCGAAGTCGAGCCCGGCCGGGATGATCGGCGTGTAGCCGACGTTCTCCTTGCCGAGCAGCAGCGTCCGCCGGTCGCGGCCGAGGACGAGCAGCGCCTCCTCGAAGCGCGGGTCGAGATTGCAGAGCCACACGAAGCTCGCGTGGTGCTCGCGGTCGCCGTAGACGACGACCCAGTCCGCATCCACGGCGGCGAGAACCGCCGCGATCCGCGCCTCGAACTCGGCCGCCGGGATCGACGGACACTCCTCCGGATACTCCGGCGCGGGCATACCCACGTCGGACAGCTCGATGGGTCGTCTCACGGCTTCTCCTGTCCTCCGGGATGGACTCGGACGCTGCTTGACAGACGTCCGACCGGCCGCCGAGTACGTCGGTGCGATCTAGTCACGACCGACCATATCGCTTGGCGTGGGCAAGCGATATGGTCACGACCGACCATATGGCTTGGCGTGGTCACGACTGACCATATCGCTTGTCGAGTGCGGAGTTCCCGTCCCTGAATCAGGCTCGGGGCCGTGTACAGGGGTCCCCCCAAAGACAGGAGGAGGGTCGATGAGTACCGACGCAGCCCCTGGGTCGCCCACGGGGCGGAAGCGTGCCTACATCGCCGAGACCGAGCTCCACGCAGGTGCGCTCGGCTTCTGGGGAAACATGGTTCAGGCGGTCACCCACATCGCGCCTGGCCTCAACATCCTGCTCGGCCTGACCTTCATCGTCAGCTTCGCCGGAGTCTGCGCGCCGATCGCGTACGTCATCGGCGGCATCATCTGCCTCGGCGTCGCAATCACCCTCACCCAGCTCGCGAAGCAGTTCTCCGGCGCCGGCGGCTACTTTCTCTACATCAGCCGCACGATCGGCGCCCGGTTCGGCTGGATCACGACCTGGTTGTACTTCCTCTACGACCCGATCGCCATCTCGTCCGTCTGCGCCTTCACCGGCATCCTCGTCGAGCGGACGGTCAAGGCGCAGTACGGCGTGGACATCTCCTGGTACTACTGGTTCTTCATCTTCCTGGCGATCGTGACCGTGTTCACGGTGTTCGGGATCAGCCTGTCGGCGAAGGCCATGGCTGTTCTCGTCTTCTTCGAGGTCGGGATCTTCCTCGCCCTCGGTCTCTCGGGGCTTGCGTCGCCGGGGCCGGGCGGCTTCAACGCCTCCTCGTTCAACCCGCAGAACCTCCCGAGCGTGAACGGCCTCTACCTGGGCGTCGTGTTCACGATCCTCGCGCTCTCCGGCTTCGAAGCGGTGGCCCCACTCGCTGAGGAGACCGAGAATCCGAGGCGCAACCTGCCGATCGTGATCGTCGGCTCTACGGTCGCGATCGCGCTCTTCTACGCGCTCGTGAACTGGGGTGTCCTCGTCGGCCATGGGACGACCCTCGTCGCCCAGGGCAAGTTCACGGACTCCTCCCAGATCTACACCCTGGCGCGGCATCTCTGGGGAGGTGCGTGGCTCTTCGTCCTGTTCGCGACGGTGAACTCCTCTCTCGCGGTGTCGATCGCGATCCAGAACGCATCGTCACGGGTGCTCTTCAGCATGGGCCGCGCCCACGCGTTGCCGAAGTGGCTGGCCTATGTCCACCCGCGCTGGAAGACGCCGTGGAACGCGATCCTCGGCATGACGGTGCTGACGATCTGCCTCGGCATGGCGCTCGGCACCGGGATCGGACCCGTGAACGAGTTCGGGATGATCGGCATCGTCCAGACGATCGGGCTGATCATCGTCTACTGCATGGGCAACTTCGGGGCGATGATCTTCTACCGCCGCGAGAGGAAGGCCGAGTTCAACCTGTGGCTGCACGGCGTGATCCCGCTCGCGACCTCGGCTGCTCTCCTGTGGGTCCTCTGGAAGACCGTCGCGGACCTGCACCCGATCGCTCTCACCGGCCCGTTCGACTACGCGCCGTGGATTGCGTTCACCTGGCTCGTCGCGGGACTGGTCTTCCTCCTCTGGGCCTGGCGCACAGGCAGGGAAGGCTGGCTGATCAAGGCCGGCGAGGCCGCGCACGAGCGGCTCGAGACGGAAGAGGAGGCGGCTCACCGACCGGTTCTCTGACCTGATCGACCCAGTTGCCGCCGCGGTCCGACGGGCCGCGGCGGCAACTCCCCTGCACTGTGTGCGACCCGATGTCCACATCCGAACGAGCGAGGGGAGAGCGAGATGAGCGAAACCGTCCGTGTCATGCAGGAGGGCTGGGGCGTCTTCGAGAATCTCCCGGCCACCGCAAAGCGCTTCACGGAGGAGACCGGGATCGAGGTCGAGGTGACGCTGACCGTGATCCCCGAGATGTGGGAGCTGATGGAGCGGAGCTTCTCGGGTGAGGATCCGCCGTTCGACCTCGTCGGCGTCGACGACCTCCTCCTGATCCAGGCGGCGCGTGCAGGGCACGTCGAGCCGTTGGACGGGCTCGTCGCCGCCGAGGGATATCCGCTCGGCGACTTTCCGCAGTCGGCAATCGACGCGCTCAGTGACGGCGGGCGGCTCTGGGGCCTCCCGTACTGCCACGTCTCGAATGTCCTCATCTACCGCGGCGACCTGTTCGAGCGCTACGGGATACCCGTGCCGCAGACGCTCGACGAGCTGACCGAGGCGGCCGTCGCGGTGCAGGAGGCGGTGCGGAAAGACGGCACCGAGGACTTCTACGGGATCGCGATCCGGGGCGCCCCGAACTGCGGGCTCAACTTCTGGGAGGTTGGCTCCACCTGGGGCCCGTCGTGGGGCGTGTGCTGGTACGACGACGACGGGCGGCCGACGCTCGACACGCCCGAGCTCTGCGCGGCGATCGACCACTACGTCGACCTCGTGCGGCGCGCGGGCCCGCCGGAGTCGCCGACGATGGACTTCATGCACTGCGTGGCGTGCTACGGCCAGGGCCGTGCTGCGATGACGATCGAGCCGGCGAACGAGGCGTCGATCATCTACGACGAGGGGGGCCCGGTCGCAGAGGCGACGCGCACGGCGCTGATCCCCGCCGGCCCGCTCGGCACGCGCCACGGCGGCCTCTACTGCCCGCCGTACGCGATCCCGTCGCTCGCCCGCTCGAAGGAGGCCGCCTGGGAGCTCGCGAAGTTCCTCTGCGCTTCCGAGCAGGTGCTCGACGACGCCGAGCGGAGCGGGTTCGTCGAGGTGGCGCGCAACTCGCTGTTCGACGAGCCGCGGTTCGTCCGGCGCTTCCGGCCCGAGCTGCTCGAGACGACGTTCGAGTCACGGCCCTTCGCCCACGGCGAGCGGCCCGTCACACGCTACGGGATGGAGGTGGGCAACATCATCGGCGACGAGATCGTCCGCGTCCTCAAGGGCGAGGCGAGCGCCTCGGAGGCGATGCGGGAGGCGGAGCGGAAGGTCGCGGCACTCGGACCCCCGAACTAGTGGACGCGGCCACTAGAAAGCGATAGCGAACGGCGAGATCGCGCAGACGGCTGCTGTTCGTCCATCTCGATAGCATCTGATCTGACCATGGACGTGGTCGTACCTGCACTGACTTCGACCGAGGCTGTGGTCGCGGGTCACATCTCCCTGGATCTGTTCCCCGGGCTGCAGGGGCCGGTGACGTTGGAGCCGGGCCGGTTGGTGGAGGTCGGACCAGTGGTCATCTCGACCGGCGGTGCGGTGGCCAACACGGGGGTCGCTCTGCACCGGTTGGGCGTGCGCGTACGGCTGGTGGGCAAGGTCGGAGCCGACCTGTTCGGGCGCGCCATACTGGACTCACTCGCGGACCGCGACGGTGACCTGGCGGCGGACATGATCGTGTCACCGGTGGACGCGACGAGCTACACGATCGTCTTCAACCCACCCGGTGTCGATCGCAGCTTCCTGCACTGCCCGGGGGCCAACCAGACGTTCTCAGCCGACGACGTTCGGTATGAGCTGCTTGCCGGCGTGCGTGTGTTTCATTTCGGCTATCCGCCGCTTATGCGTGAGATGTACGCCGCCGGCGGCGCGCAGCTGCGCCGTTTGTTCGAACGGGTGCATTCGGCGGGGCCGGCGACATCGCTTGACCTCTCCGAGCCCGATCCCGAGAGTGAGGCCGGGCGCGTGGCCTGGGAGCAGGTGCTGTCGCGGGTGCTCCCGTTCGTGGACGTCTTCGCGCCGAGCATCGACGAGTTGCTGTTCATGCTCGACCGGCCGGCGCACGCGCAGCTGCAGGCGGAAGCTGACCTGTCCGCGGTGGTAGACCGGACGCGGCTTGCGGAGCTCGGCGACGTCCTGCTCGGCATGGGCGCCGCTGTCGTCGCGATCAAGCTCGGCGACCAGGGGCTCTACCTGCGGACCGCTCAAGAGACCGCTCGCATCAGCGCATTCTGCGATCGGATCGGACTCGCGGCCGAGGCGTGGCGGGGTCGCGAGGTGCTCGCACCGTGCTTCGCGGCACGCAGGGTCGCCGGAACGACAGGCTCGGGCGATTGCACGATTGCCGGCCTGCTCGCTGCGCTGCTGCGCGGCGAGGATCCGGCGGACGCGGCGACGAGCGCGACCGCCGTCGGAGCATGCAGCATCGAGGCGCTGGATCCCACCAGCGCGATCCCGCCATGGCCGCGCGTCGCCGCACGGCTCGCAAGCGGCTGGCCACGGCTGCGCGTCGACATCGAGCTCGGGCGCAACGTCACCGTCGAGCGTGACCCCGCGGGCACGCTTACGATCCTCTCATGAAGTCACTCGACGCCAAGCTTGCCAACCTCCACGCCGATCCCGGCGGCGCCCGCGACTTCATCCTCGCCGACGCGAAGGACGCCGACATGGCCTTCGGCCTGGCCGCAACGGGCGTCGACCCGGTCACGGGTGCTCGGCGATCGCTGGCCGATTTCCGCGACCAGATCAGGGAGATCGTTCGGCAGGGACTCGTTGACATCATGCTCATGAGCGTCAGCACGAGCGAGCGGCTGACTTTCGAAGAGCGCCTGTTCGACGGCTCCCCGATCACGCCGGCCGTGCGCGCGAACGACATGACCGATATTCACATGCTCGCGGGCGCCGCCTACCCGCAGCAGCCGCCGAGGCCTTTTCGCACGGCGACGATCGAGGAGATCACGGGGGCGGCGGGCGTCGACCTCGGGCTCTACTCGGTCACCCCCGCCAACGACGCCGAGCTTGACGTCGCCGCACTCCAGGCCTACAGGGACTTTCGTCTCGAGGCCGAGCGCGAAGGGCTCCGCCACTTCCTCGAGGTGTTCGCTCCCAACCTGCCCGGCGGCCCGGCGCGGCCCGACCCGGGGAGGTTTCTCAACGACTTCGTCGCGCGCACGCTCGCCGGCATCCCGAGCGCCGGCCGGCCGTTGTTCTTGAAGTTGCCATACCACGGCCCGCGCGCGATGGAGGAACTCGCCGCGTATGACCCGCACCTCATCCCGGGCGTCCTGGGCGGCTCCTCGGGCACGACCTACGATGCCTTCTTCCTGCTCGAGGACGCGCGGAGACACGGAGCGAGGGCGGCGATGTTCGGGCGCAAGATCAAAGACAGCGAGCACCCGCTCACCTTCGTGCGCCATCTGCGAGCGATCGCCGACGGCCAAATCGATGCAGGCGAGGCATGCCGGGTCTACCACGCCGACCTCGGCGCACTCGGAATCAGGCCACGACGGCCGCTTGACGAAGACATGCAACTGACCGAGCGATGGAGCAGCTGACCGAGAGGCGGCGGCTCCCGAATGCGCGGCGCTATGCGTGGAGCTTGATGAAGACGGTCCCAGCTTCGACCTTCACGGGATACGTCCGGAGGTTGATGCAGACGGGCGCGCGCTTAGCCTCGCCGGTCTTGTAGTTGAAGCGCCCGTTGTGTTTCGGGCACTCGATGATGTCGCCCATCACGAGTCCATCGGCCAGATGGGCATGCTCATGCGTGCACGTGCCTTCGGTTGCGTAGAACGTCTCATCGGGGCTTCGGTAGATGGCGAACGTCTGCTCCTCATAGTCGAAGCGGATGACGTCCTCCTGGTCGACGTCGCCTACCCGACACGCTTCGATCCACGTCTCCTCCAAGATCGTCTTCTCCCCTCGAGGTCTCGCGCCGCCACTAGCTCGCCAAAACCGCACCGTGCAGATCGGGCCGGTAGGCCCTTGCAGAGACGGGCAACTCGCGCTTCACGTAATACTCCGGCTCCCCGAGCTGCCGCCATAGTGTCGGGAGGATTTCGCGGTACGCGGCGATCGTGCTGCTGTAGGGGACAGGCATGTCAGAAAGCAGTTCGGCATGGAGTTTCGGCAGAGCGTGGTATGGCACCATCGGAAACATGTGGTGCTCGACGTGGTAGTTCATGTTCCAGTAGATGAACCGGAACACAGGGTTCATGTACACCGTTCGTGAATTCAGACGGTGGTCCAGGACATTCTCCGCGAGACCAGCATGTTGCGTCAGCCCGAAGTAGTGCGCCAGCCAGCGGCCGTAGATGCTCGGCAATCCGATGTACATAACTGGTAGCCACGATCCGAGATAGATGGCCGACCCGACAGCGGCAATGTAAATCGCGGCCCAGATTCGCGCCTCCCGGTAGACGCGACGGCGTTCCATTGCGGGTATGAACGCTGCCTCCTCCGCACTCAAGCGGCCGGCCACGTGGCGAGAAATGCTGAGAATGTTGCCGATCGCGTCGCGGATGGCGAAGAGATTCAGCATGAGAGTCAGTACATCGGGCGGTCGCATCGCGGCGATCTCGCGGTCCCGTCCGACGATGATGGTGTCAGTGTGATGTCGGGTGTGGCTCCACCGCCAAACCGTGGGTTCACGCATGATCATGAACGACGCAACTTGATACAGCGCGTCATTGAGCCACGGCGTCCTGAAGGCCGTGCCGTGCCCAGCCTCATGCCAACGGGAGTCTGACGCCGATCCGTAGAGCACGCCGTAACAGAGGAAGAAGGGAACGCAAGCCCAGCTACCCCAAAACCAGTAGCCGCCGAATCCGAAGGTGGCAAGGAGTGCAATCCAGATCGCAGTGTCTCGAATCGCGGGACCATTTCTTCGTCGCATCAGCTCTTTCATCCGCTTGCGCGGAACGTCTGTGTGGTACCACTCTGCGGCTGCCAGACCGAGCTCAACGGCGAGCTTCGAGTCGCGGCCGATCAGGCTGTAGTCGCGCTTCGTCGCGGTCGTCACGTCTTCCTGATCTCCCTCTTGGTATCGGAGGTGCTGGGAAGATACGACGGCGCCGCCGCACCCGGGCGACGCGGGGCCTGGCCGGTCACCTCCTCGACCATCGCCCAGAAGTTCTCGAGTGGCGTGTCGAGCTGGACGTGGTGCGTCGGACCGAGGATCAGGCCGCCCCCGGCTCCGAGCGTCGCGACCCGCTCGCGCACTTCGCGGCGGACGTCGTCGGGAGTGCCGAAGGGAAGCGTGTGCTGCTCGTCCATCGACCCCCAGAAGCAGAGCTCCCGCCCGTACTCGCGCTTGAGCCTGGCCGGATCCATGGACGCCGGCTGCACCGGATTGAGCACGTCGATGCCGATCTCGATCAGCTCCGGGATGATCGCGTAGACGCAGCCGTCGGTGTGGTAGGCGATCTTCAACCGCGGGTTGATCGCCTTCAGCGTCGCGATCAGCTCCGCCATCCGTGGCTTGAGGAAGCGCCGCCAGTGCCGGGGCGACATGAGCATGCCGGTCTGCTGGCCGACGTCGTCGCCCAGCCAGATCATGTCGACCCCCAATCGCACGAGCTCCTCGGCCGCGGCGAGGTGGTAGCGGTAGGGGATCTCGAGGATCTGGTCTGCCAGGTCCGGATCCTCGATGAAGTCCATCATCAGGCGCTCCAGGCCGCGCAGCGCCCAGGCCGCCTCGAAGATCGTCGTCACCGTGACGCCGACGATCCAGTAGTCATCCCCATAGTCGCGGATCGCCGTCGCGGCATCCTCGTAGAGGTCGGCGCGATCGGGGTCGGGCGGGTGGTAGCCGGCGAGCGCCGCCTTGTCGGCCAGCGGATGGACGCGGGGCTCGGTGTAGTGGCCGCTGCCGTACGGTGTCGTGTAGGGAGCGGCGCGCCAGCCGACTCCCCACTCGTCCACGTACGTCTCGCCCTCCTGGTAGTAGGAGTTCGCCCAGCCCACCGACGTCAGCAGAAGGTCCTCACCGAGCGCGATCTCGAGGTCGTAGGGATTGCCGCCACCGTGGGGATTGTGGACCCGATCGCCTTCAAGCTGCAGGTCGCCGCGCAGCCGCGCCGCGAACTCCGGCGTGAACGTCGCCTGGAACGGGCAGCGATCAGGCTCGATGTGGTCGAGTGCGGCGGCGACACGCTCCCGCGGCTTCATGAGGAGGCTTCTGCCTTGGAGAGTGTGAACAAGTGTGCGGCGTGCGCGCCGCTGAGCGTCTCCGGCGTCGTCCGGGCCGCCCGGCCCCGCCGATCCTCGGCGGTGGACCGGGACGAATGTCCGGCGAAGACACCGGCAACGCCTGAAACGACAGCTCCCTCAGCCGGCGCGGGACTCGTAACCACACCCATATTCTAGCCCGGCAACAGAAGAGCCTCTCGCCGAAACGGGCCAAGAAACCCGCAAACCACCTCGCCCCGCTCCAGTTCGCCTGCGCACTCATCAGTCGGGGGACGAAGTACAATTTTCGCGTCTTGCAGCGGTGAAGGTGAATGTGACCGGGACCGCGCACGAGTATCGGCAGTGCAAGATCGTCTCGACCGACGCGCAGATCTATCCGCCGACAGGGAGTCGAGGAGAGCAATGAACTCCGTCGAGAGAGTCCGTGCGGCGATCGAGCTTCGCCCGCCCGACCGCGTACCCGTGGACCTGCACAACTTCCAGCCTGCGGCGCTCGCGACCGGGAAGCCGGTGAGCGAGGTGCTCCAGGACGGAGAGCTGCTGGCAGAGGCGATGCTCGCCGCGTGGCGCGAGTTCCGTCACGACATGATCCTGCTCGAGAACGGCACCGCCTGTAGTGCCCAGGCCTGCGGTGTGGAGGTGATCTATCGTGACGACGCCGCGCCGGCTGCAGTCACGCCCATCGTCACGAGTCTGGAGCAGGTCATGGATCTCGAGGTTCCTGACCCGCTAAAGGCGTTTCCGATGTGCGAAATCATCAAGGCGACGCGCATCCTGGTGCGGGAGACCGGCGACCGCGCCTGGATCTGCGGCCGGGCCGACCAGGGGCCGTTCGACCTTGCGGCGCAGCTCCGGGGCATCGACCAGCTGATGCTAGATATCGCCCTCGGCGACCAGGAGGAGCTGATCCACGCGCTGCTCGACTACGCCCGCCGCGTCGCGACTCGCTACGCGTTCGCACTCGTCGAGGCAGGCGCGCACTCGACCTCGATCGGCGAATCGCTCGCCGGGCCGGCGATGATCTCGCCGACCCACTACCGCCAGTACGCCTGGGAACAGGAACGGCGGATGGTCGACGACCTGCGAGCGGCCGAGATCGTCCTGCACAACCACATCTGCGGTAACGCCGCCGCGATCGTCGAGGACTTCGTCGCCACCGGCGCCCAGGTGCTCGAGGTAGACCACAAGACTGACCCTCGCCTGATCAAGGAGGCTGCGCAGGGCAAGACGTGCCTGCTCGGAAACATCGACACGAGCCTGCTCGTGTTCGGTACGCCCGACGATATCGATGCTGCCTGCCGCGAGCTGATCGAGCTCTGGAAACCCGGCAGCGGCTTCATCCTCGGGCCTGGCTGTGCCCTCAGCCCGGAGACACCCGCCGAGAACGTTCATGCGCTGGTCGAAGCCGGGAAACGGTACGGAGCTTACTAGGCACGCGATCTCGGGCCCGCCGGGACCGGTGCGACCGGCTGCGGGACGGGAAACTCGAGCGAGTCGGTGAAGGCCTGGTTGAAGTCGGGGCGGCTGGAGAGCTCGACGTATTCGATCCGGGAGGCGAGGGCGAGGCCGAGCTGCTGCTCGCGGAAGGAGAGGAGCGCCATTTTCGCCCCCTCGAGCGAGGAGTTGCCCGCTGCGGTCACCCGCTCCAGGTCGATGGGCGGCACCAGGCCGATCGCCCGGGCGCTTGCCGGGTCGATGTAGGTGCCGAAGGAGCCGGCGAGCAGGATCTCGTCCAGCTGCTCCGCGTCGATGGCCGCCTCGGTCAGCAGGATCCGGACGCCGGCGGCGATCGCGCCTTTCGCGAACTGCAGTGCTCGTACGTCGTGCTGGGTCAGCTCGACCCCGTCGGCGAGGCGAAAGGCGGGGGCGCCGTCGATCTCGACGAGCTGCTCGGCCAGCGGATGCGCTGCTGCCTCGTCGCGACGCTTCAGGCGTCCTGAGGGGTCGAGCAGTCCCGTCTGCAGGAGGCCGGCGACGGTGTCGGCGAGGCCGGAGCCGCAGATTCCCCGGGGGTCGCCGCCGCCGACGATGTCGAGTTCGACCGTATCGCCCATCCGGACGGCCTCGATCGCGCCGTCGCTCGCGCGCATGCCGCAGCGGATCTGCGCCCCTTCGAAGGCCGGCCCGGCCGGCGCCGCGGCGGCCAGGATCCGCGTCGGCGTGCCGAGGACGATCTCGCCGTTGGTGCCGATGTCGACGAGCAGCGAGTAGCGCTCGCCGCGGCCGATCCCGGTCGCGAGCGCGCCGGCCACGATGTCGGCACCGACGTAGGCGCCGACCAGCGGGAAGGTCTCGACGCGGGCTTCGGGATGGAGCGGTAGGCCGACCTCGTGTGCGGCGAGGTCGAGCGGCTCGGCGAACGCGGGCGCAAACGGCGCGAGCGCGAGCGCAGCGGGGTCAACCTCGAGCAGCAGGTGGAGCATGGTCGAGTTGCCGGCGACCACGGCGTGATAGATCCGCTCGGCCGCGACGCCGGCGGAGCGGAGCAACCTCGCGAGCAGCTCGTCGATGCTCGCGAGCGCCGCCTCGCGCAGCTCGGCCAGCCCGGCCGGCATCTCCATCGCGTGCGTGATCCGCGAGATCACGTCCGAGCCGAAGCGCTCTTGCCCGTTGAGCTCCGAGCCGAGCGCGACGATCGCGCCGCTGGTGAGGTCGATGAGCGCGGCGACGATCGTCGTCGTGCCCAGGTCGAGTGCGACTCCGAAGCACTCAGCGCTGGTGTCGCCCGGCTCGACCGCGACGAGACGGTTTCCGACCACGACGGCCGTCACCTCGAACGCGGCGGCGCGAAGGGCAGCAGGCAGCGCGCGCAGGACGGTTAGCGGTACCTCCAGCGCAAAGTCGGGAAGCGCTCGGCGGAGGCGGACGAGATCAGGTGCCTGATCGTCGAGCGTCGGCGGGGTAAGCTCGAGCCGGTACTTCTGCGTCGCAGGGGAGAGCAGGACGTGGCGGCCGCGGCCGAGCAGCGCCGCCTTCGGCTTGGTTAGGAGCGCGGGCACATCGATCTCGAGCGCGAGCGGCGTCTCGCCCAGCCTCGAGCGGCAGGCGAGCCGCCAGCCCTCGTCGAGCTCGCCTTCCGAGAACGTGCGCCGGTCGCCCTCCGTGGGCGGCAGATCACCGGCGAGCAGGCGCACGCGGCACTTGCCGCAGGTGCCGCGGCCACCGCAGGTCGAGTCGACCGTGATCCCGGCCCAGCTGGCGGCCTCGAACACGCTGACGCCGGCGGGGACGCGCACCGTCGCGCCCTGCGGCTGGAAGGTCAGGGTGTGCAGCCGCTCCATCGTGTGCCTAGCGCGCGGCGACTTCCTGCGCTCGGAAGGCGGTGATCCAAGCCATCGCGTAGGCGTCGTTGCCCAGCAGCAGATCGGCCGCTCGCACCGCCGTCATCGCCTCCGGCGAGAGCGGGTTCATGATCGCCGAGGTGAGGCCGGCCGCGATCGCCATCGAGAGAAACGAGGCGCTCAGCGCCGCGCGCGCGGGTAGCCCAAAGGAGACGTTCGAGGCGCCCAGGCAGGTGTTCAGGCCCAGCTCTCGACTGACCAGGCGGATCGTCTCCAACGTCACCTGTGGCGCCTGCGGGTCGGTGGCGACCGCCATCGCGAGCGGGTCGATCACCACATCCTCGGCGGGAATGCCGAAGTCGTGGGCTGCGCTCAGGATCGCCCTTGCCCGCTCCAGCCGCTCCTGCGGCGAACCGGGCACGCCACCCTCGCCGCTGACCAGGCCGATCACCGCCGCACCCGCCCTCGCGACCAGCGGCAGCACCTGCTCCAGCCGCTGCGCTTCGGCGGTGACCGAGTTGACCAGCGGCTTGCCCTCACACACCTCCAGCGCCGCCTCGAGCGCGGCGACAACCGAGGAGTCGAGGCAGAGCGGCACCTCGACCGCCTCCTGCACGACGCCGACGACCTGGCGCAGCAACGCCGCCTCGTCGGCGAGCGGCACCCCGGCGTTCACGTCGAGTACCTGCGCGCCCGCCTCCACCTGTGCACGAGCGTCGGCGAGCGCAAGCGAGAAGTCGCCGGCGCGCAGCGCCTCGGCCAAGCGCCGTCGCCCCGTCGGGTTGATCCGCTCGCCGATCACGCAGAAAGGCCGGCCGCGACCGATGACCGTGCGGTTAGACCGTGACTCGAGAACTGTCTCCATCACGCTCCTTCACGTCGACCAGACGCGCCGCGCCTGCGGCTCGTCACCGCTCGTCACATCGTCGCCGCTGACGCAGTGGCCAGGAGAGAAGCGGGGAAAGCTAGAAGAGGACACGCTCTTCGATACGCCGGCCAATCCACTCCACCCGCTCGATCAGGTTGTGCCCGAGCCTCACCTCGGCCGGCGCCACGGTCGCCTGCTCCTCGGCGGTCAGCGACATGCCGGAACTCTCCACCTCCACGCCGACGTCTGCCATAGGGCTGACCCGCATTCGTGCGGTGACATCTACGGATCGACCACCCGCACGATTGCGAACGTGCACGCTACGGGCGACCACCGATGCCGCCTACTGGGCGGTTCGCGCGGCCTGAGCCGGACAGGCTGACGATACCGGCCTCACCCGTGTGAGTGCTTGAGCGCGGACTCCTGCTCCTGCGCGTCGTGGAGCGAGAGCGAGCTGGAGCAGACCTCGGCGTTGAGCTGGTTCTCGATCTGGTCGACCGCGGCAGCGCGCGGGTAGGGCTCCGGCCAGAGGTTGCGCGGATCGGTCGGGTCGCCGCCGAGCTCGAGGCTGATCAGATGGTCCTCCTGGTACGCAGACGGCGGGCCCGTCTCGCCGTAGGCCCGCATCTGTTCCCGCTTCAGCGCGTTCGTGTACTCGACCGGCGGCCGGACCGTCGCCGTCCAGCCGCGCGTGCAGATCGTCGAGCGGATGGTCGCCTGCGTCACCCGGGGGTTGAGCACGCCCGGCGTGCGCACCGGGTCCGCGAGCACGGCGGCGGGTCCGCCTCCCCGGTTGAAGCGCAGCGCGAGCGCCGCGAGCGCGACGACGACCGCCGCCGCGACGAGCAACCGGGTGACCCAGTCGTGCGTTGTCATGTAAGACAACGGTAGAGCGCGGCGGCGGCGCTCGCAAGACGCCCGTCGAGCGGTGTCCCGGGCGACCTGGGCCGCCCGGGACGGGTGTCGCGCTCAGCTTCCCGGCCCGACGACGCCGAACGCCGCGCCCACCGGATCGACGAGCACCGCGTAGCGCCCCACGCCCTCGGCCTGCATCGGCTCCATCACGACCGTCGCCCCGAGCTCGAGCCCGCGGCGGATGGTCGCGTCGGTGTCCTCGACCTTGAGATACGTGAGCCATGCCGGCGCGGGCACACCGGCCGGCTTCGGCATCAGCCCGGCGACGTCGAGATCGCCCGCACGGAAGACCCAGTAGCCGGGCATCGTCTCGGCGACGCTCCAGCCGAACAGCTCGGCGTAGAACCGCTTCGCCGCGACGACGTCGGCGGTCGACAGCTCGTCCCAGCAGAAGACGTCCTTCGGCGGCGCCATCGCCGGCTCACTCGGCCTGATCACGGCCAGGACCGCGCCCTGCACATCCGCGATCACCGCGTAGCGGCCGACGTCCTCGATCTCCTCCGGCTCGACGAACACGGTCCCGCCGAGCCCGGGCACCTTGGCGACGACCGCGTCGACGTCCTCGACCTCGACGTAGACGAGCCAGTGCGGCGCCGACCGCTCACGCGCGAAGAAGCCGCCGTGGTCGCGGCCGCCGACGTGGATCATCGGGTAGTCCGCCTCGCCCGGCTTCCAGACGCTCATCGTCCAGCCGAGCAGACCGGTGTAGAAGGCCTTCGCCGGCTCGACGTCCGGCGCGATCAGCTCGTGCCAGCCGACGACGGCGGACTTCGTGGATACGGTTGCCATGCCTCCCTCCTTCCGGGGCGAGCGTCGCCCGGCCCGGAGGGCTATCCATCGGGGGATGCACGGAGCATCAGCGCGCCGGCGAGCGCCCAGACGCAGTACGCGACCCACGGGTCGCCGATCACGTCCGTCTGCACCGCGAGGGTGAGGATCGCTGCGAACGCGGCCGCGACGCCGGCCGCCCAGCGGTCGCCGCGCCCGGCGCGCACCAGGCCGGCGAGCAGGGCGAGCCCCCACGCCGTCCAGAGCACCGCTCCGAGCACGCCGAGCTCGACGCCGAGCTCCGTGTAGTTCGACTCGCCGGCCTTCAAAGGCGTGTTGGTGCGCGAGGCCGTCTGGCCGACGTTGCCGAGCCCGTAGCCCTGCGGGTGGCGGATCATCGTGCGCACGCCGTCCTTCAGGCTCTCCCAGTGCTCGTGCAGCGACGGCTCGCCCGCGCTCGTTGCGGTGAAGGCGCGCCGGCTCTGCTGCGCCTGCGCCAGCCGGTGCTGGTAGACGAGGTCCACTCGCGTCCAGTTTCCCGTCGGCCCGATCTTCGGGAACAGGTGCGCCCAGCCGATCGCCACCGCGACGGTGAGCACGGCGGCGACGAGCACGACGCGGCGCCGCCGCAGTGCGGCGAGCACGACAAGGCCGACGGCGAGCGCGAGCAGCGACGAGCGCGAGAACGTCCACAGCAGTCCGGCCGCTGTGATGAGCGCGAGACCCGCGACGACCTTCCGCGCGCGCAACACCGCCGCCGCCACGAGCAGCGCGACGACGAACAGGTAGCCGCTCGCGAGCGGGCTGAGAAATGTCGAGACGAGCCGGCGCAGGAACGGCTTGTCGCCGCCGACGTTGTAGATGAAGTTCTCCGGCAGGCCGTAGGTCGCACCGCTCGGCTCGAGCTTCGTGCCCGTGCCGTGGTAGTCGTAGCCGAGGTGCTTGTGGAAGTAGTCGATGACGCCGTTCGTCCGCCACCAGCCGATCGGCACCGCGTACGCGTCCACCAGGCCGACCGCCGCGACAAAGCCCGCGGTGCCGAGCAGCGTCCACGCCAGCCGGCGCAGGTCGTCCCGCCCCAGACGCAGCGAGCGGCCGAGGAAGTACGCGCCGACCGGGACGACGTCGTGCCGAAGCGCGAGCGCGACCGCCCGGTGGCCGGCCTGGCCGCCGAGCGCCGACTGCGGCACGAGCGCGTACACGGCGGCGAGCGCGGCGAAGCCGAGCGCCAGCCAGTCGGCCGCCGCCGGCCGGAACGGCAGCCGCCGCTCCCGCGCGACGAAGAGATAGAGCGCCGCGACCGGCCGCCGCCAGACGGGCACCGCCGCGGCGGCGAGGAGCAGCGCGTAGAGGGCGAGCTCGACGACCGTCACGGCGCGAGGGTACAGCGGGCGGGAGCCGAAGCCCCCGCCCGCGTCCGGCCTAGTAGGGCCCCCAGGGCTCGTTGCCAAGGACCATCGCGACGGTCACCAGGACCAGCACGAGTAGAAACAGCTTGATATAGAGCGCGTTGCGTGCCATCGCTCCTCCTTTGGAGCTCGTGAGCCCCTCGAACGAGGGACTCGGTGTGGACGGCGCGAACGAAGCAAGGAAGCTGTCCGTTGTCAAGGCCAAGGGGTGTCATTGACGATCTCGTGACAACCGATAAGAATCCCAACCGAATGCAGCTCGACCTTTCGCTCGCGGCAGGCGAGACCATCGGGAGGCGGCTCAAGCGCCTGCGGCTGGAGCGAGGTTTGTCCCAGCGAGAGCTCGCCGCCCCCGGCGTTTCCTACGCCTACATCTCCCGGATCGAGGCCGGCGCGCGCCAGCCTTCCGTCAAGGCGCTACGCCGCCTCGCGGTCAAGCTCGGCGTGTCCGTGGACTACCTGGAGACGGGGTCGCATCTCGGTCCCGACGAGCAGCGAGAGCTCCGGCTCGCCGATCTCGAGCTCGCGGTCCGGCTCGGCGACTCGAAAGACGCGGAGGCGTCGCTCCAGGCAGTCCTCGAAGAGGCGCTCGCCGCAGGAGACCCGGCAGCAACGCTGCGGGCGCGCGTCGCGCTCGCAACGCTCGCGCTGGAGAGCGCCCAGTGGGTGCGGTCGGCCGAGCTGCTCGAAGCTGCCCTCGAGGGCGAGCCGTTCTCGCCGATCGAGAAGTTCGATATCTACGCCCGCCTCGGCCGCTCCTACGCCGAGGCCGGACGATCAAAGGATGCAGTGGAGCTGTACGAGCGGTGCGTCGAGGCCGTCGCAGAGGCCGACGACGCGGCGCTCGAGGCCCGGTATGCCGCACTGCTCAGCTACGCGCTGAGCGACATGGGCGACCTCGCGCGCGCCGAGGATGTCCTGCGTCACGCGCTCGACCGGCTCGGAGAGCAGGACGACCCGTACATGCGCGTTCGCCTCTACTGGTCGATCGCACGCCTCGCACATCGCGAAGGTCGCGCTTCTGTTGCGCTCACGAACGTAAGGAAGGCGATCGCACTGCTCCAGGCGACCGACGACACGCTCCAACTCGCGCGCGCGCACATCCTCGCCGCCGGCATCACGCTCTCGCGCGACGACGCCGACGACGCGGAGCGCCACCTCGACATCGCCGAGCGGCTCCTGGGAATGCCCGTGGCGGTCGAGGACCTCGTCGAAATCAACGTGCAGCGCTCTCGGATCGCGGCGATCCGCGGCGACTGCGAGCCCGCGATCGCGCTCGCCCGGCGGGCACTCGACCTTAACGGCGGCCAGAACCCGGTCGACGACGGACGCGCCTTCTCCGCCCTCGCCGACGGACTCATACTGGCCGGCGAAACTCCCGGCGCCGACGAGGCGTACCGCCGCGCGGTGGATCTGCTCGAGGTGCACGGCCGCTGGCGCGACGCCGCCAACACGTGCCGCGCCTGGGCCCGCATGCTGCGGCAGGCAGGCAACGAGCAGCAGGCGATGGACGTGTTGGAGCGCGCCGCCGAGCTCGGCACGCGCGCGACGCCGGCCGAAGCTCACGCCGAGCGTTGAGCGTCGAGCTCGCAGTCGTCCCGCGGGGCCCGTACTCGCTCGCCCTCTCCGCCCGCTTCGCGAGCGACGCGACGCGCACCTTTCGCAACGGGCTGCTGACCCAGGCGCTCGCCGTCGACGGGCGCCTCGAGGTCGCACGCGCCTGGCAGTCGCCGCAGGGGACGGTTGCGATCCGCGCCGAGTCGGAGGCGGGCGCCGAGCGGCCACACTGGCTGCTCGGGCTCGACGACGACCATTCGGCGTTCCTCGCGCGCGTGCGCGACGAGCCGCTGCTCGAGCGCGCGTCGCGCGATTTGCGCGGGCTGCGGCCGGTGCGTGTGGGGAGGTCGCGCAGGCGCCGCTAACGTCGAGACGAGCACGAAGAGATAGAGCGCCGCGACCGGCCGCCGCCAGACGGGCACCGCCGCGGCGGCGAGGAGCAGCGCGTAGAGGGCGAGCTCGACGACCGTCACGGCGCGAGGGTACAGCGGGCGGGACTCAGCAAACCCCGCCCGCCGTCAGGCTGGGACTAGCCGGGCCCCCAGGGCTCGAGCCCGAGCGCCATCGACAGCACCGTCAAGACCAGGACGATCCCGACGAGCTTCGCGTAGAGCGCGTAGCGCGACACCGGTCCTCCCTTTCTTGCCGCTCGCGTCCCTCGGGCGAGGGACTTGACAGAAATTGATGATACGAAGCGCCTCGGATGACCCCTGTCAAAGAAACCGCGATGGGTGATTGACGTTCTCCAGACAACGAGTCAGAATGGCCACCGATGCATCCCGATTCGACGCCCGCCGCAGGCGAGACGATCGGGGAACGGCTCAAGCGCCTGCGGCTGGAGCGAGGCTTCTCGCAGCGCGAATTGGCCGCCCCGGGCGTCTCCTATGCGTACATCTCCCGTATCGAGGCGGGAACCCGCCAGCCTTCGGTGAAGGCGCTGCGGCGCCTCGCCGCGAAGCTCGGGGTCACCGCCGGCTATCTCGAGACCGGCTCGGACCTCGCGCCGGAGGAGGCGCGCGAGCTGCGCCTGACGGATCTCGAGCTCGCGATCCGACTCGGTGAGCCGGCCGGAGTCGAGGCGCCCCTGCGCGAGCTCGTCGGCGAGGCCCTCGCCGCCGGAGACCGCGCCTCGGCGCTGCGGGCCCGCGTCGCCCTCGCCGCCCTCGTGCAGGACCGCGGCGAGCACGGCGAGGCGGTGGTGTTGCTCGAGGCCGCGCTACAGGGCGAGCCGTTCTCGCCGGTCGACCTGGCCGACGTCTATTCGCAGCTCGCGCAGGCATATACCTTCGCCGGGAGGACGCAGGCTGCGGTCGAGCTGTTCGAGCGCTGCCTCGAGGAGGTCGCGGGCTCGGAGGACGCGTCGCTCGAGGCGCGTTACGCGACGCTCCTGAGCTACGCGCTCAGCGACATGGGCGAGCTCGGCCGCGGCGAGGAGGTGGTGCGCCGCGCGCTCAAGCGCGCGCACAGTGCGGATCCGTACACGCGCGTACGCCTGTACTGGTCGATGGCACGGCTGGCGCACGCCGAGGGGCGGGCCTCCGTCGCGCTGGTGAATGTGCGCAAGGCGATCGCGTTGCTCCAGGCGACCGACGACACGCTTCACCTCGCGCGTGCACACGTTCTTGCCGCGAGCATCACGCTCTCTCGCGACGACCCCGATGAGGCAGCGCGGCATCTCGACCAGGCCGAGCAGCTGTTCGGCGCGTCCGCGTCGTCGGCGGACCTGATCGAGCTCGCGATCCGCCGCTCGCGCATCGCGACCTTGCGCGGCCAGGGTGAGGCCGCCGTCCAGCTGGCACGGGAGGCGCTCGTGCTCGTCGGCGACCGGAGCCCGGTCGACGAGGGCCTCGCCTCCGCGGCACTCGCCGACGCGCTCGCGCTCACGGGCGAGCGGCAAGAAGCAGACGAGGCGTACCGGCGCGCGGTCGACCTGCTCGAGAAGCAGGGGCTCTGGCGCGACGCCGCCCAGGCGTGCCGCGGCTGGGGACGGATGCTCCGCCAGGAAGGCCGCGAGGACCAGGCACTGGACGTGCTCGAGCGCGCCGCCGAGCTCGGGATGCGCGCGTCGCCGGCCGACGCGCGCGTCGAGCGTTGAGCGTCGAGCTCGCGCACACCCCTCGCGGCCCGTACTCGCTCGCCCTCTCCGCCCGCTTCGCGAGTGACGCGACGCGGACCTTCCGCGACGGAGTGCTGACGCAGGTCCTCGCCGTCGACGGACGCGTCGAGGTGGCGCGCGCCCGCCAGTCGCCGCAGGGGGCAGTGACGATTCGCGCCGAGTCGGAGGCAGGCGCCGAGCGGCTGCGCTGGCTGCTCGGGCTCGACGACGATCACGCTCCGTTTCTCGCGCGCGTGCGCGAGGACCCGCTGCTGGGCCGGACCTCGCGCGAGTTGCGCGGGCTGCGGCCCGTGCGCGTGCCGACGGTCGCTCACGCGCTCCTGCGCGCGTTCTGCGGGCAGCTCATCGAGTCGAAGCTCGCCCGCCGGCTCGAGCGGACGATCGTGCGCGCGACCTGCGCCGCCGGCCCGGAGCGCCTGCACGTCTCGCCGACGACGCGCGACCTCGGCTCGCTCGCGCCCGCCAGGCTGCGCGAGCTCGGGCTGCACGCGCCGCGCGCGGCGTCGCTCGTCCGCCTCTGCCGCTCGCTCGAGCTCGAGCGGCTGCACGAACTGCCGTCGCACCTCGTCGCGGCGCGGCTGCAGCGCGAGCGCGGCCTCGGCCCCTGGTCGGTCGGCGTCGTCTGCCTCGAGGGGCTGGGCCGGATGGACTACGGGCTCGTCGGCGACCTCGGCCTGATCAAGCTGCTGCGCACGCTGCGCCGGCGTCAGGTCGAGGGCTGGGAGACGGCGGAGCTGCTCGAGCCGTACGGCGAGTGGGCCGGGCTTGCGAGCGTCTACCTGCTCGCCGGCTACGCGCGCGGACTGATTCCGGCGAGCGCCGCGCGCGCGGCGTAGGCAGACTCCGCCCATGGCGGAGTCCCGGAAAGTCGCGATTCTTGGTGGCGGCCGGATTGGTGAGGCGTTGTTGTCGGGGTTGTTGAGTTCGGGTTGGCGGGGGCGGGGGGAGCTGGTGGTCACCGCTCGCGGCGAGGGCCGGGTGGCGGAGTTGCGCGAGCGGTATGGGGTGGAGGCGACGAGCTCGAACGTGGCGGCGGTGCTTGGGGCGCAGCTCGTGGTGGTGGCGGTGAAGCCGCAGGACATCGACGCGTTGCTGGCCGAGATCGGTTCG
>JBEKEH010000031.1:0-45201 GCA_050013935.1 Gaiellaceae bacterium | reverse complement strand
CGAAGGTCCCAAATCGGGACCCGGCCTCCCAACGAAGGTCCCAAATCCTACTGCCGGTAGCATTTCCGGTTGGTCTTCCCACCACAGCCGGCCCGAGCAGCTCGCCGATCAGCGCCCGACAACGGCGAACAGTAAAGAGCGCAGCATGAAGGTCTACGCCTTCGACGTCGACGAGACCCTCGATATCTCCGGGGGCCCGATTCCTCTCAGCCGAGTCGCTGAACTACGGGACGCCGGACACATCGTCGGAATCTGCGGGAACTTCGCCGTCGTCACCCTCCAAGTTCCAACATGGGCATCCCTTTTCTCGTTCATCGGCCCGATGGCGATGACTAAGGCCGACTTCCTTCGACAAATCAGCACATCCGTCCCTGCTGACAGCTACGTCATGGTCGGCAATGACCCGCTGGTCTTCGGCGCTTCAGACGATGCGAACGCTGCTCGCGAAGCTGGCTGGGAATTCGTGCGAGAGGCGGACTTCTGATGCCCTATTTTGGTGGCTTCGCAGGCCGCTCGAACTGCTCGGGCCGCCAGCGCATTGAGCACGTCTCCGACCCCTCTTACGACCTCACCCCCACCGACGCCCTGTACCTGCTCGCCTGCGCGCTCCAAACCGCAATGACGGTGTGGGGCGATGATCGAGGAACCTCCCCCAATCATCCCAAACCCGAGCCGGTCTCCGCCGAGAGTCGCAGCGCAGTCTCCGCTTGACGCCTGGCGTCAACGCCGTGGTTGGCCTCAATACCACGCTCGCGTTCGGCTCGATGGAAGGCAAAACGCGATGCTATTCGGCGCCAACAACAGACCCCGTCAGGCGACGCACGTCGCCTTCTGCGGGAACCACGACAGGCCGGACGACGAGCAGCGGGCCACCCGACCAGCCAAACAGAGCCGTTGCCACAGCTACCCCGCGGCTAGGCCGATAGAAGAGAGATAAGAGGTATATATATCGCCTTGACAGGCTTCGCATAGTCCATATACGATATGGCAGTGAAATGAGCGCGCCAGCTCCTCACGGACAACGAACCCTGGACGACCGCGTCGTCAAACTGCTGCTTCCGCTGCCGCTGATCCGAGCGATGGACCGACTGCTCGTCGCAGGGGTCGGCGGCTTCACGACGCGAAACGAGTTTGTCCGCGAGGCGATCGACTCCTACATCCTCGAGCTGACGCACGAGGAGGCACCAGAGGAGCCGAACGCGCGCAGCGACCGGCGGCTGGCGGTGGCTCCGAAGGAACGATCATCCAATGCGGCCGACCTTCTTGAGTTCCGTCCGGCGGCGAGTCAGCTCGCGGGGCGGCTGCTGCTCGAGGCCACGATGCTCCTGCCCCCGCCAGCGACGCTCACAGTCGGGTCCGGCGAGGCGGAGGTGATCGCCGAGCCGCTGTTCGGGATGCACAACCGCGACTACCCCTCACTCTGGGTCGCGCGCCGGCTCGCCGACTACCTGGCGGCCGGACCACTCAGCTTCGACGAGTTCACTGAGAGAGCGACCGAGGAAGCGTGGGCGTTCGCGGAGGCGCTGCGGCCGCTCGAGCACGAGCTCGGGCAGAAGCTGACCGCCCTCTTCCCGACGAACCCGGAGAAACAGCAGACGGCGAGCAGCGCCTTCCGCACGTTCGCGATCGGCTCGCTGCTCGTACGCGACGACGCCATCCGCGCCGAGGGCCCGCTCTTCCTCTGGCGCCTAATCGACGTCACCCGCGCAGGCGGCGGTACCGTCGTTCGCCTAACCAGGTTGGGGAAGGAGCTACTCGAGCGTCTCACCGGGCTGACGGTTGCGCCGCCACACTCACCGGAGCAGGCACGGATCTTCCTCGCGCACCTGCGCAAGCATGCGCCAGCGGACTGGTGGGGGTTCGAACGGGTAGTCGCGCTCGTTGCCGAACGGCCGACGCGTGCCGCGCTGATCGACGGCTTCCGTGCCGCACACCCGGCCTGGGGCGAGAGCGTCGCGGCGACGAACGCGCAGGGCTATGTCGCTCGCGCACGCGAGTGGGGCTTGATCGCGCCGAAGGTGATCGACGGACGCTACGAGCTCACCCAACTCGGAGCCGAATTAGCCGAAGGAGTCGACAGGTGAACGACGCCCACAAGATCATCGAGGCCGCGATCGCCGCGCGCACGCGGCGCGAGGCGCACGGACTGCAGGAGCTGATCGCGGCAGACATCGGGGCGCGCTTCGAGCGACCGGTCGGAGACAAGGTGAACAACTTCGGCTTGATGAGCACGGCCGGCAGCTACGACCACAAGCTGATCGAGAACGTGACGAACATGCATGACGCACTGCTCGAGCGTTACGCCGGACGTCGGTTCGGCGAGCTTTCGCAAGTTCCGTACGACTCACCGCGTCAAGCGGGCGAGGAGCTCTTCGTCGACATCGACGAGAGCGAGCTAGCGCGAGCGGCTACGGTCGAGCTGTTCGACGGCGACGAGCCGGCAAAGGCAAGTCGCAAGATCACTGCGGTCTTCCGTGACGAGGGCTGTGGGATCGAGCCCGGCTACGTCGCGAAGTCGATCTTCGCGCTCGGTTCTGCACACAAGCTGAACGCGCCCTGGCAGCAGGGCGCATTCGGGATCGGCGGCGCGATCACCTTCCGTAACGCCGACGCGATAGTGCTCGTCAGTAGGCGAGCGCCGGAGCTGCAATCAGCAGACGATCGAATCGTCGTCGCGGTCGCGCTCTGGAAACCGTCCGACAAGGGTAAGGGCCTTTACTACCTCGTGACCGAGGACTGGGACGAGGGCGAGAACATCCACGCCGCGCCGTGGTCAGCGCCGGCCGCCGCCTTCTCCGACTTCGCGCCCGGTACGCAGCTGGCGCTGATCAACTACGGCACCGAGCACATCCACGCCGTCACGCAGCACTCGGACAGCCCCAAGTCGTTCGAGCGCGTGCTCGACACCCGGCTCTTCCATCCAGTAGCAGCGACGCGCGTCACGAACCACCTAATCCGCGACGACCATCCGCGCGTCCACCGCGGCCTCTCTCGCCGCTTCGAGGAGAACCCGCGGCCAGACCGGCGGGAGGAGGAGGGTTCGCTTCCCTACCGCGTCGGCGGCAAGACCTGCCAGCTTCCGCTCAAGTACTTCTACTTCGAGACGCAGCAAGGGTCGACAAAAGGCCAGAAAGCGAATTTCGTCGCTGCCGGCCATACGGTGATCTTCACCTCGAACGGACAGGTGCACCACCACTGGACGCCGCCCGAGTTCCGCGACCGCACCGGGCTGATGCGCCTCGCCGAGAATGTCCTCGTCAACGTCGACACGGACCCGCTGCCGATCGCGATCCGCACTGACTTCTTCACCGCTGACCGCTCCGGTGTACGCGCCTCCGCTGAGGCGCGCAGGCTAGAGGATGCGGTCGCCGAGTTCATCCGCGACTGGGACGAGCTGCGCAAGATCAACGGCGACCTAATCGAGCAGTCGCTCCGCGGTGACGGCGCGCGCGAAACGATCGATATCTCGCGCCAAATCAGTCGTGCCTACGCGCTTCGCTTGCGCGGCTTTGCCGCGAAGGCGATCGGCAGCGGCCCCGGCGGCAGGCAGCACAACGGCCGCCGCTCGCGGAATCCGATCGATCTCTACCCCGACCCGACCTATCTAGGAGGACCAGAGAGCGTCAGTGCCGAGCCCGGGAAGACGAAGTCGCTCCGCTTCGAGATCAACGCGAAGGACAGCTTTTTCGCATCTGGGCGGGGTGAGCTCAGCGCCGTGTGCACACACCCGGAGATCGGCGCTGAGGAGATCGCGGTCGGCGCACTCCGCGACGGGCGCATCCGCGTACTGGTCAGCGTGCCCGAAGGCGCGCGCCTCGGCGAGTTCGCACTCATCGCTGGCGTCTACGACTGGGAGCGCGCCTCCGGAGGAATCGGTACGAGCCTCGAATGGAAAACGCGTTTCGACGTGGCAGAGGAGGTGCGCACGCCCTCGCCGCCCGTGAATGGCCGCCCGAAGAGCGGCGCAGCGGAAGGGCCGCAGGTCGCGCTTGTCTGGAGGCCGGGACACGAGGTCGGACTTACGCCGGCAAACCCTGGCAAGGTCGAGCCCGTGCCCGCGAAAATCCTCGCCGCCGCCCTCCCAGAGTATGCCGAGCTAGAGAAACTCGGCGACAAGCCGGTCCTCACGATCTACCTGAACGACGACTACTCGCCGTTCAAGCGCTACCTCGCTTCACGCCAGCGCGAACTGACCGACTCGAAAGCAACGCAGGCACGTCGCCGCTATGCCGTCGACGTCGGCGTGGCGATGCTCGTGCTCGAGAACGATCGCGAGAGCCGGCTGAAGCGGGGCGAAACGCTCGACGACGCGCTGCTCGACGTTGCACGTGATGCTGCCGCCCAGGGCGCCTTGAGCATCCTGCCTGACTTCGACCGGATCGCGAAAGAGGCCGGAATCGAGACCTAAACCGAGCGTTCTGCGCTTTGCTCGGCACGAAGAAGGCGGGAATGGTGCCGGTTCCCGCCTCTTTCTTCCAGTCGAAGGTCGCGTCGCCTTCCGCGTGACGCCTGGCGTCAGTGGCGTCATGGCGTCAACGATCTGCTCGCGTTTGCCGTGGTTGCTGGTGAACGGGGTGGTCGGGTTGGCGTCAGTCGCCGACGTCAAATGGTGTTCGCCAGCCGTGCTGCTGCGAGCGTTTGCTCAGGCCGGACGACGACCAGCTCGCTTTGCTTGCCGCGAGAGGCCGACAGGCACAGCTCGCACCAGGGCGTTGCGGTCGCTGCTGGGAACGGGTGATTGTGGGCCGGGCGTTCTTGTGGCCGGCCCGGCCCAATGTTGCTGAGGTCGCGAGGTTAGGCGGGGATGGAAACCTGCCTCGTTCCTCGCCTGATGGGGCCGATGGCGCCGAGCGCGATCGGTAGTCCGAGCCCGAGGAGGCCGAGGCCGGCGGCGAGTAGGTGCGGTAGCTTCGCCCTAATCACCGAGGCCAAGCCTCCTCTCCTTGGCCTCCAGGTGCTTAAGCAACTCGAAGCGGTCCGCCACCTTCCAACGAAACCGCAGGGTTGACGACGGGACGACGCTCCCCTTCCTTAAACAGCGGTGGAGGTTAGGGGCCGCGCGTCCAGCGAGCGGCGGGGTGGGCGAGCCGCTTGATCCACGCTTTGAGACGCGATGAAATCGGCAGCCGCCTCGAGGTACACTCGCTCGTCTTCTGGCGAGCACCGCGGGCATCCTCGGCGGCTTTATGCGGCGCTGTAACGATCAACCCGCTGTGGTCACCCTGTGCGAGCAGCGGTCCCGCGTAAGGACACCTGTTGTCACACGCACCCTCGTCGCGCTCAAGGGAGCCGAGTGCGAAGTGGTACATCTGGGCGCCGTAGCTGGAGATTCCCGCTGGAGCGACAACCATCGAGAGGAACTGGCCGATCTCGAGTCCTGCGCAGCAGACGCTGAACGCGAAGACATTTTCGTTACGCCGGAGTGGGTCTTCGTCAGCGAGATGCTCGATGTAGTGTGGGTCGTCGAAGCGTCCTTCGCGCTCAATGGCGACAAGTCCGGGGTCGTATTGGCGCAGACACTCGAGGCATCGGCGCTCGGGTGCGGCGACATGGACGCGCCAGTCGGCACCACGCATCTTGCCGCTCTTCGTGCGCGACACGACGATCCCGCCGTCGATGACCGGGATCAGGTGTGCGTAGGCGAGCAGGTTGAGCGCTGCGCGCGGCCATGGGCGGTCAACGCAGGAGAACAGGACGTCGCAATCAATTGCTGCTCGGAAGCCTGCCTCTTCAACGACGCTCCACTCGAGCGGATCGATTCGCGGATCAGCTGCCGTCGCGCTCGCGCGCAAAGCACGCGCTGCAACCGCCACCTTCGCAAGACCGAGTCGTGCGTCCTCAGCAGTTGCGTGGAGAACACGGTCGAGGTTTAGCGTCTCGATCGCGTCAAAGTCGATCAGGCGAATGTGCTCGATGCCCATGCGCGCGAGCGCCTCGCCGACGATCGAGCCCACGCTTCCCAGCCCGACGACGCCGACGCGGAGCCGAGCGACATCGGCCTGCGTCTCTTCGCTCCAAGCAGAGATGGTGCGCGTCAGCTCTTCGCGAAACGCCGGTCGCGGCCGCATCGACGGGTGGAAGGTCACGCGAAGCCGCTGGCCGACCGTCTTCACCACCTCACAGTCGCGCCGCTCGTAGCTACGAGGTGCCGTCTTCTGCCACAGTCGCGCGCTCCAGCAGCCGTCGCCCGTGGCGAGTGTCAAGCCTAGAAATGGCAGTCCCGTCATCGTGCGTACACGGGCGGCATTGCCGTGCTCGGCGTCAACGTCGTCGTCGCTCATGCGCTGCCAGCCGCAGCCGCCTGGGTGCGAGTGAACGAGGGCAAGTCCGGCGCCCGATTCGGCCGCCAATGCGGCAGCACGCGCGAGGTAGCGCCCTTCAAACGAGGCGTTGCCGTGCACGTGCCGCTCTCCCTCGTCAGGCAGGATCGGCTCTGACACCAGAGCCGTGAGCCGCTCGGCCCCTTGGCTGGGCCGCCAGAGGGCGAAGCAGACGTCCTCCTGCCCGTCGGCGCGCACGAGGTGATCGCGCAGCGCACGATCAACATCGCCGGTCATTGCCGCCGCCAATGTCATAGGTGGATGAAGAGGCGATGGACGTGAGCCATCCACGCCTTTGCGTTCCTCTCGCTTGCCGCCCAGGCGTCGTGCGGCCGGCTCCAGTGCTGCCACCCCTGCTCGCCGAAGGTCTGCGATTGGTCACTGACGCCGCCGTCTGGGAGCGTGCTCTCTTGAGAGAGCGGGCGGAGCGACGGGTACACGTAAACCCCGCCTGGAGCGGAGGCCGGAAAGTCAGCCGGCACGAGAAAGCCGATCGTCACCTCTTCGCCTGCGCGTGAGCCGAAGCGGATGCGGTACTTGAGCCGCACGAAGACGTGGCCTGCCGGCACGCCGAGGTTCGGAGGCGGCGTCTCGTCGACGACGTAGCCAAGCTCGCGCAGGCCGTCGACGAGCACCGCCGCTCCAAACCGCATTTCCTCCGCCGCACTCATTCAGCTGACGTGCGTGGGACCGGTGAACACCGACGCGAACTCGATGCCCGGATGGAGGTGGATCTTCTCGTTCGGCGTCTGCTCGAACGACTTGTCGGGCTTGCCGCCCTTGACGAGAACGAGGTAGTGCTGATCGGGGTCGAGGCCAGCGAGGCCGAGGATCTCGCGCGGCGTCAGCTCGCGCTCGGTCGTCTCGACGTCTTCGTCATCGACCTTGAACTGGATGACCTGTGCGGCCTGGGCCACGGCGTCCTCCTGCGTGTCGAAGGTGTCCATACCAACTTCGACGCGACGGCCATCGCGATTTCCAACCCGCCCTTCAACCGCCATCTGGGCTGTGGTCCAACCGCTGCTTCTGTTATGCCTGCGGACAACTTTGGAGGAGTGGGTCGTTATCCGGACAGACGACGTGAACACGGGGTTCTCGCCCACGAACCCAAAGCGGGGGCGCCCGTATCTCGTGACGAGAGTTATCGGGGACCCGCCCGAGCTGATCTACTTGGTGCCGCGCACGGCCAGCGGCTGGGAGGGGGTCCCGACCCCTGCGCGCGTAATTCCCGAGCTACGCGACCCCGGCAACTTCCTCCTCGACCCGATCCCGGTCGACCCGGTCGACCTTGCTGACGCCGAGATCCTGCGCCAGCTACCCGAGCCGTACCTCACGCGCGTGCGAGAGCGGCTAAACCGCTACCTCATGGACCTCGAATGAGCTGGCTGCTGACCGACGAAGAGTTCCGCGGCGCGCGCGCCGCCGCGCGGGCCGGCACGATCACGTCCGAGCTGTACGCCTTTCTGCAGCGGCTCGTAGCTGCTCACGTCCGCCAGCGGCTTGCGGCCGCAGCGGCGTCACCTACCGGTCGCTGGGACGACGAAGCGGTTCAGGAGACGGTGCACGAGTGGCTGGCGGACAGATTGCTCCCCGGCGGCCTGCGGAGCGCGTTTGATGCCACAGCGTCTCCAAAGGCCCTGTCGCGCTACCTTGAAGAGGCGTTCCGAAATCATCTGGCTTCAAAAGCACGCGCGCGCGGTGGCCCACGCCTTCTTGTCAGAGCTCGCCGGTTGCTCGGAAGCAATGACCGCTACGAACGCTTCCAGAGCGGCAGTAGCTGGCGAAGCGACTGGTGGGGCCTCAGCGACTGGGAGAATCCTCAGCCCTACCAAGGCGACGACACAACGCTGGTCCAGATGACATTTGCTCTCGGCGATTTCGCGATCGTCCGCCACTCCGCCGCTTCCGAGCGCGAGGATCCGGTCATCTCCTCCGCCGATCTTGACCGGCTCCTGACCGGGCTTATGACGAGCACGGCTGCCCTTTTGACGCTCGACCATTTCGACATGGTGCTCAAGGAGCGATTCGCCTTCGCGTATGCAGGCGCAACTGTCGACCTTGCAGCTGTCGAGGAGCCAAGCACAGACGAGCTACAGCCGGGCGAAAAGCTGCGGATTGAGGAGAGCGCGCGCGAGATCCTTGCTGAAGTTAGCGAGCGGCAGCTAGCGATTCTGCGCGACAAGCTTCGCGAGGGACTAACGCTCGAGCAGCTCGCGGCTCGTCACGAGGTAAGTCGCGGAACCGCCGACAACGAACTCCGCCGCGTCGATGCTGTTGCCCGCGCTCATACGCTCGATGACGAACGCTTCGATGAGATCTTGGAAATGGTCGTCGATCTTGCGTCTTCAGAGGGTGGACAGCCGTGAAGTACCAAGACTGCCTATCCCTCATGGAGTTGCTCGAGATCCGAGATGACCGTGCTAACGCAGATGTTGGCGCACGGGCGCATCTAGACCAGTGCGCGCGCTGTCGTGCGCTGCTTGCCGAGCTTGAAGATGGTGGCGACGCGATCCAGGTTGAGCTGCCGACTGAGCTGCCAACACTCCCGGCTCGCCTACAGGACATTCCTCAGCCAGAGACGGTGTCCGCCGGGCAGGTATGGCTTGCGTCGGCACCGGCGATGCCCGACTGGCGATACCCGGTTCTTGTCATCGGTCGGCCAAAGCAGCGGCCCGGCACGGTCCTCGTCGCTCCTGTGTTCCCGGAAATCGACCAAGCCACAGATCTCGATCTGCTTCTTCCGGCGAACATCCTCGGCTACCCGACAGCGGTGGCTGTGTGGAACTACGGCTTCGTGTTCGAGCATCAGCTAGACGAGTACGCCGGTGGCGTTGGCCCTACAGAGCTCGAGACCGTCCACGCGCTCTACCGGCACATCGTTGCCGGCGGCGAGCGTCCGGCCGCCCCGGTGGGATTGCCACTCGGAGGCGAGTTGGATCCTCGACGCGTGTTTCGGCATGAGCTTCTCGAGCGACTGCGGCCGGCGTATGAGCCGGTGCGCACCGCTGAGGAGGCTGAGGGGCCGGAGCTTCAGACTGCCGGGCGGGCCCCGACGCTGAGCGTCGTTCTCGGCTCAGCTCTAGAGCAGCCCGATTGGGACAAACAGTCGCTGCTGGAACGAGCTGACATTCCAGCCGAGACGCTCGACATGTTCCTAAGCGATTACCTCAACCTCACCTATCAGCACGACATCGACGCGCTCGTCAAGACCCTGAAGGTGCTCGAGCTAGACCTGGATCAGGTTCACGAACCGGTCATGCAGTCGCTGCTTTGGCATTCCCGCGGCGGCGAGCTTCGCGCTGGCACTGGCGAGTATTCGGTGGCTGCGCGCGCGGAGAGCGGCGCAAGTCAAGAGGACGTCGCTAGAGACGTATATCGCGGTGTCGGCGAAGTCGATGAATCGCCAGAGGGGCGTGAGCGCGCCGCGCGGGCGTATTGGCAGGCGTTGGTCGAGAGATTCGAAGAGGAGTAGTTAGTCCTCGAGCAGGTCGCCCTTGTTGTGCGTCTTGGCGGCGATCTCAATCACGGTGAACGAGACGTTGAACAGGCGGGCCAGATCGCCCTTCTTCGGCGTCTGCGTGATCGCAGCAAGAAGGCGAGGGCCTGGAACAAGCAGCTCGCCAGCAAAGGCATTCGCTTCTGCCTCCGCCTGAGGTCCGTCGCCGTGGCGCGTGCCCAAGAACCAGTGTCCGAGCTCATGCGCAAGTGAAAACCGCTTGACGCGCTCGCTGCCGGCTTTCAGCTGGATCGTATCGTTCACCAGTCGCGCGCGAAGGCTGGCCCCCAGGTCAACGTCCTCTTCTACCTTGAGCCCGACCTGGCGAACGATCGCTCGCACGGGAACAGGAACGGTGTTGGCGCGATGCTCGTTCAGGATATCTGTCGCACGTTGGCGTGCATGCGCAACGTGTGAATATTCGTCGCGACTGGGCCGTCCAGGAACACGTGGTTCTCCGTCCGCATCGTTGTAGCCGCTGACGACCTCTACCGACTCGCCGCACCACGGGCAGTCAAAGATGAGCTTTGAGCGCTCGAAGCGCTCGAAGTCGCAGTCCTCATTCGTACAGCGGAGCAGCGGCATCAGACTCCCGTTCGTAATCCGAACGGCACGGCCCGAGTCTAGGGCTGAGAAGCCGTGTGTGAGCGGAGCGGACTTACGCACATCACAAAGACCGCGATCAATACTAAGCGCATGCGCGGCGCGACCCGTTGTGTCAGGTACGTAAGTCGCGACCTATGGCTTGCCTACTGGGAAAGCCGAGCCCGAGTGTCGGGATTGTCATGTCGCGACATGCCCGACACGGAGAGAGCGGCGTGGTCGGCCGATTCCATCGGCGCGCCCGGCCTGTCGCAGATTGCGGGAAAGGCGACAGGGAGGACGAGGACCAGCGTGCCTGCCTCCCGCGGGGCGTGGAGGGTCGCGGATGACGGCGGCTTCGAGGATTGCCATCGCCGGGTGGTCGCGGTCGGGCTGGAGGAAGCGTCAGCGTGGACGGTTGAGCGTGTAGTGGATGGTGGCCGGGTACCAGCGGCGGCCGCCTTGGGCGGTGGGAACGTGATCGGCGTTGAGTCCGTTCGCGATCGCGGCCAGGCTGTTGCCGGCTGCTCGCTCACGCCTGATCCGGTCGATCGCGTACTGGGAGATGGTCGGGGGCCGGCCTAGCCGGACGCCCTGGGCGCGCTTGAGCGCGAGCGCCTGGCGCGTCCGCTGCGAGATCAGCCGCCGTTCGAACGGGGCGAAGCTGGCGAGCAGGGTCGCGACCTGCTTCCCGGCCGGCGTCGTTGTGTCGAGGGCGCAGTCGAGGGCGACGAGCGCCCAGCCCTGCTTCTGCGCACTCGCGATCAGGGCGGTCAGCTCGCCTAGCGAGCGGGAGAGCCGGTCCCGCTTGGCAACCACCAGCGCCTTCGCGTCAGCGGTCTCGAGCAGCCGCAGCGCCTCCTGGATGCCGGGACGCTTCAAGTCGGTGGCCGAGAAGCCAGCGTCCTCGACGACCTCGAGCAGCCGCCAGCCGTGCCGCTTGCACGCTGCCGCGATCGCCCGCCGCTGCGCCTTGAGGCCGGCCCGGCTGTCGCTCTGCTTGTCGCTGCTCACCCTGACCACCCGAGAACCCAACCCGCATCGGAGCTCGTCCCTCCTCTGCCACCACCGCGGCCGTGACAGTCGCGCGGGTCACCTCCGAGGCGGAGCATACAGCAAACACTGTATGCTAAAAGATCGTCGCCCCACCACCCGGACCCAAACCCTGGGCCACCAAGCCGAAGCGCACGTCAGCAATTCAAAACACCTTCTCAGAGAATCCCGCGCTCGACCAACCGCGCGCGATAGATGGGCTCCCAGCGTGCACGTAGCGCAAGAGAGGTTGCCGACGCGTGCTCCAACCGTGCGATGTCACCGCGCCTGATACCGGGGCCGACTGGCGTCTCGTCCGCGAGCATCGCAAGCCACACCTCGTGAGCGTGAGCCGCTGCCGCGCGCCGACGTTCGCGGATCGCTTCCCACTCCTCTGGCGTGCGCGCCGCGTATTCGGCTGCCCGCCGCTTGCGCGCGTACCGAAGCCAGCTTGCCCGTCTCTTGGATGACCCCATACTCGAATCGTGGTCGATTTCTCGCACCTCTGCACGGGGAGATTTTCGGCTGAGATCCGACGCGCCGGCCATGCTCTCTTCATGTCAGTGGGTGGCGTCGGTCGCCGACATTCCCGACATCCACTCTCGTTCTTCCCGCGTGCCTTGACGCATTGCGCCGAATGCACCTACCGACACAACGAGCGGCAGAACACCGACAGAGTGCCCGGTCTGAGGGCCCGTGTAAGAACGGCCTTCAAGATGCGTGTCGTAGTTCCCGCAAAAAGCGACACGCTCACGGGGAGCCGTCGTGTCGTCAACCACGCGCTCGATCTGGGTATCACGCGCGAGCGGGACCGAGGCGCCTCATACAGCAAACACTCTATGCTAAACAGCGACCGTCTGACCGCATGCTGCCCGCAGCCAAACCCCCCACAAACGCGACCCGTGCTGTGCCTGGCCCTCCCCGCCCGATGTCAGCTTCACCCCACCCAATGTCAGTCTCCACACCCCAACGTGTCAGTGCGCTAAGGCCGCCAAACCCGCTCGGCTACTGGGAAGAGCCCGCGTACGTGTCGTAATGTCAGTGGAGCCGAGGCCTGCGTGTGAATGAAGGCGCATGGGCCGAACCCCGTTCTGCGGCCTCCGGCCCGCGTTACGCAGCGGAGCCCCGGAGGCACCCGGATGGGCCTGGACGGCATGCCCTAACGCGCCTACGCTGAGACGGACATCAAAGCCCCCGCGAGGCGGACACCTCCGGGGGCCGGACATGAGGAGTGCGCCCCATGTCGAGCAGAACCCTATTCGAGGCGCGGCGACTGCAACCCGTGGCGGTGACCCCGTAATGGGGCTTTTCGAAGAATCCGTGATGTACCTCTCGCACGAAGAGCGCGAGCTTGCGCTGATCGAGTATCTCTCGGATCCGCGCACGTGCTCATGCCACATCGGTGGTGAGTGCGGCGTCACCATCGGCGATTTGATCCGGCAGGAGTTCGGCGAGGTTTACACGGACAAGCCGTGGGCGGTTCCGAGCTGCGTGGCCAACCTCAGATCCCGTCTGAGTACGGGAGAGGCTGGAAACAGCCTCTTAGGCGTTTAGCTACTCCCCCGTTGGGCCCCAGGAACCCGAACGCCTCCCCTTCGGCGACTTCGAACGAGACCTCACGCACGGCCTCGAGCTCGCCGAAGCGGCGGCCGAGCGACTCGGCGAGGACGGCAACAGCTGCCACGCTCTCAATTCTCCATCCCCGGCAGGGGAGCTGAATCGGGCGATCCACCGAGCCGGGTGCGGAATCTGCGTAGGCGCCCGCTACTGACCCGGGTGCGGCAGCGAGGAGCTGTCGACGACTTCGAAGTCGGAGCCGGTGATCCGGCCGAGCGTGTGCAGGTCGTCGTTGTTCCAGTGCGGGTCCGGCGCGCCGCTGATGTACCAGTTCGAGCCGTTGTCGGCGACGATCATCCCGTACGTCTTCAGCGCCTGAAGCACGATCCGGGCCTGGCGCGGGAAGCCTGAGATGTCGACGGTCGCCTTCAGCCGCACGCGCAGCCCCATCGGCGGCAGCGACGGGTCGTCCGAGCTCGACGCGTAGTGCCGCGCCGGGTAGACAAACGCGCGACGGGTACGCGCGACGGTGAAGCGCAGCGCGTGGTCGATCACGCCGCGAGCGACCTCGTCGTAGCGCGCAAGCCCGGGGAAGATCGGCAGCCCGGCCGCATCCGCGGACGTCCAGCCGGCCGGCCGCAGCGCATTCGAGCGCAGGCTCCAGATCGCGCCGGAGCCCGCCTTCCAGCCGCCGCCCGGCTTCGGGTAGAGCGCGTACAGCTCGTAGAGCTTGCACGCGGTCTTGTCGACGAGCAGCGCATGGCGGTCGCCGGTCGACGCGTTGCCGCCCTCGATGTGCACGGTCTTCGGGATCGGGTACGGCCCCTTGTCGGACTCGTCGGCGTAGTCGAACGTGACGCGTGAGCGCGGGGTCGACTTCGAGACGACGTCGAACGGGATCCCGATCGGCTGCGCGTCGTAGAGGCCCGAGCCGAAGTCCGGATGCAGACCGGTGGAGAGCCCGATCGACGCGATCAGCTGCGCGGAATTCGCCGCGACGGGCAGCGTGTCGACGCGCTCGTTCCACACGTTGTTCGCGGGGAAGATCGAGCAGCCGGGCGCGCCGGGTAGCCGGAGTGCATGGGCCGAGGCCCCGCCGAGCAGGAGCGCGGCGGCGCAGGCGAGCGGCACGAGGAGGCGGCGCGGCGGAAACACCCGGTCACATCGTGCCGCACGGGTGCGCGCCGCGTCATCCCCTGGAGGGAGGGCGGAGCTATGTCCCCGTCGGCAGCGTCACGGTGACGCGCGTGCCTTCGCCCTCGGCGCTCTCGAGCGAGATCGTGCCGCCGTGCTGCTCGACGAGCGCACGGCAGATCGCGAGGCCGAGCCCGGTGCCGGGAATCGTGCGCTGCGTCGCCGAGCTCGCCCGGAAGAAGCGCGAGAAGACCTTTCCCTGCTCGTCCGAGGGAATGCCGATGCCGGTGTCGGCCACGACGAGCGTCGCCGAGCCGCCGTTCGAGGCGATGGAGACGGTGACGGTGCCGCCCTCGTCCGTGAACTTGACCGCGTTCGAGACGAGGTTGTCGAGCACCTGCGTCAGCCGGTGCCGGTCGCCGCGTACGGTTGGCGCACCTTCGGTGAGGATCTCGAGCTCGACACCCTTCTCCACCGCCGCAGGCCGCAACGCCTCGACGCACTTCTGCACCAGCTCGGGGAGGTCGACGATCGCGACGTCGAGCTCCACACGCTGAGCCTCGATCTGCGCGATCAGCAGCAGGTCCTCGACGAGGTGATGCAGGCGCTCGGTGCTGCGCCGGATCACGTCGAGGTATGTGCGCCCGGCGTCGCCGAGGCCCTCCTCCTCGTCCAGCATCATCTCGAGGAAGCCGGAGATCGACGTCAGCGGCGTCCGCAACTCGTGGGAGACGGTGGCGACGAACGCGTCGCGCATCCGGTCGAGCTCGCGGTCGGCGGTGACCTCGCGCAGCGTCCAGATCCGGCCGACGAAGCGTCCGCTCTCATCGGAAGCCGGCGCCGTAAAACCGCGGAAGACGCGGCCGGTGCCGGCGAGCTCGAACTCGTCGCTCGTCATCTCGCCCGGAGCCTGCGCGAGCTCGGTCATCCGCCGGCGGTAGCGCTCGGGATCGGTCAGACGTGGAGCGACCGCGAGCAGCCGCTCGGGCACCGTCCCCTCCAGCGGCATCCCCAGCTCGCGGGCCAGGCGCTGCAGCGGAGCGTTCACGATGAGGATGTTCCCGTCGGCGTCGGTGAGGCAGATGCCGTCGACCGTCGCGTCGATCAACGCGGACTGGAGCGCGGCGACAGAGCTGTGCGCTTGCTCGCTCGCCCGGAGGCGCCGGCCGACGACGGCGGTGCCCGCACCGAGCAGCACGAGATAGCCGACCCGCACCGCGATCTGGACGGCGGAGGTGTGCATGCCCTCGTGCGAGCCGGCCAGCAGCCAGAGACCGACCGACGCTGCTCCGGTCGAGACGCCCGCCCAGAGGCCGGCGTCGAAGCCGATCAGGGCCACCCACGGTGCGAAGGCGACCACGCCGATCGCTGTGGTCCCCTTGAAGCCGAGCATCGAGCCGAAGGTGGCAGCCAGCCCGATGAGCGCCAGCCCGCCGACGAGATGCGTGCGGGCTAGGCGGCGGGCATGAGAGCGAAGCGGCACGGGGAACCGGACCGGATCGTAGAGGTCGGGCGCGACCTCAGCGGCCGCACACGCTGCGCAGCGCGTCGCCGAGCTTGGCGAGCGAGACCGGCTTGACGAGGTACGCGACGCTCTCGGGCGGGGCGAGCCCCGCCTCTCGCGGGTAGACGCTCAGGCAGACGACCGGCGGGACGTCGTCCCCGAGTTGGCGCAGGAGCGTGCGGCCGTACGACCAGCTGGGCTCGAGCACGACGGCATCGACGTCACCGAAGCCGGAGTCCACCGGCATCACCGGCTCGTAGCCGAGGCGCAGCATGCTGAGCTCGAGGAGCTTCCGGACGTCCTCGTGCGGCTCGACGATGAGGATGCGCGGTGTCATGCGAGTACGCTAACGGTCTTCGGGAGCTCCCGCTCGTCCTTGCTTTCGCGCGTGAGCACTCGCACGAAAACCAAGCACGCCGCGAACAGGCCGAGCAGCAGCGGTGAGCGCAGGAGCTGGAGCACGAAAACTGCGTTCGGGATCCTGAGCGCCTTGGCGCCGACGATGTCCTCCGACGTCGGCCGCCACACGTCGGGCGCGGTCCGGTTGTCTCCCTGCACGACGAAGCCGTGCGTCGCGTCGCCGCCGACGATCCGGTGAATCACCTGTGCGCCCGCCATCGGGTCGCCCTTCGGCACGTGGTAGGCGATCACCTCGCCGACGTGGTAGCTCGACTGCCGCTCGACGAGGACGAGGTCGCCGGTGTGGTAGCGGGGCAGCATGCTGTGGCCTGAGACGAGCACGTAGCTGGCCGGGCCGCCGAGCGACGCCGGGCGCAGGAAGAGCGCCCAGAGCACGACCGCCGCGACCGTGAGCAGCAGTCCAAGCGCGTTGGCGACGCGGCGTAGCGTGCTCGTTGACTCTTCTGCCTTCGGCTCGATCTGCAGCGGCGGGACGAGCGTCAGTGCAGGCCGCTCCGGCTGTGAAGCCGGCTCGGGTTCGAGCACCGGCTCGGCCCGCTGCGGGAGCGAGGTCGAGGAGGAGATCCACGTCAGTGCGCCGGCGACGAGCACCAGGCTGCCGGCGAGTTTCGCGGTCGAGCTACTTCTCATAGCTGATCACCAGCTGGGGAATGTTCGATGTCGCATTCAGGGTGTTGAAGGCCGTTGTGTCGCTCAAGGAAGTGTTGTCGTCGCTGATCCGCCAGCCGTAGCTCGCCGACGTGTTCTTGATCATCGCGTCGACGTCGATGGTGACGGGGATGCTGACGGTGACGCCGTTCGTCGTCCCACTCGAGAACGTGGTCGTTGTCGAGCCGTAGCTGAGGCTCTGCGCCTGCGTCCAGGTCAGCGTTGTCGCCGTGAAGGGCGTGATCTCGGACGTCACCGTGAGCGTACGGCTCGGGCTCGGCGCGTTGCTCATGTACAGCTTGAGGGTTGCCGAGTCGGCGCCGCCGGTCGTGGGGATGCTGCAGCTCGAGAGGTCGAAATGGAGGAACGACCACTGGCGGGTGCTCGTACCGGGGTGGACTTGCATCGTCGTCGCGGTGCCGTAGTTGGTGTTCGCATGGGCCTGGTCGACGTAGGTGTCGTTCGCGACGGCGCTGCCGCTGAGCGTGCAGGTGCTCTTCGTCAGCGTCTGCGAGCCGGCCCACAGATGCCACGAGCCGACGCTCAGTGACGCTGCGTACGCGACGCCCAAGCCGACGCCTATCGTTGCGGCAAGGAGCATCGCGATCCGGCGAGGCGTGGGACGAAGGCGGCGGCGCATCGGCTTACGCCCCCGTCAGTCCGTAGCTGTAGCGGACGACGTTCAACGCGGAGACGGTGCCGAAACCCGTGATCGTCGCCGAGCAGGTCGTGCCGCAGTTGCCGACGGTGGCCGAGCCGCTGCCGAGCGCCGCGTTCGCGGCGTTCACGAGCGTGACCGAGAGCGTCTCGCCGGAGCACGCCGCCGGAATCCCGGCGACGTTCACCTGCGTCACGTTCCCGGCGTTGTTCACGTTGCGGGTGGCGGCGAGGGAGGAAGTGCACGCGGTCACGCCCACGTTCCCGGCGGAGAGACGCGTCGAGCTGAGGGCGAGCGTGGCGGCGGCCGCGCAGGCTGCGAACGTCGCGACGACCGCGATTCCGAATCCGAGTGCTTTCGACAGATACTTCATGTCATGACCTCCAGTTGTGCGAGGCGGGGCGCCGCCGCAGGCGCCCCGCCCCGCTCTTGTCCGCCGGTACGGAGTCCGGTGGTTAGCCGTTGATCGCGACGCTGACGCCGGTGACGGCAGCAGCGGAGATGTTCGTGCCGGGCGTGAGCGTCAGGGTGCCGGTCGCGGGGACGGTGCCGGTGATCGAGCCGAGGTTCGCGCTCGACGCACCCGTCAGCGTGACCGAGATCGCCTTGCCGCTGCAGTTCGTGTCGTCGATGCCCGTCACGATGACGGTCGCGACCTTGTAGCCGGAAATTGCCGGCTCGTACGCGGTGGTGTAGGTCCCCGTCGGCGTGCCAGTGACCTGGCAGGACGTGACCGCGACGTTGCCCGCGCTCAGCGTGTTGCTGCCGACCGGGAGGGTGGCGGCGAAGCCGTACACCGCACCGAAGATGGTGAGGGCGAGGACGGCGGCGAACAGTGTCCGCCTCTTCGCCAGTGCCTTCAGCGTCTTGCTCATGTGAAAAACTCCTCTGGTCTCTTTCGTACCGGCGGGACTTTCTGCCCGGTGACCAGAGAATCGCGCCGCCTCCGATGATTCGTGGGGTACGAGGCGTATGCGTTCCGTATGACTCGAATGCCGCCCGTTGGGGGACGGCCCGGGGAAAGCCGCGCTCAGAGATCGACCGGTGGGTACTTGCCGCGCACCTCGTCGACGAAGGCGGCGAGCCGCTCCGCAAGCGCGGCGTCGGCGATCTCGAGCACGTTCTCGGCGTTCATCTCGCCGGAATGCGAGAGGTTGAAGCTGCCGACGAAGACGAGGTCGTCCGCGACCGTGACCTTCGCGTGCATGTAGTCGTGCACGGAGCCGGGCGCGTACGGGGTCGAGTGCTTGCCGGAGAAGGGGGCCCTGGTGAGCGCCGTGCGTAGCAGCGGCTCCTTCCAGGTGGCGTTTCCGTTCTCCTGCCACTGCCGGAGCACCTCGCGCACCTGCGTGCGGTCGACGACGCCGGCCAGGTCGATCTTCCCGTCGCTGGCGGCCTGGGCGAGCGTGCCGAGGATCGGCCCGGAGGAGATCACCGGCGAGGCGATACGGACCCGGCGGGTCGCCGTGCCGATCGCCTTCGCGATCCGGTGGGCGAGCCGGTCGCCGCGGCCGGGACAGAACCAGGGCCGCACCGTCGTGCCGGCCACGGACAGCGGCATCGTGTCGACCTTGCCACTGTGCATCACGTCCCGCCGCGTCCAGAGCTGCTCGAAGTCCGTGCCGTAGCGGGCCGCCAGTTCCGGGGAGTCGACGGTGACGATGACGTTCTCCTCGCGCGTCCACGAGTCGTGCGTCCAGTTCGTCGACCCGGTCCAGACCGCGGCCTGGTCGCGGATCACGTACTTCTGGTGCATCAGGTCGGGGACGCCGGGGATCGGCGCGGTCGGGAAGGGCAGCGCCGCGACGAGCTCCGGCTTCGTCTGCGGCGGCGGCGGTACGGGCACGCTCTTGCCGTGGTCGACGTTGTAGGCGAGCCGCACCGCGACGCCGCGCTTCGCGGCGCCGATGAGCGCGCCCTCGACGATCGCGGCGAGGTCGTCCGGAAGGTGGAAGTCGTAGATCGCGATCTCGAGCGTGTGCTGCGCGGCCCCGACGAAGTCGGCTAGAGCCTGGGCCGTCTGCTCGGCCGGCTGGCCCCCGTCGGTGAGCGTCCGGACGTCGATCAGGATGCCTTCGTGCGTTGCGCTGCCTTGTACGCCCGCTTCCACGACTGGTACTCGGTGAGCGCATGCGGCGAGTCGACGTCTCCGAGTGTGGCGTGGTTCGGAACGAGCGGCCGCGCGGCCGCGATGCCGTACCGCTTCGCGAGCACCGCGCCGAGGCTCTTGATCTTCATCTCGCCGAAGCCGGGGAGCGCGGCCAGTCGGCGGCGCAGCTCGTCGCCGTCGCGCGCCTCGTTCCAGAGCCGTCCCGCGTCGCCGCCGTACTCCTCGGCGATCGTCGCCGCGAGCTCGTGGACGCGCGCCGCCATCGCGTCGGGGAAGCGGTGGACGGCCGGCTTCTCGCGGAACACGGCCTCGACCCGCGCCGGGTCGGTCTCGGCGATCGTCTTCGGGTCGAGCGTCCCCAGCCGCTGCTTGATCTTCAGCGGGCCGGCGAACGCCGTCGGCACCGTCACCTGCTGGTCGAGCGCGAAGCCGACGAGCAACGCGAACGGGTCCTCGGCGATCAACCGGTTCGCCTCGTCGTCGTCCGTGAAATAGAGGCGGTCGGGCGCGTTCGTGGCCACGAACAGGAACTGTACGCTGAGCGGGTGGATCCGCTCAACGTCTTCTCCGACGGGACGCGGGCCTGGTTCGAGCGCACCTTCGCGGGGCCGACGCCGGCGCAGGCGATGGGCTGGCCGGTGATCGCCACCGGCGCGCACACGCTGATCCAGGCGCCCACCGGCTCCGGCAAGACCCTGGCGGCGTTCCTCTACGCGATCGACCGGCTGACGGCGTCGCCCGGCGCGGGGCTGCGCGTGCTCTACGTCTCGCCGCTGAAGGCGCTCAACTACGACGTCGAGCGCAACCTGCGCGGGCCGCTCGCCGGGCTCCAGTCGCAGCTGCGCGTCGCGGTGCGCACCGGCGACACGCCGCAGAAGGAGCGCCAGGCGATGCTCCGCAACGCGCCCGACATCCTGATCACGACTCCCGAGTCGCTCTTCCTCTTGCTGACCTCGCGCGCGCGCGACCTGCTGCGCTCCGTCGACACGCTGATCCTCGACGAGGTGCACGCGGTGGCGGGGACAAAGAGAGGCTCGCATCTCTCCATCTCGGTCGAACGTCTTCAGAGGCTAGTAGACAAACCGATCCAACGGATCGGCTTGTCGGCCACGCAACGTCCCTTAGAGGAAATCGGCCGCTTCGTCTCCGGCGGCCGCCCGATCGAGCTCGTCGACGCGGGCGTCGCGAAGGAGCTCGACCTGCAGGTCGTCGTGCCGCTCGAGGACATGCGCGAGCTCTCGTCGACGGCGGTGCTGAGCCAGCCGCAGTACGAGGCGGCCGGCTCGTACATCACGCCCGGCCTCGAGGTCGGCAACCAGTCGATCTGGCCGTCGATCTATCCCGCGCTGCTCGAGCTCGTGCGCGCGCACCGCTCGACGATCGTCTTCGTCAACAACCGCCGCCTCGCCGAGCGGCTCGCGCTGCGGCTGAACGAGCTGGCGGAGGTGGAGATCGCGCGCGCCCACCACGGCTCGCTCGCGCGCGAGCAGCGCGTGCAGATCGAGGAGGAGCTGAAGGCGGGGCGGATCCCGTGCCTCGTCGCGACCTCGTCGCTCGAGCTCGGTATCGACATGGGCGCGATCGACCTCGTGATCCAGGTCGAGTCGCCGAAGTCGGTCGCGCGCGGGCTGCAGCGGATCGGCCGCTCGGGGCACACGCTCGACGCGGTCTCGAAGGGGCGCATCTTCCCGAAGTTCCGGGCCGACCTGCTCGAGTCCGCGGTCGTCGTGCAGCGCATGCGCGAGGGCGCGATCGAGGAGACGCAGATCCCGCGCAACCCGCTCGACGTGCTCGCGCAGCAGATCGTCGCCGTCTGCGCCGAGGAGGAGATCGAGGTCGGCGAGCTGCACGACCTCGTGCGCGGCGCGTACCCGTTCGCCGATCTCTCGCGCGTGCAGCTCGAGAACGTGCTCGACATGCTCGCCGGCCGCTACCCGTCGGACGAGTTCGCCGAGTTGCGGCCGCGGATCATCTGGGACCGCACCGCCGGTGTCGTGCGCGGCCGCCAGGGAGCGCGGCGGCTCGCGGTCACGAACGCCGGCACGATCCCCGACCGCGGCCTCTTCGGCGTCTTCATCGCTGACGGTGGGGGGCGCGTCGGCGAGCTGGACGAGGAGATGGTCTACGAGGCGCGCGCGGGCCAGGTGATCATGCTCGGCGCCTCGTCGTGGCGGATCGAGGAGATCACGCGCGACCGCGTCCTCGTCTCGCCGGCGCCGGGTGTTCCGGGCGCGATCCCGTTCTGGAAGGGCGAGGGCGTCGGGCGCCCCTACGAGTTGGGCGAGGCGATCGGCAAGTTCTCGCGCGAGCTTCTCTCCATGGATGAAGTGAGCGCGCGCACCCGTCTTAGCTCGAACCTCGACGAGCGAGCGGCGACGAACCTCCTAGCGTTCCTGCGCGAGCAGGAACGCGCGACAGGCGTCGTCCCGTCGGATCGGACCGTAGTGGTCGAACGCTTCAGGGACGAGATCGGCGATTGGAGAATCTGCATCTTGACTCCGTTCGGTGGCCGCGTGCACGCGCCGTGGGCGATGGCGGTCGGCGCCCGCCTGCGCGAGTCGCTCGGGATCGAGGTGCAGTCGATCTGGTCCGACGACGGGATCGCGTTCCATCTCCCCGACGCGGACTCGCCGCCGGCAACCGACCTGCTGCTGCTCGACGCGTCCGAGCTCGACGAGCTGCTGCTCGGCGAGGTGGGGCAGACCGCGCTCTTCGGCGCGCGCTTCCGCGAGAACGCCGCGCGCGCCCTGCTCATCCCGCGGCGGCGGCCCGGCGAGCGCACGCCGCTGTGGCAGCAGCGGCTGAAGGCGCAGGGCCTGCTCCAGGTCGCGCGCAAGTACGCGAGCTTCCCGATCGTGCTCGAGACCTACCGCGAGTGCTTCCAGGACGTGTTCGACCTGCCGGCGCTGAAGAAGCTGCTGCACGGGCTGCGCTCGCGCGCGATCGACCTCGTCGACGTCGAGACCAACTCCGCATCGCCGTTCGCCGCGTCGCTGCTCTTCGACTACATCGCGACCTACATGTACGAGGACGACACGCCGCCGGCGGAGCGGCGTGCGCAGGCGCTGTCGCTCGACCGCGACCTGCTGCGCGAGCTGCTCGGCCAGGAGGAGCTGCGCGAGCTGATCGACCGCGACGCGCTCGCCGACGTCGAGGCCTCGCTGCGGCCGCCGGCGCAGAGCCCCGACCACCTGCACGACGTGTTGCGCCTGCGCGGCGACCTGCGCACCGGCGAGTTCGACGAGGCGCACGCGGCGATCCTCGAAGCCGAGCGGCGCGCGATCCGGGTCAGGATCGCCGGCGAGGAGAGGCTCGTCGCGGCCGAGGACGCCGGCCGCTACCGCGACGCGCTCGGCGTGATGCCGCCCTCCGGGCTGCCGGACGTGTTCCTCGAGGGCGGCGCGGATTCGCTCAGCTCGCTCGTCGCCCGCTACGCGCGCGGGCGCGGGCCGTTCACGACGGCGGAGGCAAGCACGTGGTTCGGCCGCGACGTCGAGCCGCACCTGCGGGAGCTGGAGCAGGAGGAGAAGCTCGTCCGCGGCGAGCTCCGGCCCGGCGGCGTCGAGCGCGAGTGGTGCGACCCGGACGTGCTGCGCCGCCTGCGGCGCGCCTCGCTCGCGGCGTTACGGCGCGAGGTGGAGCCGGCCGAGCGGGCGGCGCTCGGCCGCTTCCTGCCGCACTGGCACGGCATCGACCGGCGCGCGTCGCTGCGTGAGGCGCTGATCCCGCTCCAGGGGCTCGCCCTGCCGGTGTCGCTGTGGGAGTCCGAGGTGCTGCCGCGCCGCGTCCCCGCATACCGGCCCGAGCAGCTCGACCAGCTGTGCGCCTCGGGCGAGCTCGTCTGGGTCGGCGCGGGGCTCGATCGAGTTGCGGTGTTCTTCCGGGACGACGCCCCGCTGCTGGGCGCGGCGGCGGCTGCGCCGCCTCCGCGCCCAGGCGAGCATGACCGGATTCGGACGGCGCTCGAGCGATCGGCGATGTTCTGGCCTGAATTGCTGGAGGAGAGTGAGCTCGAAGAGGCCGTCGCACTGCCCGCCCTCTGGGATCTCGTCTGGGCGGGCGAGGTGACGAACGACTCGTGGGCTCCCCTGCGCGCGGAGCGTCGCTACCACGCGCCGCGGCCCGACCGGCGTACGCGGCGTTTCTCCCGCGCACGCGCGACCGCGGTGACCGCGACCCAGGGCCGCTGGTCGCCCGCTGCCGGCCTCTTCCCGGGTCAGCCGGAGCGGCGCGCGCTCGCCGAGCTGCTGCTCGAGCGGCAGGGGATCGTCACGCGCGACAGCGTCCGCGGTGAGGGGATTCCCGGCGGCTACGGTGCCGTCTACTCGGAGCTGCGCGCGCTCGAGACGCTGGGGACGTGCCGCCGCGGCTACTTCGTCGAAGGGCTCGGCGGCGCGCAATTCGCGCTCGGCGGCGCCGTGGAGCGTTTGCGGGAGCTGCGGCCGAGAGACGGCGACGAACCGGAACCGCTCGTCCTCGCCGCCGCCGACCCGGCGCAACCGTATGGGGCGGCGCTGCCGTGGCCGAAGCGCGCGGGGGCGCGCGCCGCCCGCGTCGCCGGCGCGCACGTCGTCCTGCTCGGCGGCGAGGCGGCGCTCTTCGTCGAGCGCGGCGGCCGCTCGCTCGTGCCGCTCCGTGAGCCCGAGGAGGAGTGGCTGCGCGTCGCGCTCGCCGCGCTCGTCGAGCACGTCAGGCGCGGCGGCGCCAGGCGGCTCGCGGTCGAGCGCTTCGACGGCGAGCCCGTAATTGAGACGAGTGCCATGCCGCTCCTGCTCGAGGCCGGCTTCCTCGCCGGCCCGCGGCGGGCCGTGCTCAGGGCCTAGCCGGCGAAGTCCGTGCCGCCCCCGATGCCCGCGGCTGGGGCGGCTTGCTACAAGGAGGCGAGCTTCCACGGGAGGGGTGCGTGCCATGCCGACGACCCTCGAGATCGACGTCCACAGTCGCTGGGACGCCGTCCATCTCCTCCGTGGTCTTGCCTGCTACCACGCCCATCTCGTCCAGCTCGAGTACCCGGGCGGACGCTGGCTCGTCCGCGTGCGCACGCCGGGGCTGCGCGGGGAGGGGATCGTCGGCATCCTCGGCGTGGTCGAGGACTGGCAGCGGGAGCGCGGGATCGCCGACGTCGGCGTCTGCGTCTGCGGAGCGGCACGGCTCTCGGACGACGACCTCGCGGGCCTGTCGCTGGCCGAGGACCTGCGGCGGACGGCGCGGGGCGTGCTGCTTCAGACGGGGACGAGCTTGTAGCCCACGCCCCGCACGGTGACGAGCCGCTGCGGAGTCGACGGGTTGCGCTCGATCTTGCGCCGCAGGTTGGAGATGTGCACCTCGCACGCGTGCTCGTCGCCGACGTGCTCGCTCGCCCACAGGTGCTGCATCAGCTCGCGCCGCGAGATGACTCTCAGCGGCTGCTCGGCGAGCAGCGCGAGCACCTTGAACTCGGACAGCGTCAGGTGCACGCGCTCGCCGTCGACGAGCACCTCGTGCCGGCCGAGGTCGATGTGCAGCCCCCCGAGCCGCCGCACCGCGACGCCGCCGTTGGCGCGGTCGAGCTCGCGGCGGCGCAGGATGGCGCGCACGCGGCTGAGCAGCTCTGCGGTCGAGAACGGCTTCGTCACGTAGTCGTCGGCGCCGAGCTCGAGCCCGAGCACGCGGTCGGTCTCGGCGTCGCGCGCGGTCAGCATCACGATCGGCACGTCGCTCTCCGCGCGCAGCGCGCGGCAGACCTCGGTGCCGGACAGCTGCGGCAGCATCACGTCGAGGATGACGATGTCGTAGCCGCGTGCGCGCGCCGCCTCGAGCGCGGCCGGCCCGTCGCGTTCCTCGTCGACGTCGAAGCCCTCGCGGCGCAGCGTGAAGGCGACGACGTCGAGCACGCCGGGGTCGTCGTCGACGACGAGGATGCTCGGCTGCGCGCTCATGCGACCTGCGCCTCCTCTCGCACGCGCGCGCGCTCGAGAACGATGCGCACGCGCGTCCCCTCGCCGGGCGAGGAGTCGAGCTCGATCCGCCCGTCGAGGCCGCGCACCGCCTGTCGCACGATCGCGAGTCCGAGGCCGAAGCCCTCCGCGTCGCGGTCCCTGCCGCGGTAGAAGCGGTCGAAGACCTGCCGTTGCGTGTCCGCGCTCATGCCGACGCCGGTGTCCTCGACCTCGACGCGCACCGTCGTGCCTACCGAATATGCGCGCAGTACGACCCGCCCGCTCGGCGTGTGTTTCGCGGCGTTCTCGCCGAGGTTGCGCAGCGCCTGCTCGAGCAGGTCGCGGTTCACGCTCGCCGCGAGATCCTCCGCACATTCGACCTCCACCGCGACGCCGTCGTGCGGCCGCAGGTCGTGCGCGACCTCGCGCAGCAGCGGCGCGAGGGCGACCTCCTCGGACCGTGGCCGCTCCTGCACGGCGTGCGCGCGCGCGAGCGTCAGGAGCGCGCGAGCGAGGCGCGCCAGCCGGTCCGCCTCGCGCTCGATGTGCGCGAGGAAGCGGTCGCGCTCTGCCGGGTCGTCCTTCGCGCCCGCCTGCAGCACCTCGACCGCGCCGATGATCGTCGTCAGCGGCGTGCGCAGCTCGTGCGCGGCGTTCGAGACGAACTCGCGCTCGGCGAGCTCGCGCCGCTCCTGCTCGGTGAGGTCGTCGAGCACGATCAGCACCGTGTCGCCCTCGGGCTGCGCGGGGATGCCGACGAGCGCGAGCGCGCGGTCGTTGTCGGGGCGTACGTGCGACTGCGCGGGCGAGCCGTTGGCGTCGAACAGCCGCTCGACGAACTCGCGCAGCGAGAAGCTCTCCCACGGCTCCGGTAGCGGATCCCCCTCGGCGAGACGCCCGCCCAGCAGCCGTCGCGCCTCGGCGTTGGCGAACTGCACGACGAGGTGCTGGTCGACAGTGAGGACGCCCTCGTGCAATCGCTCGAGCAGCATGCGCAGGCGGTCGCGCTCGCCCTCGATGCGGCGGAAGGAACGGCGCAGCTGGCGGCGCATGCGCTCGAAGCTGTGCGCGAGCGCGCCGAACTCATCGCGGAACCGGTAGTGGAGCGGCGTCTCGAAGTCGCCGAGTGCGAGCGCCTCCGCCGCGGCCGAGAGGCGGCGCAGCCTGAGTGCAATCAGCTGCGCGAGCACGAGCCCGACGAGCACCCCGATCACTCCCGCGATCACGCCGGCGCGCAACGCCTGGTCGCTGACGATCCCGATCGCCGTCTTGACGTCCGGGCGTGCGCTGAGCGCGACGAGCGCGCCGAGCCCGGCGCGGTGGAGCGGAATGCCGACGACGAAGACGCCGCCGTTCGGCGTGCTGCTGCTGGAGCGCCTGCCGCCGAGCGCCGCGAGCAACGCGGCCTGCTCCTGCCGCGACGCGGCCACCGGACCCCCCTGCGGCGCGCCCGACGCGACCTGCGTGCCGTGCGCGTCGTAGAGGCGGAGCTCGAGCGCCTGCTGGCGCGCGAGCCGCCGCAGCACCGCCGTCGGGTCGCCCTTCTTCGCCGCCGTCACGACGTCCTGCGCGGCGACCGTTGCGCCGGCGGCCGTGAGCTCGGCGGCATGGCCGCGGAAGGCGGTCTCCGACCGCGTCGCGAACTGCGAGACGACGATCGACGTCGACGTCGCGGCCACAACCGCGAACGCCGCCCCGAGCCACCAGCGAACGCCGATGAAGCGGCGGGTCATTCCCGGAATCGTAGAGTTAGACGGCCACGCCGGCGAGGCCGTCTCGGCCGGGTCGAGACGCCGCATCCGCGGGCGGCCGCCAGGCGGCGCCATCTGCGCATGAGCGGCCGCTGGCGCGTCGAGCCGCGCGGCGCGCCGCGGTGGAGAGGACGCGCCCCCTCCGCCACGTCCACCGCCGCGCCGGCCGCACCTGCCACCGCTGCGGCAAGACGATCCGCTCGCATGCGCAAGGCGAGAGCGCGCGCATCGCCTACTGGTGCCCGGGCTGCCAGGGCGGCCGCGAGCCAGGCCCCGCGTAGCCACCCCTGGTGTCAGACCCGGGTCTGACACCAGGGGTCTGGAACCGCGTCGGCAGGCGGTTTCTTGTTGGACACGGGTCGGACAGTGTTACGACTTGTGCGCAGCTGTCACATGCCGGGTCGGACCGCAGGAGCCACGGCGTCGCCGTCGTAAGCGAACAGTTGCGATGCGCTCGCCGCACCTCTACGACACGTTGCGCCGGTTCTGCCTCGGCGCCTTCGCCGTCTTCGGCCGCGAGCTCGACTCCGGCGGCGACCTGCCGTTCGCCTTCGAGGAGCACGGCTCATACGGGCGCCCGACGCTGTACGAGTACCGGCCGCTCGTCCGCGGCTTCATCGAGGCGCGCGTCGGCCGGCTGTACGAGCGCGAGGACGTGCGCGCCGCGGTCGCCGATCTGCAGCGCGAGCCGGCCGCACGAATCTTCGCGCGGGCCCATGAAGGCGTGACCCCGGACGAGGGCCGCGCACTCTACCGCAGCGTGCTCGTGCCGCTGCTCGTGCGCACCGCCGAGAGCTGCGGCGGCTTCGACTGGGACGACTCGGCGTACGACCGCGCCTACGCCGAGCTGGAGGAGTCGCTTTTCGGCGAGGGCCACGCGTACGGCGCCGTCGCCCCGCTCGTCGGCATCACCTGCGGCGCGAGCATCGAGCTCGGCGACGGCATCCGCGTCCGAGCCGCGGCTGCGGGTGAGCTGGCGGCGATGTGGCCGGAGGCGTCGGGGCTGCTGCCGCGCGACTTCGGGCGCGAGCCCGACCGGCTGTGCGTGCTCGAGCTCGAGCGGCCGCTCGCGAAGGGCACGCAAGAGGCGCCCGACGCGCCGGGTGAGCTCGCCGACGCCGTCACCGCGCTCCGGCTGGCGACGGCCGCGCCGCTCGCGGCCGGGCCCGTCCTCTTCGAGCGGCTCGACTGGCGCCCGTACGGGATCCGGCCGGTGCTGCCGATCGCTGCGACCGCGCCGCCCGGCGAGCCGACCCGGCTCGACCCCTTCCGTGCCACCGTCGCCGCCCAGCTTCGCCCCCAGCTCGCCGTGGCGGACGACGACGCGCACCTCGGCGACGCGCTCGACCGCTGGGAGCTCTCGCTCTTCCAGGACGGCCCGTTCCGCGCCGAGCAGCTGCGCCACGCGCTCGACGCGGCGCTCGGCGACGGCCAGGGCACCTGGGCCGCCGGGATGCGCGCCGCCGCCCTGCTCGGCGAGACCGCCGAGGAGCGGGCCGACCTCGCGGAGCGCTTCCGCGAGCCGACGCCCGACCTCGTGCGCCGGCTGCTCGTCGCGCTCCTGCTGCACGGCGACCGCGCGAAGCTGCTGCGCGAGCTCGATCACGCGCTGCTCGGCCTGCGCGCCGGCCCCGCCCGCGTGGCCGAGCTCCGCGCGAGCTGAGAGCAAGCCGCCGGGGTCCTGTTACACGCGCGCGTGTACGGTCGAGCCATGGACGAGGCGCGCGCTGTGCTCGCTCGGCTCGAGCGGATCGAGACGCTCGACCGTGCGGGCGCCGCGCCGGGCGCGCTGCTCGCGGAGCTGCAGGAGCTCGTGTGCGAGGCGGAGGTCTGGGCGCGGCGCGAGCGCGACCCGGCCGCCGCGGCCGCGGCCGCCGACTGCGCCGCGGCGCTCGCCGAACGTGCGACACTCGCTGCGTGACGCTCGCGCACTGGGACGAGCTCGAGCCGCGCCGGCCGCAGCGGCCGGGGCTCGGCGGCGCCTGGACCCAGCTCGGCACCCCGGCCGGCTCGCGCACCGTCGGCCTCAACCGCATCCAGCTCGAGCCGGGCGAGGTCTCGACGCCCGCGCACGTGCACGGCGCCGACGAGGAGATCTTCTTCGTCCTCGCCGGCTCCGGTCTCTCCTGGCAGGACGGCGAGACGCACGAGGTGCGCGCCGGCGACTGCCTCGTCCATCCGCCGCTCGGCAAGGCGCACACGCTGCGCGGCGGCGACGAGGGGCTCGACGTGCTCGCGTACGGGCGGCGGACGCCGATCGGCGGCGGCTACCTGCCGAAGGTCGGCATCTACTGGCTCTGGCCCTCATGGGCGGAGGCCGGCCAGGGGGCGCATCCGTTCGACCGCGAGCCGGGGCTCGAATGGCCGCCGCCGTCGCCGCGGCCGGCCTCGATCGTCAATCTCAACGACGTCGAGGGCGCGTACGACGGCCGCGCGAAGTGGCTCGGCAAGGCTGCCGGCGCGAGGCAGACCGGGCTCAACTGGATCTCGCTGCTCCCCGGCGGCGTAGGCCCGCCGCCGCACTGTCACTCGGCCGAGGAGGAGCTGTTCGTCGTGCTCGACGGCGAGGGCACCCTGGAGCTCTGGGGGCCGCCGAAGCCGGGCGAGCCGCTGCCGACCGAGCCGGAGGAGACGCACGCCGTGCGCCGCGGCCACGCCGTCTCGCGGCCCGCGGGCACCCGCATCTCGCACTGCTTCCGCGCCGGCCCGGGTGGGCTCACGTACCTCGCCTACGGCACGAAGGAGCCGAACGACATGTGTTACTACCCGCGCTCGAACAAGATCTTCTTCCGCGGGCTCGGCCTGATCGCCCGCCTCGAGCCGCTCGGCTACTCCGACGGGGAACCCTCGTAAGAGGGAGGGAAAACCCGCTCTTCCCCCGCCCGCGCGCCGTCGATAAGACGACAAGTGCCTGCGGCGTGCGCAACGCTCTCGAACAAGAGGGTCCAGCTTCTGCTCAACGGCGGCCTCGGGGTCGGCCTCCTCGCCGTCGCCGTCTTCAGCATGCGCCACTTCGCGAGCATGGGCTGGCCGCTGCGCGGCGCCGACCCGCTGCTCGTCGCCGCGTCGTCGCTGCTCTACCTCATCGCCTACCCGTTCAAGGCGTGGGGCTGGCAGCGGCTGTTCGCGAAGCACGACCGGCCGACCGCCGGGGCGCTCGCCTTCGCGGGTGGCGCCGCCTGCGTCGGCGGCGTCGCGCTGCCCGGTCGCGTCGACGACGCCGTCCGCATCGCCGCGGTGCGCCGCTACCCCGGCACGCGCACCAGCCTCGGCACGCTCGGGCTGAGCCTGGTCGTGCTCGGATTGCTCGACAACGTCGCGCTGACGCCGCTCGCGACGGTCGCCGCGGCGGACGCGCGGTCGTGGACGGTGCGGCTCGGCTTCGCGCTCGTCGCCGCCGCCGGCGTCGCCGCCGCGGTGCTGGTGGCGATGCTCCCGAGGCTCGTGGGGTGGCGGCGAGTGACGCGCTACCGCGCCGGCCGCTGGCTCGCCTCGCACGCGGGCTGCCCGCGGCAGACGGTGGCCGCCTGGCTGCTCATCTCCATCTCGTGGGCGCTCCGCGGCACGGCGGTCTTCCTGCTCCTGAACGCGCTCTCGCTGAAGGGCTCGTTCCCGCTCGCGCTCGCCTTCCTCTGCGCCTCGGCGGCCTCGGCGGCGCTGCCGATCGCCCCGGCCGGCGCGGCGACGCAGGCGGGGGCCGGCGCCGCGATCCTGATCGCGAGCGGCGTGCCCGCCGGCGACGCGCTCGCCTTCTCCGTCGCCGCCCAGGCGGTCGTCGTCGTCACGGGCGCCGCGGTGATGCTGCTGATCGCCGCCTGGCACGTCGCGCTGCGCGTGCGGCGGCCGCGCGTCCTCACCGCGTAGGGCGTCGCCGGGTCCGCGTCTGCATCCCGCGCGGCGCGGTTCACGCGTTCGACAACCGCGGCGAGGTCGATGCGCCGCCACGGCTTGACCCCCGCGCCCAGGCCGGCGTAAATCCGCAACCAGGTTGCCTCCGGCAACCTGGTTGCAGCCGTTGACCTCTTAGCCCTTATGCGGGCGCGTCGGCGGCGGCGGCCGCGAAGAAGTCCTTTTCGCGCACGAGCAGCACGGCGAGCACTGCGCCGACGAAGGCGAGGATCGCCGCGATGAGCAGGATCTCGTTCAGCCCGGAGATGAACGCGGCGCGCAGCAGCTGCGTCGCGCCCGGGTGCCCGCGCGCGACCGTGATCTGCCCGCTCGCGGCCGCCTTGGCGAAGGACGCGACCCCGCTGCCGGCGAGCTCGCTGCGGATCTTGTCCTGGAAGATCGCCCCGAGCGCCGCGATCCCGGTCGCGATCCCGACCTGGCGGAACGTGTTGTTGATCCCCGACGCCATCCCGCCCTGCGCGCGCGGCACCACGCTGACCGCGGTCGAGGCGAGCGGCGGGTTCACGAGCCCGATCCCGATGCCGGCGACGAAGAAGCCCGCAAGCAAGGTCGTCCAGCCGGAGGCGGGCGTGATCCCGTGCATCAGCAGCAGCGCCACGCCGTTCAGGGCGAGCCCGCCGCCGAGCAGGAAGCGCACGGGCATGTGCACCGAGAGCCGGCCCGCGACCGGCGCGACGACGAAGGAGAGGAGCGAGAGCGGGAGGAAGCGCAGGCCGGCTCCGATCGGCGAGTAGCCGAGCACGTTCTGGATGTAGAGCGTCAGGTAGAGGAACTGCGAGAACATCGCCGCAGAGATCGTGAAGGCGACGATCTGCGCGCCGGTGAAGGACGGCACGCGGAAGAGGCGCAGCTCGAACGTCGGTCGCTCGGCGCGCAGCTGCACCACGACGAACCCGAGCAGGAGCACGACCGCCGCCGCGAAGAGCCCGAGCACCCGGCCGCTGGTCCAGCCCCAGTCGTTGCCGCGCAGGAGGGCAAGCACGCCGGCGAACGCCGAGCCGGAGAAGGTCAGCAGCCCGGCCAGGTCGAAGCCCCCGTGCTCGGGGTCGCGCGACTCGCGCAGCTCGACGACGGCGCCCGCGAGGCAGGCGGCGCCGATCGGCAGGTTGACGTAGAAGATCCAGCGCCAGCCGGCCCAGGTGGTGAGGACGCCGCCGACGAGCGGCCCGATCGCCACCGCGGCGCCGACCGTCGCGCCCCAGATGCCGAAGGCGGTGCCGCGCTGACGCCCGTGGAACTCGTTGGAGATGATCGCGAGCGAGGTGGCGAACATCATCGCGCCGCCGATCCCCTGGCCGCCCCGGGCGAGGATCAGGAAGAGGGGGGTGGTGGCCGCGCCGCAGGCCGCCGAGCCGAGCGTGAAGAGGCCGACCCCGGTCGCGAAGACCCGCTTGCGGCCGAGCAGGTCGGCGAGCGAGCCGGCGTTGAGGACGAGGGTGGCCAGGGTCAGCGCGTAGGCGTCGATCACCCACTGGAGGTCGGTGAAGGAGGCGTGCAGCTCCTGCTGGATCTTCGGCAGGGCGACGTTGACGATCGTGATGTCCAGGAGGAGCATGAAAATGGCGACGCAGACGATGATCAGGGCGCGCCATTTCCGGTCCACGGGGCAGAACTTACTGGAGAAGGAAAGTGCTACGTTGCTGCGAAAGGTGAGCGACTATGGCGCTCACGCGATTGCTACCGCGCCCGAACACGCGGGCGAGGTCTAATAGGGGTCCGAAACTGGCCAGCGTAATCGCCTTCGCCAACCAGAAGGGCGGCGTCGCCAAGACGACGACGACGCTCAATCTCGGCGTCGCTCTCGCCGAGAAGGGCCACCGCGTGCTCGCCGTCGACCTCGACCCCCAGGCCAACCTGACGATGTCGCAGGGCTGGAACCCGGACGAGATCGAGCGCTCGATGTTCGACGTGCTCGTGCACAAGCTGCCGATCACCGAGATCGTCCGCACGCACGAGATCGACATCGCCGTCTCCTCGATCGACCTGGCCGGCGCCGAGCTCGCCCTCTCCTCGATGATCGGCCGCGAGCGCGCGCTCGAGAAGGCGCTGCTCCCCGTGCGCGAGGCGTACGACTTCATCCTGATCGACACGCCGCCCTCGCTCGGGTTGCTGACCATCAACGCGCTCGTCGCTGCAAATGGGGTGATCGTGCCCGTCCAGTGCGAGTACCTCTCGCTGCGCGGGCTCGTCCAGCTCGAGAACACGCTCTCGATGATCCGGGAGAATCTGAACCCGCACGTCGAGATCCAGGGGATCCTGCCGACGATGTACGACAAGCGTCTGCTGCACTCGCGCGAGGCGGTCGAGATCCTGACGGAGAACTTCGGCGAGCTCGTCCTCAACACGAAGATCCGCAAGACGATCCGTTACGCCGAGGCCCCGGTGAAGGGGCAGTCGGTCTTGAAGTACGACCCGACTGGGGACGCCGCGGGCATGTACCGCGACCTCGCCAAGGAGGTGCTCAATGGCGCGTCGGCGCGCCAGCATGCGTGAGGGCCCGCTCGCGGAGCTGTTCCGCGCGACGGAGGCTGCGCAGCGGCAGGCCGAGCAGCGCGCAGCCGGGGAGGCGGGGCAGCAGCCGGCCGGGGCCGAGCCTGCGCCGCCGGCCGAGCCGGACGAGCGGACGGTCGAGCACGTCCCGAGCTGGGAGGAGGCGGTCGCGGCCGAGGCGCCGACGCCCGCGCCCCCGCCGCCGCGCCCGGAGGTGTCCACCGGGCCGCCGCCGCCCGCACCGCGGCAGGCCGAGCCCGTGCCGCCGCCCGTGTCGGCGCCGCCGCCGCTGACCCACGAGCCGAGCCCCCAACCTCCGGTTTCCCGCTACGTCGAGCCGCTGCCGGAGCAGGCCGCGCGCCTGCACCGCGCGCCTCACGCCGACGACGGCGCCTACCTCGCCGTGATCAAGGTCGTCGGCGTCGGCGGCGCCGGCCTGAACGCGGTCAACCGGATGATCGACGCGGGCATCAACGAGGTCGAGTTCATCGGCGTCAACACCGACATCCAGGCGCTGCACATGAGCGACGCGCCGGGGAAGATCCATATCGGCCGCGAGCTCACGCAGGGCCTCGGCTCCGGCTCCGACCCCGAGGTCGGCCGCCTCGCCGCCGAGGAGGGATACGACCAGCTCAAGCACGCGCTGCGCGGCTCGGACATGGTGTTCGTCGCCGCGGGCGAGGGCGGCGGCACCGGCTCCGGCGCCGCGCCGGTCGTGGCGAAGATCGCGCGCGACCTCGGCGCGCTCACCGTCGGCATCGTCACCACCCCGTTCAAGTTCGAGGGGACGAAGCGGCGCACGCAGGCCGAGCAGGGCGTGGCGCTGCTGCGCCAGGCGTGCGACACGACGATCGTGATCCCGAACGACCGGCTGCTCGAGGTGCTCGACAAGTCGACCTCGATGCTCGACGCGTTCAAGGTCGCCGACGACGTCCTCCGCCAGGGCGTGCAGGGCATCTGCGACCTGATCACGATGCCGGGCCTGATCAACCTCGACTTCGCCGACGTGCGCACGATCATGAGCGACTCCGGCACGGCGCTGATGGGGATCGGCTTCTCGTCCGGGGCGGACAACCGGGCGAAGGAGGCGGCCGAGCGTGCGCTGCGCTCGCCGCTGATCGACGAGGAGATCACCGGCGCGACCGGCATCCTGCTCTCGGTCGCGGGCGGCGACGACATGACGCTGATCGAGGTGAACGAGGCCGCCGAGGTGATCCGCGGCGCCGCGACCGAGGACACGAACATCATCTTCGGCGCCACGATCGACGACCGCCTCACCGGCCAGGTGTGGGTGACCGTCGTCGCCACGGGCATCGGCCGCGGCGTGCGTGTCCGCCGCCCGACCTTCGCCGCCCCGGCGATGCGGGCGGACGCTGACCTGCTCGAGCCGCCGTCCTTCCTGCGCCGCTAGCGCCGCCTTCCGCACCGCTACGATCCGCGCCATGGACGCCTTCCTCGCGATCGCGAGCAAGCGCGACGTGCGTGACTACGCCGACACGCCGATCCCTGACGACGTCGTCACGCGCATCCTCGACGCCGGCCGGCTCGCCGGCAGCGCGCTGAACCGGCAGGAGTGGGAGTTCGTCGTCGTCTCGGACCAGGCCGCGCTCGCCGAGGCCGTCTTCGCGCCGCAGAACGTGCGCACCGCGACGCTCGTGGTCGCCATCGTCGGCACGCGCGCCTTCGACCTCGGCCGCTGCGCGCAGAACATGATGCTCGCCGCCTGGAACGACGGCGTCGTCTCCTGCCCGAACGGGGTCAAGGACGCAGACGAGGCTGCGCGCATCGTCGGCGGCCAGGTCGGGGTGATCCTCTCCTTCGGCTACCCCGCGCGCCCGCGCAACCCGGAGTCGCGCACCGCGGAGGAGTGGTCGACGCGGGCGAAGCGCAAGCCGCTCGACGAGCTCGTCCGCCGGATCTAGCGGGAGCTGCCGCCGAGCGAGCAGACGCGCCTCGCGCCTGCCAGCTCTTCGAGCGCGTTGTTCGCGTTCACCTGGAAGACGATCGTGACGAGCCGCGGGCCGCGTGTCTCGAGCCGCAGCATCTGATCCTTCCCCTTGCTCAGGCAGCCGTCCGAGGCGCGCCAGTACGGTGACCAGCGCACGGCGATGCGGTAGGTGCCGCTCTCCCGCACGTCGACGCCGATGCGCGCCTGCGTCAGGGAGACGAGCTTCGGGTAGCCGTGCCCGGTGATGATCGCGCGCGGCTTCGGCACCGCGTAGATCGTCAGCTTCGGCGTGTAGTAGACGGGCTGCAGCCCCGCCCGCCCGCTGCGCACGAGCGCCGCCTCAGCGCGCGCGCTGTAGTCGGGCGGCGCGTCGGTGAGCACGACGTAGCGGACGCCGAGCCCGCGCAGCCAGCTCAGGTACGCCTTCGCGCCGAGCTTGCTGTACAGCACCTCGTTCTGCGGGAAGTCGTCCTGCCGGAACCAGCCGCGCGCGAGCGGGATGTGCGCGTCGGCGAGGTAGACCGCCGGCCAGTGCCCGGTCGTGTCGACCGCCTCGACGCGGTAGGAGGGGCCGAGGTGCGCGTGCAGGTATGCGATCGCGGCCGGCCACGCCGACGGCTTCGCGGTCACGTCGGCCCTGGCGCTCGCGTAGCTCGCCGCGAGCGGGCTCAGATTCCACGACACGGCGAGCGCGATCACCGCCAGGCCCGGCACGAGCGGCTTCCAGTGCCGCAGCGAGAAGACGAGCACGGCCAGCGGGATCGCCGCGTAACGCAGACGCTCGACGTTCTCCCCGATCGCGGAGGGGACGAGGTACGACGTGATCGACGCGGCGAGGTAGACGGCGAAGACGAAGCGCAGCACGCGCGCGCTCTCGACCCGCCAGGTGAAGACGAGCCCGAGCACGCAGAAGACGACACCCGCGGCCACTTCGGGGAGCGAGAACGGGTAGGACCCGCCGTCGGGGAAGAGCCGCCAGAGCAGGAGCTCGACGAGCCCCGCGAGGCCGATGCAGGCGAACGGCACCCAGTTGCGCCGGATCGACACGCGCTCGGCGAGCGCGACGCCGACGAGGATCACGACGAGCAGCAGAAACGCGAGCGGGCTCGCGGCGAGGGTGAGCGCGGCGAGCGCGGCGAACTGCCAGCGCCGCTCGGCCTGCAGCGCCCAGAGCGCGAGCAGCGCGAGCGCGAATCCGAGCGCGAACGGGAACGCGGCCGAGAGGACGATCCCGGCCCAGACGACGGCGAAGCTGCGGCTCGACCAGCGCGTCGTCGGCCCCCATTCGCGCCAGAGGAGGGCGGTGAAGGCGAGCGCGGCGAGCGAGATCGTCGCGACGGCGAGCAGCTTGATGCCGAAGAACGCCGCGAGCGGGTAGTAGATGATGCTGTAGGTGACGAAGCTGTAGCGCCCGGCGTACCAGAAGTTGTTCCAGAGCGTGAACCCGTGCTGGAGGAACAACGTGCGCTGGTACGCGTGCGCGGCGAGGTCGGTCCCGGGCGGGCCGAGCCACGCGAGGACGGCGGCGACGAGCGCCGCGGCGGCGGCGGAAAGCAACGCTTCGCGCAGGAGCGGATGGCCCCGGTGCACAACCAGGAGCCTACTGCCCGGGCCGGGGTCTCCCGACGGTAGTTCCTCCGGAGCGGCGGTCAGACGAGCGGCAGGAGGACGGTGGCGCTGAAGGTGCCGGCGACGGCGAGGCAGCCGCTCGCCGCGACGGCGACGAGCGCGAGCCGCCGCGCGTGAGGCGACGGGTACGGCGCGAGCCAGACGACGCTGGCGAGCCCGAAGAGGATGCCGACGGTCGTCTCGACGGCGTGGAAGGCAATGCCGGCGGCGAGCCCGTGCGTGAAGGAGATGCCGTGCGCCTGGAAGGCCATCGCGACGGCGCCGCTGGTGACGCCGATGTTCGCCGGCGTGAGCGGGATGATGCCGGCGACGTCGAGCGCGGGGACGATCACGAGCGCGGCGACGAGCGGCCGGTGGATCTCGAGCGCCGCCCCGACGGCCGTCGCGGCCGTGAGCCGGCCGGCGGTGGAGAGGGCGATCCAGCCGACGAGGCGAAGCGCGGCGCGCGGCTCGCGCCGGAGCGCGCGGAACGCGTCGAGCAGGTGCGAGCAGCGGCCGACGGCCCGGCTCCGCCGCGCGCGGACCGTGAGCGCGACCCCGGCGGCGACGAGCGCGAGCGCGGCGAGCGGCGACCAGAGTGGGAGCGCCCCTGTGAGCGTGCCGGCGACAACGAAGCCGGCGAGCACGGCCGCCCGCGCGATGCCGAGCGCGGCGAAGGCGCCGCCGGTCGTCCAGAGCCGCTCCCGGCTCGGCAGCACGCGCGAGAAGAGGACGATCCGGAGGGCGTCGCCGGCACGGGCCGGGACGAACGTGTTGACGAGGGAGCCGGCGCCGTAGCGCGCGCACGCGTCGCCGACCGAGAGCCGGCCGCCGCAGAGCCGGATCGCGGAGAGCCAGGAGCCGGCCGCGCCGAGCACGGCGAGCAGGAAGCCGACGCCGGCGAGCCAGAGCCAGATCGGGTCGGCCTCGTCGAGCGCGCCGAAGGCGGTGACGACGCGCGAGCCGAGCAGCTGCGGCGTCGCGACGAGCACGACGAGCGTGAGCGTGAGCGCGGCCGCCGCTGCGAGACGCCGCCTGCCGATGCGGTTCAGGATCTCGTGCGGGGTCGTGCCCATGTCGTCCTTCTTATCGGCAGCGTCGAATCACGGTAGCAGCCTCTCCTGCGCAGGCTCCGGGCCATGCGAGGCGCGGTCGCCGCCGGCCGACAGAGACACTTGCGTAGAGACGAATCAGAGAATACGATTCGCGACGTGGCACAGTTCACGATCTCGGGGCACGACTTCGAGCTCGACCGGGATCGGGTCGAGGACGCCGTCGGCCGCCAGCTTCCCGATCCGGTCCGGGAGCACTACGTGGTCGTACACGGGCGAAGGTATCCGCCGAAGCAGGTGATCTCCTGCGCGACCGGGCTCGATCGCGCAGATTTCACGACGCATCAGGCCCGTCGCGTCTTGATGCGGCTCGGCTTCCAGGCTGCGCGGGTGACCCACGAGCAGAACCCGCCGGAAGCAACCGGCGAGGGGCCGTACGGGGGTAGGCAAGCGGCCGCGCTCGCGCCGTTCGTCGGCAAGTGGGTTGCGCTTGCGTCGCCGACCGACGTCCTCGTCGCCGCCGACACTCCTCAGGAAGTGCTCGGCTGGCTCGCGCGACACAACCGCCGCGCCTCGTACGGCATGTTCCGCGTCCCGGCCTCCCTGTACGAAGCCGAGGGTCTCGCACCCCAGTGAGGTTCGAGTTCCTCGAACTACCGGGCGAGACGTCGGCGCTGCTTCGGCCGGTCGTTCCCGTGCAGGTCGAGGATCTCGAGGACGCGCCGCAGCTCTGTCTCATCGACACGGGCGCGACGACCAACCGCTTCGGGATGTGGCTTGCCGAGGCGACCGGCATTGACCTGAGCGGGGCACCGGAGTCGACGATCAGGGTCGGGGGTGTGTCGACGACCGCCCGCCACACGCGCGCCGACTTGACCGTCGCCGGGGTTCGTTACGACGCACCTGTCACCTTCTGCGATCCCTGGCCGTTCGCGTTCAACCTGCTCGGGCAGGAGGGGTTCCTGCGCTTCTTTCGGCTGACGGTGTGCGCGGCCGAGTCCTGGCTCGAGCTCGAGCCGGAGCGATGAGAGGCGCGGTCGCCGCCGGCCATCCGCTCACCGCCGAGGCGGGCGCCCGCGTGCTCGCGGCGGGTGGGAACGCGGTCGACGCGTGCGTCGCCGCAGCGTTCGCCTCCTGGGTCTGCGAGAGCATGCTCACCGGCCCGGGCGGCGGCGGCTTCATGCTCGTCCACGACGCGAGGGACGGGCGGACGCGCGTGTTCGACTTCTTCGTCGCCGTTCCGCGGACGCCGGCAGGCGCGAGCGAGCTGCTGCCGCTGGCGGTCGACTTCGACGGCGACACGCAGCAGGTGTTTCACACCGGCGCGGCGGCGGTGGCCGTGCCGGGCACGGCGCTCGGGCTGGAGGCCGCGCACCAACGCTTCGGGTCGGTGCCGTGGGCGGAGCTCGTCGAGCCGGCGGCGCGGCTCGCCCGCGAGGGCGTGGAGCTGACGCCGGCGCAGGGCTACCTGCACCGGATCCTGGACGGCCTGCTGCGCCATTCGCCGGAGGGCGACGCGATGTACGGCGCCGGCGGGCGGCCCTTCCGCGCGGGCGAGCGCTTCGCGCTGCCGGAGCTGGCGGAGACGCTGGAGCGGATCGGCGCCGGGGGCGCGGGCGCGCTCTACCGCAGCGAGCTCGCGCACCGGCTCGTCGCGCACGTGCAGGCGGGCGGCGGTTCGATCACACTCGAGGATCTCGCCGCCTATCGGGTGATCCGGCGGCGGCCGGTGGCGGTGGAGTAAGCGGCGGCCTGCTCGTCGCGTACGGGTTGAAGGCGCTCGGCGACGCGGAGCCGTCGCCGGAGGCGCTCGTCGCGGCGATGGAGGCGCAGGACGCGGTGCGCGGCGGCGCGTTCGTGCGCGGCCTCCAGCGCGGCGGGGTCGCGCAGCGGCTGCTGTCGGGGACGACGCACATCTCGGTCGTCGACGCGCGCGGCGACGCGGCGTCGCTGTCGGCGTCGCTCGGCTCGGGCAGCGGCGTCGTCGTGCCCGGGACGGGCATCCACCTGAACAACATGCTCGGCGAGGCGGATCTGCGCGAGCACGCGCGCCCGGGCGAGCGGCTGACGTCGATGATGGCGCCGTCGCTCGTACTGCGGAACGGCCGCCCGCGCTTGGTTCTAGGGTCGGCCGGCTCGGCGCGGCTGCGCGGCGCCATCCTCCAGATCGTCGTGAACGTCGTCGCGAAGGGAATGGGCGTCGAGGAGGCGGTGAACGCCCCGCGCCTCCATGCCGAGGAGGGAATCGTGTACTGCGAGGACGCAGCCGTGGCGGACGCGCTGGAGGCGCAGGGCAGCGAGGTCGTCCGCTTCAAGCGGCAGAACCTCTACTTCGGCGGCGTCAGCGCGGTGGAGGTGCTGCCCGGCGGCCGCCTCGCCGCAGCGGGCGACCCGCGCCGCGGCGGCGCCGGCGTGGTGGTCCCATGAGCGCCCCAACGTGCAACCTGACTTCAGTCAGGTTGCGGCCGTTCCGAGCCGTTCGCCCAGGGGAACGCGCATGACCAGCAGCTTCGTCGTTCGCCCAGCCGAACCGGACGACGCGGCCGCGCTGGCGCGCCTGGCGGAGGAGGTGAGCGGCGAGCCGGAGGCGTGGCTGATCTCCTCCGAGGGCGAGTGGCGGAGCGTCGCGGACGAGCGCCGCTACCTGAAGGCGCTGCGCCGGTATCCGCATGCCGCGGTGTTCGTCGCGGAGCGCTCCGACGGCGCGATCGTCGGCCGCCTCTCGGTCGCGCGCGACACGCATCCCGCGAGCGCTCATGTCGCCGACCTGGGCCTGATGGTGGCAAAGGACGCCCGCCGCCAGGGCGTGGGGCGGGCGCTGATGGAGGCCGCGGTCGACTGGGCCCGCGTCGCGGGGATCCGCAAGCTGGAGCTTCACGTCTTCCCGTGGAACGAGCCCGCGATCCGGCTGTACGAGCAGTTCGGCTTCGAGCGGGAGGGCTACCGCAAGGGCCACTACCACAGAGCCGGCGAGGACGTGGACGCAATCTTGATGGCGTATCGCACGTGAAGGTCGGTCGCAATGATCTTGCCCGTGCGGGTCGGGTCGGAAGTTCAAGCGCTGCCACGGCGCGACACCCGCGGCTGTCGCCGCGCTGCTCAGCCCGCGGAGTGGGAGCGGCTCCGCTCCGAGGCCGGAGAGCCGGATGTGGCGGAGCGCGAGCTCGTCGCCGGCGTCGTCCTGACGACGATCGCCGAATGGAGGCCGCGCCCGCGACACCTACTCGAGGTGATCGAGGATGCGCGCGACCTCGCGGACGCGCCGCTCGCATGGGGGGCCAGGGTTGCCCCGCGGTTAGCGAAGCCAGCGGTCGGCGGGCTCGCCGAGGAACTCGTCGAGCGGAATCCCCTGACCGCCGACGAGCAGCGGCCGTGCGCCGGTGTAGCGTGACGTGAACTCGCCGAGCCCGGGCAGCGCCTGCTTGCGCCGGCCGCTCGTGACCTCGATCGCCGCCAGGTCGCGGCCACTGCGGACGACGAAGTCGACCTCGCGATTCCGCTCGCGCCAGTAGAGGACGTCGGCAACCCCGGCGAGGAGGTGCGCGCCGACGGCCGTCTCTGTCAACCGCCCCCAAAGATCGGCGTCCGTTCTCGCCTCCCGGAACGGGACGCGCAGGACGGCCGACATCAGCGCGGTGTTGTGGACGAGCAGCTTCGGGCTCGAGCCGCGCCGTCGCACGGCCGAGCCCGAGTACTTCTGCAGACCGGAGATCATCCCGGCGCCCGAGAGCAGCTCGAGGTAGTGCGCGAGCGTCGTCGTGTTGCCCGCGTCCTGAAGCTGACCGAGCATCTTCGTGTAGGAGAGAATCTGGCCGGAGTACTCGCAGCCGAGCCGGAAGAGCTGCCGCATGAGCGCCGGCTTGTGCACGGGCGTGAGGAGCTGGACGTCGCGCGAGATCGTCGTCTCGACGAGCGAGTCGAGGATGTAGGCGCGCCAGCGCTCCTCGTCGCCGGTGAGCCCCGCCGCGCCCGGGTAGCCGCCGAAGTAGAGGAAGCGCTCGAGATCCCAGCCGAACGCTGCGCGCATCTCGCCGAAGCTCCAGTGCGGGACGCGCGTCAGCTCGAACCGCCCGGCGAGGCTGTCGGAGAGCCCGCTCTGCACGAGCAGGGGGGCGCTGCCGAGAAGGACGACCTTCAACCTCGTCCCGGCCGCGGTGTCCTCGTCCCAGTGCAGCTTGACGACGTCGGCCCACCCGGGAGCCTTCTGCACCTCGTCGAGGATCAGCAGCGCGGTGGCGTGCTCGTCCTCGCGCGTGCGCGCGCGACCGAGCTGCCATTGCGCCGAGAGCCAGGCGCGGTCGAACCCCACGGCCTCGTCCGCGGACGCGTACTGGACCGGGAGCGCAAGGGTCTCCGCCGCCTGCCGGGCGAGTGTCGTCTTGCCGGCCTGTCTCGGGCCCGCGAGCACCTGGATGAACCGCCGCGGCTCGAGCAGACGCGCGGAGAGCTGCTCGAACACAGGCCGGTGGAAGGGCGGGGTGTTTGACAATGTACTCAATGCATTGAGTATTTTTACTCAGTACGCTGAGGAAATCAAGCCTCGCCGGCGGCGCTGAAGCGCTCGAGCATCGGCCCGTCCTCGTCGTCGAGCAGGCGGGTTGAGGCGCGGGCGGACGGGCGCCTTCAGCAACCTGACTTCAGTCAGGTTGCGGCCGTTCCCAACCGTTCGCCCAACTCCGCCCCAGCCGCCGCTCGCGCTCGGCGCCGTGATCCCGGTGTGGGTGGTGCTCGGCGCCGCCCTGATCATGCTCTGCTTCTACGCCGTGGGGACCATCGGAGCGATCATCCAGCGGAGCACGTGGAAGACGGAGCAACCCCGATGGACTTGTGGCCGCGTCCACTAGCCATTGCGCTTCTCGTGACCGTCCGGTAGCGGGCGTACGCTCCCCGCCGTGAAGGTCGGGCGCAACGACGCGTGCCCGTGCGGCTCGGGGCGAAAGGTGAAGCGCTGCTGCGGCGTCGACGTCGTCCGTGACCGTGCGCGCTGCCAAGACGAGGTGGCCGCTGAGCTGGTCGACCTGGCGTTTCACTTCCCGCGCTACCGTCCCGCGTCCGTCGAGTTCGACCGCTGGGCCCTCACGGCGCCCGAGTCGCTGACCCGCGAAGCGCTCGAGGCGGGCGGGACGTGCCTGGGCGAAGCCGAGCGGGAGCGCATCCGCAACGGGTTCCGGATCGACCATCCGCAGATGTGGTCGAGCGTCGTCGCCGACTTCGGCGACGAGGAGCTTGCAGCCGACCTCGTGCTCGCGGGCGCGGTCGTCGCCGGTGTGACCGAGCGACTCCGGCCGCTCGACCCCGAGGTGCTCTGGCTGCTGGAGCAGGACGCCGACATGCGCGACGACCCGGTCGAGGTGCTCGCGCTCTCCCTCGAGGGCCGCGACCTCTGGAGCGTGATCGAGAGCGCCGAGACGGTGGACGCGATCGACGCCTCCGCCGAGGACCGCACCGAGGCGGCGTACCGCGCCGCGGCCGAGCGGCTGGCGACGGAGTGGCACGAGGAGCGGCTCGCCGTCCTCGTCGAGCGCGTGCGTGAGCGGCTGCCCGATCCCTCGTATCCGCTCGCCTCCGCCGCGCTCGCGAATGCGTGCGCTCGGGTCGCGGCGGATCGGAAGCTGGCGAGCCGCCTCCGCGCGGAGCTCCTGCTCGACTCGCTGCCGAGCGTCTTCGACGCGCTGCTTGCCGCTGCCTGAACCGGCCGTGCCGGTTTCCGGCACTACCGCGGCAGGAGATGACCATCTACACTGGTCACATGGCGACGAAGCGGACGATCGCGGCAAGCGAGTTCAAGGCGAAGTGCCTCAAGCTGCTCGACGAGGTCGCGGAGACGCGGGAGACGCTCGTCGTGACCAAGCGCGGCAAGCCGGTCGCGCAGGTCGTACCGGCGGAGGAGCCGAGGAGCTTGATCGGGACCGTCACGTACCACATCTCCGACGAGGAGTTCGTGAACTTCAGCCTCGATTGGGGAGAGGGCGACACCGAGCTCATCCGCGACGACGACGCGCTGTGATCGTCCTCGACACCCACGCATGGGTGTGGTCCGTCGACGCGCCGCACAGGCTCCCCAGGGCGGCGCGGCGAGTGATCGAGGGCGCTGATCGGATCGGCGTGTCGACGATGAGCGTCTTCGAGTTCGTGCAACTCGTGCAGCGGCGGCGGATCAACCTCGACGTTCCTGTGCGTGCGTGGGTGCGCGAGGCCCTCGCGCGTGACCGTGTCGAGTCGCTGCCGCTCACTGCCGAAGTCGCACTCGACGCGGCGCAGCTTCGCTTCGCGGCCAACCCGGCCGATCGGATCATCTACGCGACTGCGCGCGCCGCCGGGGCGCAGCTCGTCACGCGCGACGAGCGGCTGCGCGCGTTCGATCCTGAGCTGACGGTCTGGTAGGCGGCTCGTTCAGTTGGAGCGGTCGGGCTTCTGGCCGGGCTCGAGGTTCATGCCGCGGGTCGTGGCGCGCTCGTGCTCCGCTTCCTCGATCTCGTCGGGGAGCAGCTCCGTCACGAACTGCGGCAGGTAGCTCCGCGTCTCCCGCCGGCCGGCCCAGGCCTCCTCGTCCGGCACGTGCATGCTCCCGGAGAGCACATACGCCGCGGCCTCCCTGAGCGCGGAGCGCCGGTTGACCTCCCGGAGCGCTGCGTTCACCGTCTCCTTGATGCCGTGCGTCTGAAGCGACTCCTGCGCCTTCTGCAGCTCCTCGACGTCGATCTCGACCGTGGTCTTCCGATAGCCCATCCTGCGTCTCCCTTACGGCCAGGCTTCAGTAACTTGCGTATAACGCACGATTTCGTGCATCATACGCACTATGCGAACGGACGCACCGCTCCTGCTGCCGATCTTCCGCTCGCGTGGCCAGGGCCGACTGCTCGCCCGCATCTTCCTGCACCCGGAGGAGCCAATCCCCCTCGCAGGTCTTGCCCGCGAAATCGGGCTCGACGCCACGACGGTGCTCCGCGAAGTGAACCGGCTGGAGGACGCCGGCCTTGTCGTAAGCGATCGCATTGGTCGCGCGCGGGTCGTCCGGCCCGATGAACGGTCACCCTTCTATCCGGAGCTGTCCGCGCTCCTGT
>JBEKEH010000030.1:0-27887 GCA_050013935.1 Gaiellaceae bacterium | reverse complement strand
GCGACCGCCCGCGCCGCGGTTGCCTACGACGACGCCGTGCGACGGCTCGTCGCCGGCTGGAAGGAGCGCGGCCTGCGCCGGCTCGCCGACACGGCGGCGGAGCTCGTCGCCGAACGGGTGCCGCGCCCCGCGGCCACCGCGGTCGTCACCTTCGTCCCCCCGGACGCCGGCCGCCGCGTCGAGCGCGGCCACCATCCCGCAGAGCGGCTCGCCCGGGCGCTCGCCGCCCGCTGGGAGCTGCCGTGCGAGCCGCTCCTCGTGCGAGCCCGCTCCTCGCAGCGCCAGCGCGGCCTCTCGCTGGCCGGCCGCCGCAGCAACGTCGCCGGCGCGTTCCGCGCTGCCGCGCCCGCGCGCGGCCTCGTCCTCCTCGTCGACGACGTCTACACGAGCGGCGCCACCGCGAGCGCGGCCGCGTCGGCCCTTCGAGCCGTCGGCGCCCGCCGCGTCGACGTGGCGACATTTGCACGCGCCGTGCGACTCCCCGGAGTAGGGTTTACGGCTGCTCGAGACAGGCCGATCTGAGGAGGCAGGATGCAGCTTCACGTCAAGGGCAAGAACCTCGAGGTGAGCGACTCGATCCGGAACTACGCGGAGCGCAAGCTGGGCAAGCTCGACCGGCAGCTGAGCCCTCTGGCGGAGGTGGAGGTCGAGCTGGCCGTCGAGCGCAACCCGTCGATCGCCGAGAACCAGGTGGCCGAGGCGACCGTGCGGCTGAAGGGCCACACGCTGCGCGCGCGCGAGGCCTCCACCGACATGAAGGCCTCGATCGACGAGCTGGTCGAGAATCTCGTCCGCCAGATCAGGGAGGCGCGCGAGAAGCGCCGCGGCCGCCGCAAGGCCGTGGACAAGCAGGCCCTCAACGGCGCCGAGCCGCCCGAGCTCTAGGGCGTGGGCTTCTTTCGGCGGCGCGAGCCGCTGCACGAGCGCCTGGCCCGCGAGGCGGGCATGGTCGCACCCGACGCGGCGCCGATCGCTACGCGCCCCGCCTGGCTGGAGACGGGCATCCACGGGGTGCCGCGGCCGCGTGACTGGGAGGCGACGATCACGGCCGAGGCGCCTGACGTCGAGGGCGCCGCCGTGCGCTTCGTGACCCTGCCCGACGGCACCGTGCTCGTCGAGGACGGCCCCGACACCTCGCTCGAGCCGCTCGCCACGGCCGTCGAAGAGCAGCTGCCGCCGCCGTACCGGGCGCGCGCCGTACGCCAGAACGAGACCCTCTGGGCGATTCAGGCCAGGCGGATCGAGGTGCTCGAGATCCCCGACGGCCCGGCCGGAGACGAGATCGTCGTGACCCACACCGCGGACGGGACGACGTTCGCGGTCGACGACGAGAAGCAGTTCGGCGCGGTGCCCGTGCTCGAGCAGCGCGGGGAGCGCGAAGGCGCGGAGTACACCGTCCACGCGGAGCGGCTGGACGGCGACCTCTGGGAGGTCCGGGCCTCGGCGCTCTGAGGCCTGCCCGGTACCCTGTCCCAGGATGTCCCAGCAACTCGGCTCCTTCGAGAAGGTCCTTCGCCTCGGCGAGGGGCGGCGGCTCAAGCGGCTCGTCGAGCAGGCGGCCTACATCAGCACGCTCGAGCCCGCTTTCGAGCGGCTCTCCGACACCGATCTTGCCGCGAAGACGGTCGAGTTCCGGCAGCGTCTCGAGAACGGCGAGCACCTCGACGAGGTCCTCTTCGAGGCCTTCGCCGCCGTGCGCGAGGCGTTCAAGCGCACGCTCGACGTCCGTCTCTTCGACGTGCAGCTGATGGGCGGCATCGTCCTGCACGAGGGCGACATCGCCGAGATGAAGACCGGCGAGGGCAAGACCTTCGTCGCCGTGCAGGCCCTCTACCTGAACGCGCTCACGGGGCGCGGCACGCACCTCGTCACCGTCAACGACTACCTCGCCAAGCGCGACCGTGAGTGGACGCTGCCTGTCTACGAGATGCTCGGCATGCGCACGGACGCGATCGAGAACATGATGCCGTTCCAGCCGCGGCGCGAGGCGTACGAGGCCGACGTCACGTACGGCACGAACTCCGAGTTCGGCTTCGACTACCTGCGCGACAACATGTCGGTCTCTCTCGACGGCGTCGTGCAGCGCGGACACGCGTACGCGATCGTGGACGAGGTCGACTCGATCCTCGTCGACGAGGCGCGCACACCGCTGATCATCTCCGGCGAGCCCGAGACCGCCGCCCAGCTCTACTACGACTTCGCGCGCGTCGTCCCGCAGCTGATCGCGCACGAGGCGCATCCCGGCGACGCGAAGGGGGCCGCCGAGGAGGCGGGCGCCGACTACGAGTTCGACGAGAAGCACAAGACCGTCGCGCCCACCGAGCAGGGTGTGGAGAAGATCGAGCGCGCGCTGCGGATCGAGAACCTCTACGCCCCGCGCAACTCGCAGCTCGTGAACCACCTCATCCAGGCGCTGAAGGCGCAGTCGCTCTACCACCTTGACATCGACTACGTGATCCAGGACGGCGAGGTGAAGATCGTCGACGAGTTCACGGGCCGGATCATGGAGGGCCGCCGCTGGAGCGAGGGCCTGCACCAGGCGGTCGAGGCGAAGGAGGGCGTCCGCATCCAGGAGGAGCACCAGACGCTCGCGACGATCACGCTCCAGAACTACTTCCGCCTCTACGAGAAGCTCGGTGGCATGACCGGCACGGCGAAGACGGAGGAGAAGGAGTTCGTCGAGATCTACGACCTCAGCGTCGTGGAGATCCCGACGAACGTCCAGGTCGCGCGCGCCGACCTGCAGGACAAGGTCTTCAAGTCGAAGGAAGGCAAGTTCACGGCTGTCGTTCGCGACATCAAGGAGCGCTACGAGAAGGGGCAGCCGGTGCTTGTCGGCACGATCGCGGTCGAGACCTCCGAGTACCTCTCGCAGCTGCTGACGCGCCAGGGTGTGCCGCACAACGTCCTCAACGCGAAGGAGCATGCGCGCGAGGCGGAGATCGTCAAGGACGCCGGGCAGCAGCAGGCCGTCACGATCGCGACGAACATGGCCGGCCGCGGCGTCGACATCAAGCTCGGCGAGGGCGTGGTCGGGCTCGGCGGCCTGTACGTGCTCGGCACCGAGCGGCACGAGTCGCGCCGCATCGACAACCAGCTTCGCGGCCGCTCGGGCCGCCAGGGCGATCCCGGCGAGACGCGCTTCTACCTGTCGGGCGAGGACGACCTCGTGCGCCTGTTCGCGGGCGATCGGATCAAGGGGATCATGGAGCGCTTCAAGATCCCGGAGGACCAGCCGATGGAGGCGAAGATCCTCAGCCGGCAGATCGAGGGCGCGCAGAAGAAGGTCGAGGAGCAGAACTTCGTCATGCGCAAGAACGTCCTCAAGTACGACGATGTGATGAACCGGCACCGCGGCCGGATCTACGAGCAGCGGCGCCAGGTGCTCGAAGGCGAGGACATGTCGGAGCAGGTGAAGATGTGGATCGACGAGGTCGTCGAGGACACCGTGCTCCAGTTCACGCAGGAGGAGTACCCCGAGGAGTGGGACCTCGAGGCGCTCACGAACGCGATGGCGGCGCTCTACCAGACCGAGATCACCGCGCAGGAGCTGCGCGAAGACCTGGCCGAGATCACGCGCGAGGCGCTGATCGAGGAGTTCCAGTCGGATGCGCGCGACGAGTACGAGGCGAAGGAGGAGGAGTTCGGCTCGGAGCTGATGCGCGAGCTCGAGCGGTTCGTGATCCTCCAGGTCGTCGACGTCCGCTGGCGCGGGCACCTCGAGAACATGGACTACCTGCGCGAGGGCGTGCACCTGCGCTCGATGGCGCAGAAGGACCCGCTCGTCGAGTACACGGCCGAGGGCGAGCACATGTTCACGGCGCTCGGCCAGGCGATCCGCGCCGAGGTCGTATTGCACGTGTTCCACGCGGAGCTCGCCGGGCCGGAGGAGGGCGTCCCGCCGCCGCAGCTCGCGCCGCAGCAGTCGCAGACGACGAACGGCAACCTCCGCTACGAGCACGAGACGTCGGCCGGCGCCGAGGTGATCGCCGCTGCGGGCGGCGCCGGGGCCCTCGCGGGTGCACCGGTGGCGGTTCAGACCGTGCACGCGAGCCCGCACGAGAAGCTCGGCCGCAACGACCCGTGCTGGTGCGGCAGCGGCAAGAAGTTCAAGAAATGCCACGGCGCTTAGGGCCGAGCGGAACCTTCGGTTCCGCTCGGGGGAGGATGTGCTCCGCAGAGCGGCCGGCGGCGGAGCAGCCGGCCTTTTGAGGCGCGGGGCGGCGGGTTTCGCTGCGCGGGCGGTGGCGCCTTGCGTCCCCGCCCGCGTGGATCCGGCCTCCGCGTAGAGCGGCTGCGCCTGCTCTACGCTCCGGCCCTGGTGTGGGCGTCGAAGGTGGGGTCGGTACCATCCGCAGCGGCATGGCGGACCAGGAACTCAGCCTGCAGGAGAAACTCGAGGAGATCGGGGCCCAGCTCGACTGGGTCCGTGGTTACCTTTGACCCGGATCGACTGAGGGTGCGGCTCGCCGAGCTCGAGCAGGAGCTCGGGCAGCCGGGATTCTGGGACGAGCCGGAGCACGCGGCACGCGTTTCGTCCGAGCATGCGCGGCTCGCGAAGCGGCTCGAGCGCTACGACCGCCTGCGCCACGAGTTCGACGACGCGCGCGAGCTGCTCGAGATGGACGAGAGCCTCGCCGGTGAGGTCGAGGCCACGATCGCGCCGCTCCATCGCGAGCTCGAACGCCTGCAGGAGGACGCCCTCTTCAGCGGCGAGTACGACGCCGGCGACGCCGTCGTCATGATCCAGGCCGACGCAGGCGGCACCGACGCGCAGGACTGGGCCGAGATCCTGCTGCGCATGTACCTGCGCTGGGCCGAGGAGCGCGGCTTCCAGACCGAAGTGCTCGACGTGAGCCCGGGCGAGGAGTACGGGATCAAGTCGGCGACGTTCACGGTCAAGGGCGAGAACACGTACGGGATCCTCAAGGCGGAGCGCGGCAAGCACCGGCTGGTGCGTCTGTCGCCGTTCGACTCTGCGCACCGCCGCCATACGAGCTTCGCGCAGGTGATCGTCGCACCGCTCCTCGCGGACGACGTCCCGGTCGAGATCGGAGACGACGACCTGCGCATCGACACGTTCCGCTCTTCCGGCGCCGGCGGGCAGCACGTGAACAAGACCGACTCCGCGGTGCGAATCACGCACCTGCCGACGAACATCGTCGTCTCCGTCCAGAACGAGCGCAGCCAGTCCGCGAACAAGGACACGGCGATGAAGATCCTCCGCTCGCGCCTCGCCGAGAGGGCCGAGGAGGAGCGTGAGGCGGAGCTGGCGCGCGAGCGGGGAGGGGTCAGCATGGGCTTCGGCGGCAACGCCGTCCGCAGCTACGTCCTCCACCCCTACCAGCTCGTCAAGGACCACCGGACGGACTTCGAGATGGGGAACACGCAGGCCGTCCTGGACGGCGAGCTGGACGGCTTCATTCGGGCATATCTCCTGCAGGTAGCAGGAAATGGGGGCTAGGTCGCCGAAGCGTCCGCTAGACTGGGGCTCCGCCGTCGGATCGGCGCGGGCACCTGGCCTGCTAACGCCTCGGACACCCGGCACTGGACGTGACTGACCTTCAGACAGAGCTCCAGACCGCGGTCGTAGACCGACCGCAGGAGCCCACCCAGCCGGGGCCGGTCCCCGTCGCCGGGGCGATGATCGTGTTCGAGGGCGTCACGAAGATCTACGAGCCGGACGTCACTGCGCTGAACGACGTCACGATCGTGATCGAGAAGGGCGAGTTCGTCTTCGTGGTCGGCGCGTCGGGCTCCGGCAAGTCGACGCTGATCAAGCTGCTGCTGAAGGAGATCGAGCCGACGCAGGGACGCATCCTCGTCGGCGGGCGCGACCTGATGCGGCTGAAGGGCAGCCAGGTGCCGCTGCTGCGCCGCAACGTCGGCTGCGTCTTCCAGGACTTCAAGCTGCTGCCCAGCCGCACCGCGGCGGACAACGTCGCGTATGCGCTCAAGGTGCAGGGTGAGAGCCGCCCGTCGATCCGGCGCAAGGTGCCAGAGGTGCTGAACATGGTCGGCCTGGCGCACAAGATGAACTCGCTTCCCGACGAGCTCTCGGGCGGCGAGCAGCAGCGCGTCTCGATCGCGCGCGCCGTCGTCAACCACCCGCCGCTGCTCGTCTGCGACGAGCCGACCGGGAACCTCGACCCCGACACGTCGGTCGGGATCATGCAGCTCCTCTACCGGATCAACCGGGCCGGCACGACGGTCCTGATGGCGACCCACGACCGCGAGATGGTCGACAAGATGCGCAAGCGCGTGATCGCGCTCGAGGACGGCCGCCTCTCGCGCGACGAGCGGCGCGGGAGGTACACCTCCGAGTGAGCCGCCTCCGTCTGCTCTTCTCCGAAGCGTGGTCGTCGATCAGCATGAACATCTCGACGACGTTCGCGGCGACGATGACGGTGCTGATCGGGATGTTCCTGCTCGGCCTGTTCATCGCGCTCGGCACGTGGGTGCTCTCGTGGAGCAACCACGTGAAAAAGGAGCTGCAGGTCAAGGTCTACTTCGCCACCGGCACGAGCCAGGCGCAGGAGTACGCGGTCGGCCAGAAGCTGCGCCACCTCAGCGGCGTGAAGACCGTCGTCTTCGTCTCCAAGACGGCGGCGCAGAAGAAGATGGAGAAGGAATTTCCGCAGCTGTACAAGACGCCGCTGCCGTCGAACCCGCTCCCGGACTCGTGGAACGTGACCCCGACGAAGGGCGAGTACACGCCGATCCTCGGCAAGAAGATCCAGCAGGCGCATTACGCCGGCGTCGACGACGTGCGCTGGGGGAGCAAGACCGCGAACCGCGTCCTGACGATCGCCGAGGTGATCTGGATCTCCTTCCTCGTCGCCGTCGTGCTGCTCGTGACGGCGTCGACGCTGCTGATCGCGAACACGATCCGGCTGTCGATCTTCGCGCGCCGGCGCGAGATCGAGGTGATGAAGCTCGTCGGCGCGACGAACTGGTTCGTCCGCGGCCCGTTCATGCTCGAGGGGCTGATCTGCGGCCTCGGCGGCTCGATCTTCGCCGTGATCCTGCTCGTGATCGGCAAGGAGGTCGCGCTGCCGTCGATCCTGCCGCATATCGGGGGCGGCTCGGACGTGCACGCACTGCCGTTCACGCTCAACGCGCTCGCCCTCATCGGCGCGGGGCTCCTCCTGGGCGCCGCCGGCTCCGGCCTGACGCTGCGCCGCTTCCTCCAGGTTTAGCCGCGCGTAGAGCTGACGCTCTTCGCGCGGGGCTGGTTTCGGCTTCGCGGAGCGGCCGCGGGCAGAGCCGGCGGCCTCTTTTCTGGCGTGAGCCGAGGGGTGTGGGGGCGCGCGCGGTGGTGGCGTCACCATCCCCGCGCGCGGGGATGTGACGGTCTGTTCGAGGCGACGCTCTACGGCATGCGACCAGGTCGCGACCTGGTCGCAGTCGTGAGACCTTCGCTCGCCGAGCACGCCCTGGCGCAAACCGACACGCCGAGAGGTGCGTAGCTCCTGTCAGAGGTCTATGCTCGCGCGGACCACATGCGGTGCCCCCTCGTCCTTCTGACAGCCGGGCTCGTGCTCGCCGGGCCGTTCGTGCTCGGATACGAGCTGTCGCAGCGAGACCGGGCCGCGGCGCCGGTGCGGATCCCGACCGTCGTCGACCGGGTGCGCGAGGCGCTCGCCGCCCGCTACTACCGGCCCGTGCCGTCGCGCGTGCTCCGGCTCGGCTCCGTCGGCGCGATGATCTCGGCGCTCAGCGACCCGTACACCGCCTATCTCGCGCCGTCCGACTACAGGCTCGTCCGCCAGGAGACCGCCTTGCGCTACTCCGGGATCGGCGTGAGCGTGCTGCCCTCGGCCGGCGGCCTCGTCGTCGCCTCGCTGCGGCCGGGGCCGGCCTTCGACGCCGGCGTCCGGGTGGGCGACACGATCGTGGGAATCGAAGGCACGCCGGCGTCGCACCTCGACACGGCACAGGCGCTGGCGCGGATCCTCGGCCCGCGCGGGACGCACGTGCGCCTCGAGCTGCTCCGCGGCAGCCGCCGGCTCGACCTGAGCGTGCGGCGCGACGTGGTGCGGGCGCCGGTCGTAGAGGCGCGGCTGCTCGCGTACGCGGGCCGGCGCTGGGGAGACGTCCGCCTGACCGCGTTCCGCCTCGGCGCCGCCCAGGAGCTCGCGCGGAGCGTGCTCGAGCTGGAGCGGCAGGGCGCGCAGGGACTCGTGCTCGACCTGCGCGACAACCCCGGCGGCCTGCTCGACCAGGCGGTGAGCGTCTCGTCGCTCTTCCTCAACCGCGGCGTGGTCGTCTCGCTCGTGAGCGCGCACAGCCCGCGCCAGGTCTACCGCGTCGTCGCGCCTGCAGGCGCGATACGGCTGCCACTCGTCGTGCTCATCGACCGGTACAGCGCGAGCTCGGCCGAGATCGTCGCCGCGGCGATGCGCGACCATCACCGCGCGACGCTTGTCGGCCAGCGGACGTTCGGCAAGGCGGTCGTACAGACCCTCGACCCGCTCGGCAACGGGGCCGCGCTCGAACTGACGACCGCGCACTACTACACCCCGTCCGGCGAGGACATCTCCGGCGTCGGCGTCATCCCGCAGATCGACGCCGCCGACAACCCGGCGACGCCGCAGGACGAGGCGCTCGCCGCGGCCCTGCGCACGCTCGCCCGGCCGACGAGCTAGCGGCACCTCTCGTTACCGTGGCTTCATGCCACGCGAGCGTCACCAGCGGCAGAAGCGGCCGAGCCGCAGCGAGCGCTACCGCGCGCGCCAGCCGCGGCGGAAGCCGATCTCCGAGCTGACCGTCCGGCTGCCGGCGCGGACGACGGAGCCGGAAACCGTGATCGCGCACCTGGGCCCGACGAACTCGGGCAAGACGCACGACGCGCTGCGTTTCCTCGTCGAGACCGGGCGCGGTGTCTACGCGGCGCCGCTGCGCATGCTGGCGCAGGAGGCGCACCGGCGGCTCTCGGCCGAGCTCGGCGAGGAGCGGGTCGGGCTGGTCACCGGCGAGGAGCGCGTCAACCCGGGGGCGTCGATCGTCTGCTGTACGGCGGAGATGGCGCCGATGCACGGCGAGACGCTCGTGCTCGACGAGGTGCAGTGGGCCGAGGACGAGGAGCGCGGGTCGGCGTGGACGCGGCTGATGCTTGGCGGCGAGTACCGGCACATCCTCCTGCTCGGCGCGGTCGAGGCGCTGCCGCTCGTCCGCCATGCATTCCCCGACGCCGAGGTGCGCTTCTTCGAGCGGAAGGCGCCGCTCGACTGGATCGGCCGTCGCGGCATCGCCGGGCTCGGCGCCGGCACCGTCGTCGTCGCCTTCAGCCGCCGCGCGGTGATCGGCCTCGCCGGCGAGCTGAACCAGTTCCACCCCGGGCGCGTCGTCTGCCTCTACGGCGCGATGCCGCTCGCCTCGCGCCGGGAGGAGATCGACCGCTTCATCTCCGGCGCCGCGGAGGTGTGCGCGGCGACCGACGTCCTGGGCCACGGCGTCAACCTGCCCTGCGAAACGCTCCTGTTCGCGGAGACGGAGAAGTTCGACGGCAAGGAGCGCCGCGACCTCGAGTCGTGGGAGATCGCACAGATCGCGGGCCGCGCCGGCCGCTTCGGCTTCCACGAGCGCGGCCACGTCGGCGTGCTCACCGGCGTTCCGTGGGCGGACCCCGACCCGGAGCTCGTGCGCGACGCGCTGACGCCGCAGGTCGAGCTGCCCGGCGGCCACTGGGGCTACCGGATCGTCGAGACCGGCCGCCTGCGCCCGCAGCTCTCCGACCTGAACGTGACCCGCGTCGACGAGCTGGAGCCGGCGCTGATGGCGTGGCGGCACGCGGCACTCCGCTACTGGAGCGTGGACGGCTGGCTCACCGTCGAGTCGATCCAGCCGCTGCTCGCGCGGCTCGACGCCGTGCGGGACGCGCTCCACCACAGCCGCCTCCGGCTCGAGCTCGCCGACGTCTGGAAGCTGATGCAGGCGCCGATCGACGAGGACGGGCTGCCGCTGCTCGGCACGCTTGCCGCCGCGCTCGCGGGCGACACCTCGCAACGGACGGTGATCGGCTGGCTGCTCGACCCGCGGCGGCTCGACGCGGCCGGGCTGTCCGAGGCGGAGCAGGCGGCGCGCGAGGCCTCGATCCTGCGCTGGTTCGCGCTCCAGTACCCGGGCACGGCCGGCGTCACGATCGAGAAGGCGGCCGCGCTCGAGGAGGCTGCGGCGGCCCGGGTGGTGCAGGAGCTGCGGGCGGAGATCTCCGACCCGACGATCGGCCGCTGCCGCGCCTGCGGCGCCCGCACCGCGCCCTGGGCGACGCTCTGCGACCGCTGCTTCATGGCGCGCGGCTACCGCGCCGGCCGCAGGTAGCGGGAAACCCGCATCGCGCCTCGGTGCCGCCGCCGATGCTGCGACCGGGGCGCTCCGGGCACGCTCCAGCCATGGCTGCAGCCGGCGACTTCACTGCGAAGCACGAGGAGTTCCGGGCCTGGACGGACGAGCTCCGCGCAACCGCCCGGCTGCTGCCCAGTCTCGACACGACGTCGCGGTTCGCGCTCCTCGCGGACATCGTCGCCTTTCTGCAGGAGAAGATCGAGCCGCACACGCGCATCGACGAGCAGGTGCTCTATCCGCAGGCGGCGTCGCGCGGCGGCTCGCCGCTCGCGGCGGCGGCGATGGCGTACGACCACCTCGCAATCCGCTCCTGGATCGCGAAGCTCGCCGAGGCGGACGACGAGGACGTGCCGACGCTGCAGGAGCTCCTGTACGGGCTCGACGCGCTGATCCGGGTGCACCTCTGGAAAGAGGACGAGCTGTTCGTGAAGCCGCTCGGCTCCTCCACCTGGCCGGCGTCCGGCGCCTAGGGGCACTAGGTGTCGGCGCGTCATCCCCCGGCCGCGGGAAGACGTATCACCCGTTCCGGTGCGTTGTCAGCGGGAAACTCGTGATGCAGCGCGCATGCGACCTCGACGATGATGGAGTCATGCCGCTCGATTCTGGAGACCGCGTGCTCGACTGGCGTGAGGAGATGTTGCGGGTCGCTCCGCGGCTCTACGAGCTACCGGATGCCGCGCGGCGGGCTGTTCTGGGGGCGGTCGGAGCGTTCCTGAGCGAGGATGCCGACGAGCTGAACGAGGCGCTGATGCAATCGGTGCGGCAGGCGGCGCGCGAGCTGGCCGACGCGGCCTAGCTTCCACGGGCGCGACCTACACTTGGCTGCATGGCGAAGGCCAAGGGCGAGAAGCTGATCGCGGACAACCGCCGCGCGCGGCACGACTACCAGCTGCTGGACCGCTACGAGGCGGGCCTCGTGCTGACCGGGACCGAGGTGAAGTCGCTGCGCGAGGGCAAGACCTCGCTCCAGCAGGCCTACGGTGAGGTGCGTGAGGGAGAGGCGTGGCTCGTCGGCGTCCACATCGCCGAGTACGACCAGGGGAACCGCGCCAATCACGATCCCGACCGGCCGCGCAAGCTGCTGCTGCACCGGCGCGAGATCGACCGGCTCTACGGCCAGGTGCGCGAGAAGGGCCTCACGGTCGTCCCGACCCGGCTCTTTTTCAAGGACGGCCGCGTCAAGGTCGAGCTCGCGCTCGCGCGCGGCAAGGAGCTGCGCGACAAGCGGCGCGACATCGCCGACCGTGACGCCCGCCGCCAGATCGAGCGCGAGCTGAAGTCCGTCCGGAGGTAGCAGCGGATTCCCCGATGGGTGCGGCCGGGCGGCGTGGCTACGTCGACCGAGGATTCCACGGGAAGGGGTGAAGGAGATGCGTCACATGAGGCGTCTCGTCGGTGCGGCAGGCGTAGCGGTCCTGCTCACTGCGGTCGTGGCCTCGACGGCGTCCGCGACGATCAGCGGGCCGTGCGCCGCGAACATCGCCGGCGCCGCCGTCGCAGGCCGCTCGGGCACCGACCCGGGCGCTGCGATCCATGTCAAGAAGGGCGGCCTCGTGGCCGTGTCGATGTCAGCCGCGAGTGCGATCTCGACGCTGAAGATCAAGCTCGCGTTCGCCGGTTTCAGCTGGACGGTGAAGAACGGGTCGACGAACGGCGCGTCGTGGAGGCGCACGCTCAAGGTGAACGACTACGCGACGTGGGGCGTCGGCCTCTACCAGGTCAGCGGCGTCAGCAGCGGGCCGGCGGTCGCGTGCACGGGCACTGCGCTCGTCCGGGTGGAGGGGAACCCGCTGACGACGGTGGCGGGAGGCACGGCGCTCGGCCTGAGCATCCTCGGCGCGCTCGGCCTGCTCGGCAGCGGCTGGCCGCTGCGGAACCGCGTCGGCATCGCACCGGTCACCGGCCTGCTCTCGGGGCTGTTCCTCGGCGTCGGGATCGTGACCCTGCTGCAGCAGTACAGCGCCGTCTACCCGACGCGCGCGATCGCGATCGCGGGACTCGCGTCCGGGGCGGCGGTCGGGCTCCTGCTGCCGGCTGTGACGCATGCCGTCTCCAGCGGCCACATCGGCCCGTTCCACCACCATCCGACCACGGGCCATTGAGGAGGCATCCAGCTACACTGTTCGCAACGAACATACGGGGGCGACCTGGTTTCGACGTGGTCGATCCATCCGGTTGAGCTGCAAGCCGAGGTCGCCGGTTGGCCTCGTTAATCCACCGGCACAACGCAAGTGCGAATCAGAGTGATCTCGCACTCGCTGCCTAGCGCAAGCTAGTCGGCGACGCCCCTCCGGGTTCGGCCCGTGGCTCGGAGGCGGCGCCAACGAACGGGCTCGGCGCCGAGGGAGAGCCAATCGCCCGGAGCGCGACACCAAAGGATGGCTAGCCCGTCGGTAGGGCGGCTGCACCCCGGCCGGCGGGCGAAGCGAAAGGGCAGCCTACGCTTGTAGACGCTCAGCCGGTGCGGCTGCGGACGCGGGTTCGATTCCCGCCGCCTCCATTTTCCGGACGCGAGGCGTCTTATTCGAGCCCTGCCTCGAATGAATTGTCGAGGGAGAGCCGGAGCTCTCGGGCGACAGGACGCTCGCGCAGGCGACTCGTTTCTACGACGAGGACGCCGACCGACGTCCCTGTCGCCACGGGACGAGGACGCCGACCGACGTCCGGGTGCCGGGCCGACTACAAGGCGAGTCGGTTCCTGCCGCCTTCTGAGCGCGTGAGGGGCGACCCGGATGGATCGCCCCTCGCACTGCGCTAGCTGCGGATGGTGTTGCTGACTCCCGCGGCATAACAGCTTCCGACCTGCGCCTGCGGAAGCGTCATGCGCACGCGGAGCCCTGCTCGCACGGACGACCGGAACGACGCGGCAGTGGCGACGGTCGGAGCGATACCGGTCGAGTTAGCCTTTAGGAGCACGCTCTTCAGGGCGACCCAATGCCCGAGGGTGCTGTTGTATCGCTGGAAGCTCGCGTACTTGCCGGCGAAGCTCGTTGCCGAAGACACCCGAACGGAGTAGCGGTGCGCTGCGACCTTCGTGAGGCGGAGCGTCGGGCGAACCCGGACGGTGACGGCACTGCTTGTCACGGCCTTGGATTTCGTTGTGTATGCGGTGTTCATCAGCGGCTGCACGGTCGAGGTGTAGGCACCGGCTGTCGTCGTCTGAACCGTCGCGGTCTTCGTGGCCGACAAGGCGCCACACTGCTGGGCGAGCACGTCGACGTTCTCCGCTGCCGTCTGGGTCGACAGCGCACCCGCGAGCACGACGTGGCCGCCGTAGATCACGAGCAGCGGCTTCGCCGTCAGGCTGAGCGACGCCGGAGCCGCGGTGACGGTGATCGTGCCCTTGAAGGTCTTCTTGCCCTTCGCGTTCGGGTCGGAGTACGAATAGCTGCCGGCGTTCTGGAAGGTGCAGCTGCCGCTTGCGGCAGGCTGGAGCGCCAGCGGGTTCGGCGAGCACGTCACCCCAGTCGTGGATTTGAACGTGACCTGGTGGGCGACGGTGTCGCTGTTCGTGAATTGGACGGTGTCGCCCTGGCCGATGGTCATCGAGTTGGGGACGTAGCCGTTCTTCGTGATGGTCACCGTCACTGTGTTGGCCGCGGCGGAGCCAACGGCGACGACGAGTGCCGCGGTCGCAGCGAGCAGAATCATCTTGCGCATCGATTCCTCCTTCATCAGAGGTTGTGGTGCGTCGGAGCTCGGTCAGACAGCAGGTCTCCTAGCTCGAGAGATGGGCGGGTAGGTCGCCGGTGGATTCCGCGGCTGCTGCGAACTGCGCGACCTCGGTGGAGGCGCGGATCAGGTAGCTGCGGCCGTCGTAGAGCACATTGGCCCAGGGAAGCCGGGCGGATTCCAGCCAGCGCTCGACGAGGGAGAGAAGCTCGAGCACCCATCCTCCTCCGGGCGGCGGTTGCAACCTGACAACCCACCCAGGGCCGGAGACGATCTCGGCCGGAAACAACGGGGCGGCGTACTCCAGGAGCAAGCCGGTGCAGTACCGGTCTGGAGCGACGATCTCAACCGGTTGGGCGCTCTCGGCGCTCCAGGCGGTGGGCGGGCTCGGACGCGCCCCGCCAAGAGCGGGTCGGCGCTTCCTCCCGCGCTTGCGGAACGGCAATGCGGGTGCTTCAACCATCTCTCCTCCGTGGTCGAGGCGTGCTCGCCGACCACGCTGAGTGGGGCCGGGGCAGTCGGGGGGACAACCCCGCTAATGCTTCTTCGGCGGTTTGATGTCCGCCTTCTTGATCGTGATCGTCGACGTAAAGCTTCCGCTGCACTTCTTGGCGCGTGTTGTGATTGTCCCGTTGAGGTTCACCCGGCTGTTCGCTGTCAGCGCCGTCGGGCTCTCGCCATGGAGCTTGGCCTTGGCGTTGGCGAGCGTGTAGACGTCGTCCAGGCCCTTGGCGGCCTTCGCGTGGTCGTTGGTCTTGATTACGTCCACGGTCAAGCTGCCGCTGTAAGTGCCGTTCGAGTTTGCGGTCAGCGAGCCGCTCACAAGCGTGCCCGACACGATGTAGGCGACGGCGTGCGGCTGGCACTTCTGCGCCTTCGGCGGCGGGGCCTTCGCAAGGCTGGCCCCAGGCACAACAAGAATCATCGCCGCAAGCGCGGTTCCGATCAAGAACTTCTTCATCATTCTCCCCTTTCCGAAACGTTTGCTCTATCTAGGCGCGGGAGCAACTAGGGGCGGTAGCAAGTCGTATGCTGACCGGGCGCGGTCATCCGACCGTATTCGCGCCATTTTCCGGTTGTAAAGATCGTCGTGGGAGCAGCGGCGCCGCGGGAGGCGACGTTACGCTGCGTTTACGCGCGGAGAACGGTCCGGTAATCACGGCCTGGGACGATGGGAGTCACATGGTCGAAATGTCGAGGAGGCCGTGGAGTGCGACCCTCGTCGCCCTAGCCCTGTTCGCGACGGTGGTGCTCGCAGCCGGACCGTTCGGCGGCGGGGTGGGAGTCGCGGCGGCGGCTGGTCCCGAGGCGGCCGCGCTCGCGAAGCCGGTGGAGGTGAAGCCTCAGGTCAAGGGCCCGCCTGCTCGCAGCGGACAGGGCATCGTCCTGTCGGTCTCGGCGAGAGCGGTCGTCCTGAAGGAGCTCGACGGAAGTACCGTGAGCGTTCCGGTCGACGCCAAGACGCGCGTGCTCGTCGACGGGAAGCCGGCGTCGCTTCGCGCCGTCAAGCCCGGGTTCGTGGCCGTTGCCAAGTGGACGGCCGGCAAGGCCACCCAGGAGCTGCAAGCATTGAACGCGACGGACGTCGCCGTCGTGGAGTCCGTCTCGGCCGATGCGGTCGTCGTGCAGGAAGCCCGCGGAAGCACGGTGACGATCCCGGTCGACGCGAAGACGCGTGTGTTCGTCGACGGGAAGCCGGCGTCGCTTCGCGCCGTCAAGCCCGGCTACTACACGGTCGTCACGAACGTCAAGGGCTCCAAGGGCAACAAGCCCGCGAGCGAGCTGCGCTTCCTCCGGCCGGGCTAGGATCGACGCATGGCCGGCAGCGTCCTGCTGGTCGAGGACGAGGAGAACCTCGCCTCGCTCGTAACGGCCTACCTCGAGCAGGAGGGCTACCGCGTCGTCTCGGTCGGCTCGGGCGCCGAGGCTCTGCGGGCGCTCGAGCGGGAGCCGGTGCGGCTCGTCGTCCTCGACCTCACCCTGCCGGACATGGACGGGCTCGACGTGTGCCGGCAGATCCGGACGCGCTCCTCGGTTCCCATCGTGATGGTGACTGCGCGGGACGAGGTGACCGACCGGCTCGCAGGGCTCGAGAGCGGAGCCGACGACTACATCGGCAAGCCCTTCTCGCCCAGGGAGCTCGTGGCGAGGATGAACGCGGTCCTGCGGCGGGCCGATCCCGATGCCGAGGAGGAGCTGCTCGTGCTCGGCGACGTCGTCCTGCGCCGGAGCGCCCGCGAGGTCGGGGTGGCCGGCGAGCCAGTCGAGCTGCGGCCGAAGGAGTTCGACCTCCTCGCCTACCTGATGCAGAACCGCGGCGCCGTCCTCTCCCGTGACCTGCTGCTCGAGCGGGTCTGGGGATTCGACTACGTCGGCGGGACGCGGACGGTGGACGTGCACGTCGCCCAGCTGCGGCGCAAGCTGGGCCGGCCCGAGCTGATCCGGACGATCCGAGGCGCCGGCTACAAGGCGGTGCAGCCGTGAGGTCGCTCCTGGTGCGCCAGTTCGCGGCGATCGCGATTGCCGTCGTCGCCTCCGTCGTCCTGACGCTCACCCTGGCCGCCGTTCTTGTGCGGGGCTCCGTCCGGCACGAGGCCCTGCAGGCGCTCGCGCGGCAGGCCGGGCTGATCGCCGCGCAGCAGCGTGCCACACCGCCGGTCGGGCAGCGACTGACGAGCCTGGGCGTCTTCTTCGAGACGCAGCAGGAGCGGCTCGCGATCATCTCGCTTCCCCAGGCCACGCTTCTCCTTCCGCGCACCGGCAGCGCCGCGCTCCGCGCCGGGCGTCCCGCCCAGGGGTCGGTGGAGGTCGACGGGCGGCGCTACCTCTACGCTGCCCGTCCGGACGGGCAGCGGGCGATCGTCCTGCTCCGCTCGGCGAAGCTCGAGGCCTCCGACTGGCGGCCCTTCGAGCTCGCCTTCGTGATCGCGGCGGCGGCGGGCGCGGGGCTCGCCGGGATCGCGGCGTTCCTGATCGCGGGCGCCGTGACGCGTCCGATCAGACGGGTCGCGCTCGCCAGCCGGCGAGTCGCGGCGGGCGAGCGGCCCGGCCCGCTCCCGGTCGAGGGCTCCGACGAGGTGGCCTCGCTCACGGTGGCGTTCAACCAGATGGTGGAGGAACTCGACCAGGCGAAGGACGCCGAGCGGTCCTTTCTGCTCTCGGTGAGCCACGAGCTGAAGACGCCGCTCGCCTCGATCCGGGGTCACGGCGAGGCGCTCCTCGAGCAGGTGATCGACGTGCCGAAGGCCGCGAGCGTGGTCGTGCAGGAGGCGAAGCGGCTCGAGCGCCTGGTGCGCGATCTCCTCGATCTCGCGCGCCTGAACCAGCGGGTGTTCGCCGTCACGCCGCAGGCCGTCGATCTGGCGCAGCTCGTGGAGGAGGCGGTGGACCGCTACGAGAGCGAGGCCCGCAGGGTCGGCGCCACGCTCGTCGTCGAGATGCCGACGACTGCCCCGGCGACGGCGGATCCGGACCGGGTGCTGCAGGTGTTGTCGAACCTGATCGAGAACGCGTTGCGCTCGACGCCGGCCGGCGGCGTCGTGACCGTGGCGGCGAAACCCGGCGGCTTGACGGTGGCGGACACCGGGCCGGGGCTCGCGCCCGAGGATCTTCCGCGCGCGTTCGAGCGGTTCTTCCTCCACAGCCGCTACGGCACGAATCGGGCGGTCGGGACGGGCCTCGGCCTGGCGATCGTCAAGCAGCTAACCGAAGCGATGGAGGGGACAGTCACGGTGCAGAGCGCTCCCGGCCGAGGGACGAGATTCGTCGTCAGCTTGCCGGCTGCGCCCGTCGAAGAGCCGGCCCCTAAATAGGACCTTGTTGCTCGCGCCGGTTGAAGAGCGCGAGCTGGTCGAGGTCGGCGTTTCGACGCGCCGCCACCGCCGCACGCAGGAGCCGGTCGGCGGCGAAGTCGAGCAAGGCGCGCGGTCGAACATGTGATTCGGGTCCTCGACGCCGCGGAAGATCGCACGTATACACGCGGCGCGCAGGGCGCCGGCGACCGAGCTCCAAGAAGGGTTGCTGATCTACGACGTCCCCACGGCTGCGGCAGAAACCGACTTCAACCGGCTCGTACACCACGAGCGGGGACGCTACTGTCCCCGCTGGACCGGGGGCATGCTGACGTAGTAATATAAGTTACAAGTAGGGCGTTTGCGAGGGTTCTACTTCCGAGACTCTGAGGTCTTGTTCCCGTTCTTCGTGGAGGAGCGTCTCTGAGAAGACGTGGGGCAGTAGTAATTGAGTAGACCCTCAAGTAGTGGTGGAGGGTTTGAAAGAACTCCCCTAGCGTCCATTTTTGTTGTCGTTTCGACAACGTGCTATACAAGCCGCTCCGCTCGGGCGAGAGGACCGTCGCGCACCCCGGCATGCGCTAATCGCCGCGTGGGCGGCTCAACCTCCTCAGCGTCCCACAGTCGCGGGTCGCCGCACGGCGTGTCTATTGCCGAGAGCAGCGAGGCGTTCGCGGATCCGCTTCGCCATCACCGGTTCTCCCTTGCGTTCGTAGCGGTCGAGTGCTTCCTCGAGTGCAGCCCTTGCCTCCTCGAAGTGGCCGGCGAGTGAGAGCACCTCGGCGAGGTCGGCGTATGCGTTGCCTTGCATGTCGGGTAACTCCGTCTTGTCGGCGAGCGCGACTGCCTCGCCGGCGAGGCTCTCGGCGTCCACGTGGCTTCCTCGACGCGCGAGGACCTTTGCGCGCGCCAGTCGCCAGAGGATTTGGGTCAATACATCGTCGGTCGCGCCGAGCGACGCGGCGCGTGTGGCCCAGCCGTCCACCTCGTCGAGCCGTCCTGTCTGGTAGCACGCCTGCGCGAGGAGACCGCACAGGCTCGAGAGGGCAGACGACTCGCCGAGCCGTTCCAGCGCCTCGCAGGACGTTCTTCCCGCCGCCAGTGCCGCCTCGGGATCGCCGCCGTGGAGCTCGAGAATGAGGACTTTCATACCGATCCCAGCCTGCCTTGCGGACGCTCCGCGGTCGGCGAGGTCTGCCTGCACGCGGGTGAGCTCCTCCCGCGCCTCGTCGATTCGGCCCAGCATGGCGAGCGCGTGAGCGTGGTCGATACGGAGCCCACTGTCCCGCTGGTCCTCCTGTTCTTCCTGCCAGGCGAGCCAACGAGCGACCGGCCACGTGCCCCAGAGACGCAACAGTGACCGCCATCCGATGAAGCTGTAGGGGAGACCGGCGCGGGCGGCATGAGCGGCGGCGCGGTCGTACGCCTCGCCCGCCCGGTCGTATTGCATGCGCATGTTCCATACCCCGCCGAGTGATTCGTAGGCGTGACAAAGCAAGCCGTCATCACCGGCGGCTTCCAGCTGCGGGAGGGCACGCTCGAGGAGTGTCGCGAGCTCGTCGGTCGCGCCTTCCGGCTCCAGGAAGACACGAAGCCCTCCCGCCTTGATGCGGGCGCCGAGCTCGCCGACGACGTTCCCGACCGCACCGGCTCGTTTGGCGAGCGCATCTGCACGCGAGAGCGCATCGACGTAGCGGCCGCCCGCGACAAGGGCGTGGACGAGCTCGAGCTCCAGGCCGACGTCGGGCGGCTCCGGGCGCAACGCGACCGCACGCTCGAGCATCGAGATCGCGGCGACATGATCTTCCCGTGCGAACGCGGTACGCCCGGCCGCGACCAGGTGATGCCGGGCCGCGTCTCGCCGCTCGATGTCCGTCGGCACGCCGAGCTCGTCGCGGTAGCGCACCGCCTGCTCGAGGTGGTAGCCGAGAAGGTCGTCGAGCTCGACGAGTGAGCCGCCGCGATCTCCGAGCCAGCCCGCGAAGCGCTCGTGCAGGTCTGCTCGCACGGCTTTCGGAAGCGCCTCGTAGGCGGCGTCGCGGATGAGCAGGTGGCGGAAGCGAAACGCATCCTCCCCCGGTATCTGGGGCTTGTCCGGCCGGATCAGCCCCATGCGGACAAGTGCGGCGAGATGATGGCTGAGCTGGGGCTGATCGGGTGCGAGCGCCTGCACGGCACTACGGTGGAAGGTCTCCCCCTCAACGGCGCCGCTCTCCAGGACACGTCGCTCAGCGGGCTCGAGCTGGTCGAGGCGGGCCGCGAGCAACGCCTGCAGCGTCGGCGGCACGTGAAAGGCGCCCGTTAGCGCGAGCATCTCGGACACGAACAGCGGGTTGCCGCCGGCGGCGCGCACGATTTGCGGCCGGAGTGCCAGCGACGCCGGCTTGGTCAGTTCCTCCATCTGCTCGTCGGAGAGCGGCTCCAGCTGAAGGCCCACCGGCCAGGACGGACGACGCTCCGTCAGCTCCGGCCGCGCCATGCAGAGCAACAGAATCGGCTCACCAGCGGAAAGCAGCGCGACGTGCTCGATCAGGTCCAGGAACGTCTCCTCGCCGTGATGGATGTCGTCGAACACGACGACGAGCGGCTTCGTCCCTGCCGCCTGCTCCAGCGTCTTGCGGACCGCCCACGCGAGCTCCTCGGAGCCGATCCGTGCGTCGCTCTCGCCCAGGAGCGACCGGATCGCCGTCGCGACCCGCGCGTCGTCGGGAACGAGCCGAAGCTGCTTCAGGACCTCGACCACGGGCCAGTACGTGATCCCGTTCCCGTACGGCAGGCAGCGGCCCTGAACCGGCGTCGCCTCGATATCCCGCAGCGACTCGGCGACCAGCCTCGACTTCCCGATCCCTGCCTCGCCGACGATCGTCACCAGCTCGCAGCACCGGTCGTGACATACCCGCCGCCACGTCTCGCGCACGAGCGCCAGCTCGCGCTCGCGGCCGACAAAGGGAAGCTCGTGTCCACGCTGAGGCGCATCGCGAACGCTGAGCAGCCGCAAAGCCTCCACGGGCTCGGCTTTCCCCTTGATCTCCAACGGCTCCACGTGCTCGACGACGGCGGCCCCCTCCACGAATGCGAACGTCTCCTCGCCGATCAGGACCTCGCCCGGCCGTGCCGCTTGCTCGAGCCGCGCCGCCACGTTCACCGCGTCACCTACCGCAAGCCGCTCGCCGGTGCCGCTCACGACCTCGCCGCTGTTGACGCCGATCCGCGCCGCCACACCAAGCTCCGGCATCGCCGCTTGCATCTCGAGCGCGGCGCGCACCGCCCGTAGGGCGTCGTCCTCGTGGGCGAAGGGCAAGCCGAACACCGCCATCACGGCGTCGCCGATGAACTTCTCGACAGTCCCGCCGTGCAGCTCGACGATGCCCTTCACCCGCTCGAAGTAGCGGGCCAGCACGGCGCGCAGCGCCTCCGGGTCCATCGACTCGCCGAGCGCCGTCGAGCCGGCGATATCGCAGAAGACGATCGTGACCGTCTTCCGAACGCCGGCTCCCGCATCCACACGCAAGGGCCGGCCGCAGGCCCCGCAGAAGCGGAAGCCCTCGGGATTCACCTGCCCGCATGACGGACAAAGCGCCATCAGCGTCCCAGCCGCGGCATCCGAGCCCAGCTGTCTCGCGATAAGAAATACGGTCCACCGCCGACCGGGACATCCGGGAGCTTGCTGACCGTGTCGATCTACGGCCCGCAGCCGATTCGGTCGGAGGACAGTCAGGTGACTTCCTTAACTGCGAGCGGCGCACCACGACCCGCGCTTGCCCGGAATCACCGCTCGTGAGATTCTGGTGGAGGGCCGTCGAGAAGGCCTTTAAGACTTTCAGGAGGGTTTGAAAGAACTCCCCTGAGGACCACTAGCTCTGTTGAGCCAGACGCGCGTTGTTAGCGCGAGTAACGTGCCGCCGGCTACGTGCGGACTGCGACCTCGCCGCGGTCGAGCGCCCGCCCGCCGGAGAGGATCACGAACGGCAGCAGGCAGAGCCCGAGCGTAATCGAGAGATCGCCGACGTTGAAGAAGGCGAGGTGCGCCTGCCACGTGGCTGCGCTGCCGAAGCTGATCCCGCGCCGGAGCACGAGGTAGTCGGGAGCACCGCCGAAGACGCGCATCGCGAGCAGGTTCGAGGTTGCTCCGGCGAGGATCAGCGTGATCTCGCAGCGCAGCAGACGTCCCGGCAGCAAGGGCGCGGCCGCGAACCAGATCGGCGGCAGCAGGACAAACAGCCAGCGGGCCCGAGTGACGAGAGGCGAGCTGTGCAGGTGCACCGTCGAAGCGGGGAGGTAACGGAGCGCGAGTGCGTCGAGGGCGAGCAGCAAGCCGCTGAGGGCGGCGTAGGCAAGTGCGAGGCGAACGACGCTGCCCCTGCTGCGGGCGCGCATGCGTTCCCAACTCGGTTGCGCGTTCTCGAAGCGCTCGTCTGACATGGCTGCACAATACGCGCCGGGACGGCCGCGGCAAATACGAGAAGAAACGCGCGATGGTACGACAGACCGGCTCTCGCCGGCGAGCCGGAGCCGTGGCTTGGCGACGTCGACGATCTCGACCGGCTCGCCGTAGGTGGCGGCGTCGGTCGTGTACCCCGGGCAGCCGCAACGGCCCAGCGCGAGCCCGCTCCCGACCGCGACCCGGGCGGCGCAAGAGGGCGATCCGTAAACCATCGCAGAGCGACCCGGCCAGGCCCGGTTCGCTCGATCAGGCGTTTGCGGCCAGTGCCAGAACCTCGGTCGTCGGCCGGGGCGGCCCGATGTGGTAGCCCTGCGCATAGTCGACGCCGATCGTCCGTAGCAGGCGAGTTACGTCGTCACCGGAGACGAACTCGGCGATGGTCTTCTTACCCATTCCCTGCGCGATCGAGACGATGGCCTCCACCAGCAGCCGGTCCGTCGGGCTCGTGGCGAGGTCGCGAATGTATTCACCGTCGATCTTGAGGTAGTCGAAGGGGAGGTTCTTGAAGTAGAAGAAAGAGCCGAAGCCGGCACCGAAGTCGTCCAGGGCAAGTTGGCAGCCAAGCTCGAGGAGTCGGTGGGCGAAGTTCTTGGCCTGCTCGATGTTGGCGATTGCAGCCGTCTCGGTCACCTCGAAAACCAAGCAGGCGGGGTCGATCGCAGTCTCGGTCACCAAGCTCTCGATGAGCGCCGCGAGTTCAGGATCGCCGATCGACTTGCCCGACAGGTTGACGTCGAGGATGAGCCTGCGCCCAGCGCGCGTGTGCTCGTCGACAAGCGCCACGGCCTGGCGCACCACCCAGGCGTCGATCGCCTGGATCAGGCCAAAGCGCTCAGCCGCATAGAGGAAAGCACCAGGCAGCAGCAACTCCCCACTTCGGTCGTCTTGGAGCCGGAGCAGGAGCTCGTATTGGCAAACCTCGTCGTTGGTCAGATCAACAATCGGCTGGCAGTCGAGGGAGAAGCGATCCTCTTCGAGCGCCTGGCGGATCCGCTCCGCCTCGACGAGTCGGGTCGAAGCGCGCTTCCGACGGCCTCCACCGGGGTGATAGAGCGAAAAGCGGTTCCGTCCGCCCTCTTTGGCCTCGTACATCGCGAGATCCGCGTAGGCAAACATCTCGAGATCGCTGAGACCGCCGAAAAGAGTGACGCCGATGCTCGCAGAGATGCGAATGTTCTCCCCGCCGAGCACGGCGACGTGGCGGTGCAGAGCTTTGACGAGCTCGCGTGCGACGGTCGCCGCCTCGGCGGCATCGGCCCTGCGAAGCAGCAAGCCGAACTCGTCGCCACCCAGCCGCGCCAGAAGGTCGGTCCGGCGCGAACGGTGCTGAAGCAAGCCCGCGATGCCCTTCAGGAGATCGTCCCCAGCCTTGTGGCCGAAGCTGTCGTTGACGTCCTTGAAGTTGTCCAGATCGATCAGGAGCAACGCGCCTGTGGGCCCGTAGCGGGCCACCTCCTCCACGTGCAGCCGCAGCTCCTCCTCGAAGCGCCGCCGGTTGACGAGGCCGGTGAGGAAATCATGATCGACCAGATACGCAAGGTGCTCCTCGAGCTCCTTGCGCGCGGAGATGTCCTGCACCTGGGAGATGAGATACAGGGGCTCGTCCTGGTCGTTGCGGACGAGCGAGACCGTCAGCAGCACCCAGGTGTAGTGGCCCCAGCCATGGCGGTAGCGCCTCTCGACCTGATAGCTCCTGATCTCTCCCGCAAGCAGTCGCAGCATGTCCTCGGCGTCGAGATCGACGTCGTCGGGATGCGTGATGTTTTGCAGCGTCGTCGCTCTCAGCTGCTCTGACCCATAGCCGGTGATGCGGCAGAGCGCGTCGTTCACCTGCAGCAAGCGGCCGGCCATGTCGACGAGCGCCATGCCTATCGGAGCGTTCGTGAATGCGCTCTCGAAGGAGCGACCCGCTGCACGATGCTCCGCGAAAGCCTCCTCGTGCGCCGGAGGATCGCCGTCGAACCGCCTGAGATCGGCCATGGAACCTCTTAGAAGGTACAACACCGCCCGGTTCGACTTGCTCGCCGCCCGCGTGGCCGAGCAGGGGACAACGTGTTCCAACCTCTATGTCGGGATCACGCGCCCGGTGTAGAGGCCTCCGCTACTCCGGCGGCGGCGGCACCGGCGGCGAGTCGCCGTGGGCGGTGAGGTCGCTCGTGCCCTGGAGGAACTCGTCGCGGCTGATCTCGCCGCGCGCGTAGCGCCAGCGGAGCACGTCGAGCGGGTCGCGGCGGCCCGGGCCGGCTGCGAACGCGAGGTGCCGGGGCCCGCGCCAGCGATGAGAGCGCCGCGCGGCGAGCCTCGCCACGATCATCGCTCCGACCGTGAGCACCAGCAGGAGAACGAGGGCGAACGTCGCCCAGGCGAGCGCGCCCGGCCGGTCGTGCTGGAGATACAGGGGGGCGAAGCCGAAGCCGCCGCCCCGGTGCTGCAACATGGGAGTCGTGTTCATGCCTCAAGCGTAGGGACGCCGGGTAAGGGCGCGCTAAGAGCGCGAAGGGTCGCAGCCCGATTTGCTTCTCCGATGCTCGTTGCGTACCGTCGGAGACCGGTGTCGGCCCAACTGACCAGGTTCTTGCGGCTGTCGGCGATCCAGCAGGCGAGCCTGCCGCAGCGGCTGCTCGTCGCGGCCTTCGCCGCCTACCCGGGCATTTTCGTCGTGAACGTCGCCTACGGCCGGCCCGGCCTTGGCCTCGGCCAGATCTTCTACCTGCCGATCGTGCTCGTCGCCCTGGCGAGCGGGCCGATCGCGGGCGCGGGCGCGGGGCTCCTCGCCTTCGTGCTCTACGTCCTCGCGCTCGTCCTCACCTCCCAGCTCGATCTGGACGGCACGACCGAGACACAGCTCACGATCCGGCTGGCGATGTTCGCGATCGCCGGCGCGACCATCGGCTACTTCTCGGCCCGCGGCCGCAGCATGCTCCGGGACTCGCTCCACGTGCTCGAGGAGCTCCTGCTCATCGCGCGCCGCGACGTGGCGACCGGCGTCTCCACGAGCGGCCGCTTCACCGACGTCGTCGAGCGGCACCTCGCGCGGCGCCGACCCGTCGTCGTGCTCGTCGGCGAGCTGGAGACCGACGCGCGGCCGCTTTCGCTGCTGAAAGACGAGCGGGAGCTGCGGGCGGCGCTCGCACTGATCGCGGCACAGCTCGAGCCCGAGGACGAGCTCGCCCGCGTCGGCACCTCGCAGGTGGCGATCGCCGCCCCCGGCCAGGACGCACGCTGGGGGCGCGACACGGCGGCTCTGCTCGAGGAGCGCCTGCGCGCGTCTGGCCGGGAGGCGACCTTCGGTTGGGCGACGTCGCCCGGCGAGGGAAAGGACGTGCTCGCGCTCGTGCAGGCGGCGAGCGAGCGGCTTTTCGCGCGCCGGTTCGTCCGCGGCGAGTGGCTGCCGTCCGCCGAGAGCGCCGGTCTCTCGGCGGTGATCGAAGACCTCGGGCAGCGCCGGGCGTAGCCCGGAAGTTGGAGGTCGAGCTCTTCAGGCCGTTGCGGCGGTCAGGTAGCGGCCGCGGACATCCACGTACGCGTACGGATGCTCGTAGAGCTCGAGCGGGTCGTCGCCCTCGCGTACGTCCAGCTCGACCACCTCGCCGGTGGCATCGTCCTCGACGACGACCGCCGTTCGGTGGGTACGCCGGCTCCAGAGCAGCGCGACGTGCGTCGGCCCGGCATCGCGGTGCGCGAGCTCCTTCGGGTTGGCGTCAAAGCTCAGACGGCGTCGCATCGGCCGGTGGGAGGGGCCGCCGGGGGAGCGGCCCCTCCCGATCGAGGTGGGGGCAACCGGCGCCGCGGCCCGGGGGGCGCACCGCCGCGGTCACGCCGGGGGAGGGCGGAATGACGGCGGTGAGGGCGGGAAGCACGGTGACCATGTCCCCGTTGTACGCCGGCGCACGCCAAGCGTGGGCGAAGGATTCGCCAAGGATCGACTGCGATCGGCAAGGAATCGCGTCACCGGGAGCGCGCACCGCCTGGAAGGGCCGGCGCGCGCTCCCGCGACGCGGGATCAGGCGGTGGTGACGAGCTCGCGCTCGCGCTCAGCCGCAATGGCCTTGCGCGCGGGCGGGATCGCCAGGATCGGGCAGGACGCGTCGTGCAGAAGCCCGCGGGCGACGCTGCCGAGCACCGCGGCCTTGAAGCCGCCGTGGCCGTGCGTGCCGACGACGATGAGGTCTGCCTCGACGTCGCGGGCGGCCTTCGCGATCAGCTCCGGCACGTCCCCCGTGCCGCTGGTCACCTTCAGCTCCACAGCGACGCCCTGCTCGCGGAGATCGGCGACCTGGTGCTCGATCTTCTGGCGCAGGTCGGGCTCGTCAGCCAGCAGCGGCGCGCCGCCGAAGCGGCCCTTCAGCAACTCGTTCGCGTGGACGGCGACGATCTTCGAGCGGTGCATCCGGGCGAGCTCCATGACGTGCGGCAGTGCCCGGTCGGCCAACTCGGACCCGTCGGTGGCCCAGACGATGGTCTCGAACATCTCGGTTCCTTTCGTGGGGCGGCGGCACGACGCCGCTCGCCGACGACTTCAGGATCGCCCCCACCGGGCGTTAGACCATCAGTCCAGGCCCGGATCGCACCGCTCGGAACTACCGACGGCTCCGGATCAGAGCTCCGACACGCTGGACAAGGACCGACACATCCTGCATGGGCTGGGCTACGCCCAGGAGCTCTCGCGCCGGATGAGCGGGTTCTCGAACTTCGCGATCTCGTTCACGATCATCTCGATCCTGTCCGGGACGCTCACGCTCTACGGCACCGGCATCAACTACGGCGGCCCGATCGAGGAGGCGTACGGCTGGCCGCTCGTCTCCTTGTTCGTGATCATCGTCGGTCTCGGCATGGCCGAGATCGCCTCGAAGTACCCGACCGCCGGCGGCCTCTACTACTGGGCCTCGAAGATGGGCAGCCCCGTGTGGGGCTGGTTCACGGGCTGGTTCAACCTGATCGGCCAGATCGCGATCACCGCCGGCATCGACTACGGCGCCGCGGTCTTTACCGACGCTCTCATCCAGCTGCTCTGGCCCAGCACCTTCCACGGCACGCAGCACGAGGTCGTCGCCGTCTACGGCGTGATCCTCTTCCTGCACGCCGTGATGAACATCTTCAGCGTGCGGCTGGTCGCGTTCCTGAACGACGCCTCCGTCTGGTGGCACGTCCTCGGCGTGCTGATCATCGTCGGCTTCCTGATCTTCAAGCCGACCCATCACCAGTCGTTCTCGACCGTCTTCGGGCACACGATCAACAACAGCGGCTTCTCGCACAGCTGGCTGTGGTTCGTGCTCCTGCTCGGATTGCTGCAGGCGCAGTACACGTACACCGGGTACGACGCGTCGGCGCACATGAGCGAGGAGACGCAGAACGCGTCGCGGTCAGCGGCCCGCGGAGTGATCATGTCGATCGTCGTCTCGGCCGTCTTCGGCTACATCCTCGCTCTGGGCGTCACGTTCGCGATCCAGAAGATGAGCGCCACGACGGGGGCCGGCACGTTCGCGGTCAAGCAGGTGTATCTCGACGCGCTCGGGCTGACGACGGCGAAGGTGATGCTCTTCATCACCGTCGGCGCACAGTTCTACTGCGGTATGTCGTCGATCACGTCGGCGTCGCGGATGATGTACGCGTTCTCGCGTGACGGCGCGACG
>JBEKEH010000029.1:0-28186 GCA_050013935.1 Gaiellaceae bacterium | reverse complement strand
CATCCTCGTGCCGCCGCCCGCCGGGCCGAGCACGGTGGAGTGGACGCAGACGAACATCCAGGCGCCGCTCGGAGAGTCGAAGCGGATCACCGCCTCCTCGCCGTCCCAGCCCCGGAGTAGCTCCTCGAACACGCCTCCGACGATACTCACCCCGACGCGCCTCAGACAACTCGCCAACGCTGGGAGCCGGCGGTTCCCAGCGTTAGCTACAGTTGGCCGCCGAAATGGCAGGAGAGCGGACGAAGCTGATCGTGAGCGCGCGCGAGAGCACGGGGTCGCGCGAGACGCGCCGCCTGCGCGCGCAGGGACTCATTCCGGGCGTGCTCTACGGGCGCGGTGAGCCGGTCGCATTCTCCGTGCCGGAGCGGGAGCTGCGCCACGCGCTCACGGGCGCAGCGGGCCTCCACTCGATCCTCGACGTCGAGATCGTCGGCAGCGGCGGCACGCACGCGTCGATCCTCAAGGAGTACCAGGTGGACGCGGTGCGCGGCGGCGTCACGCACGTCGACCTGCAGGAGGTCCGCCTCGACCAGACCATCAACGCGTCGGTCGCTGTGCACCTGCTCGGCGCCGAAGAGGCGCCGGGCGTGCGCGAGGGCGGCGTGCTCGCGCAGCCGCTGCGCGAGCTCAGCGTCGAGGCGCTGCCGCTCGAGGTGCCGGAGCACTTCGACCTCGACGTCTCGGAGCTGTCGATCGGCGACGTGCTCCGCGTCTCGGACCTCCGGATTCCCGAAGGCGTGACGGTGCTCGACGACCCGGAGACCGTGGTCGCCACGGTCGCCGCGCCGTCGCGCGTCGTCGAGGTCGAGGAGGCCGCCGAGGGCGTCGAGGGCGAGGGCGAACCGGCCGAGGGCGAGGCTGCCGAGGGCGAGGCCGAAGCCGGCGGCGACGCCGAGGCGTAGTGCGGCTCTGGCCGCGCCGTCAGGGCTCCTCGCTCGACCTGCTCGTCGTCGGGCTCGGCAATCCCGGCCGCGAGTACGCGCGTAATCGCCACAACGTCGGCTACCTCGTCGTCGACGAGCTCGCACGGCGCCACGACGGCACGTGGCGCTCGAAGTTCTCGGGACAGCTAGCCGAGATCCGGCTCGACGGGCACAAGGTCGCGCTGCTCAAGCCGGAGACCTACATGAACGAGTCGGGCCGCTCCGTGGGCGCGGCGGCGCGCTTCTTCAAGGTCGACCCGGACGCCGTGCTCGTCGTCCACGACGACGGCGACCTCGAGCTGGGACGGCTGCAGGTGCGCCTCGGCGGCGGGCTCGCCGGCCACAACGGCCTGCGCTCGCTCGCTCAGCACCTGAAGACACCGGACTTCCTCAGGCTCCGCGTCGGCGTCGGCCGGCCGGAGCGCGGCGACCCGCGCCCGCTCGCCGACTGGGTGCTCTCCGACTTCGAGCCGCACGAGGACGCGGAAGCGCTGATCGCACGCGCCGCCGACGCCGTCGAGACGCTCGATGCCGAGGGCGTCGAGCGCACCCAGGCCGCGGTCAACCGCCGCTGAGGGCACGCCCCGCCGAGCCGCAAAGGGAGTGGGCGCTGCGGCGCGCGCACTCCACGCGGTTCAGCTCCGGTGAACGCCTATGCGCAGACCTGGTAGGCGAGAACCACTGCGCTGTTCACCGGGTCCAGGTCGAGCTTGTACGGCACGCCCTTCTTGTCCGGGATGGGAGTCGTGTAGCTCGGACCGGCTTCGTGCTCCTTTCGGGCATCGACGAACAGAACGCGGCAAGCGTCGAGCACGGGCCTCAAGAAGCGCTTAAGCCGCGCTAAACCCGGCGAGAAGCGCTCGCGTGCGGAGCCGGCGGAAGGCGCGCCGGTACGATGACTCTCCGCGGAACCCGCCGGTTCCGCCCTTCGTCATGGACCGTCCCGTCTTACACGCCTTCGTCCGCGAGCTCGCGGAGCACGAGCGCCTTGCGCAGCTCGCCGAGACGCTGCCGACGCGTGCCAGGGTGAGCGAGGCGGCGCTGCCGCTCGTGCTCGCGGCGCTGCACGAGCGCCTCGAACGGTCGCTCGTCTGCCTGCTGGCGGAGGACGCCGACGCGCGCGACACCGCCGACGCGGCGGCGTGGTTCCTCGGTGAGGCAAGGGTCGGCTTCCTGCCGAGCCGCGGCGTCCGCTGGGAGTCCGGGCTCGAGCCGCCGCCGCACCTCGTCGGCGAACGAGCCCGCGCGCTCGACGTGCTCGCCCGCGGCGGGCTCGTCTGCGCGTCCGCGACGGCGCTCGCGGAGCTGCTGCCGCCGCCGGCGGCGCGGCCCGAGCCGATCGAGCTCCGCGCCGGACTGGAGCTCGGCGTCGAGGGCCTCTCCGAGGGGCTCGCGCTCGCGGGGTACGAGCGCGTCGAGCGGGTCGACGACCGTGGGCAGTTCGCCGTGCGCGGGGGTCTCGTCGACATCTTCCCGACCACGGGCCGCGAGCCGCTCCGCGTCGAGTTCTTCGGCGACGAGATCGAGTCGATCCGCGCCTTTTCGTCCTTTACGCAGCGGGCGCTGCACCCGGTCGCGGAGGTGGTGCTCTATCCGGCCGTCGAGCGCCGCCTCGACCTCGTCGAGGAATGGCACGGGGAGGAGGGCGAGGTACGCCCGGCTCCCGCGGACCTCGTGCCGCCGCTCGAGCGCGCACCGGATCTCGTCTTCCAGCCGGACGACGTGCGCCGTGTCTGGGCGGAGGAGGGGCTGACGCCGGTCTCGCTCCAGGGCACGACGGAGCTCGACCCGTTCCCGCAGGGACAGCCGCTCGCCTTCGAGGCGCAACGGCCGGCGATCGCGGCCCGCGGCCTCGCCGAGGCGGAGAACGAGCTGCAGGCGCTCGTGCGCTCCGGCCAGCGCGTCGTGGTCGCTTTCCCGCACCGCGGCGAGGCGCTGCGCACGCAGAACATGCTGCGCAAGGTCGAGGCCCGCCTGCTCGAGCCCGGCGACGGGCTGCCCGCAGAGGCCGAGCTCCTGTTCACGATTGCGCCGGCGCGGCGCGGCTTCGTCTGGCGTGAGCTCGGGCTCGTGCTCCTGCCGGATCACCAGGTCTTCCGCCGCCGCGCTCCGCGGGAGCGGCGCCTCGGCGGCCGCGCGCTCCAGTCGTTCGCCGACCTGCGCACGGGCGACTACGTCGTCCACGAGGACCACGGCGTCGGCAAGCTGCTCGGCTTCGAGACGAAGGAGGTCGCGGGCGTCACGCGCGACTACCTCCTGCTCGCGTTCCGCGGCGACGATCGCGTCTACGTGCCGCACGAGCAGCTCGGGAAGGTGTCGCGCTACATCGGCGCCGACGCGAACCCGCCCGCGCTCTCGAAGCTCGGCGGCAAGGCGTGGCAGCTGCTCAAGTCGCGCGCGCGCGAATCGGTTCGGGAGCTCGCCTCCGAGCTGATCGCGCTCTACGCGCAGCGGCAGACGCGCGAAGGGTTCGCGTTCGACCTGAACCACGAGTGGCTCGAGCGGCTGGAGACCTCGTTCCCGTACCGCGAGACGGCGGACCAGGAGAACGCGATCGAGGCGGTGAAGGAGGACCTCGAGGCGCCGAGGCCGATGGACAGGCTCGTCTGCGGCGACGTCGGCTTCGGCAAGACGGAGGTCGCGGTGCGCGCCGCGTTCGCCGTCGCCGTCAACGGCAAGCAGGTGTTGATGCTCGCGCCGACGACGATCCTCGCGGAGCAGCACTGGAATACGTTCCGCGACCGGTTCCGCGACTTCCCCGTGACCGTCGAGATGGTCTCGCGCTTCCGCGCGCCGAAGGACGTCAAGCAGGTGCTCGCCGCGTTCTCCGAGGGGAAGGTCGACGTGTTGATCGGGACGCACCGCATCCTCAGCCGCGACGTGATCCCGAAGGAGCTCGGGCTCGTCGTGCTCGACGAGGAGCAGCGGTTCGGCGTGGGGCAGAAGGAGCTGCTGAAGGCGCTGCGCCTCGAGGTGGACGTGCTCACGCTGAGCGCGACCCCGATTCCGCGCACGCTGCACCTCTCGCTCGCGGGGATGCGCGACATCTCGATCATCGAGACGCCGCCCGAGGGCCGTCGCCCGATCCGCACGACCGTCGGCGAGTACGACGAGGAGACCGTCCTTCTCGCGCTCGCGCGCGAGAAGGATAGGGGCGGACAGAGCTTCTTCCTGCACAACCGCGTCGAATCGATCGAAGAGCGGGCCGAGCAACTCCGGCAGAGCTGTCCGGATCTCCGCTTCATCGTCGCGCACGGCCAGATGCGCGAGAAGGAGCTCGAGGAGAAGATGCACGCCTTCCTGCGCGGCGACGCGGACGTGCTCGTCTCGACGACGATCATCGAGTCCGGGATCGACATCCCGCAGGCGAACACGTTGATCGTCGAGCGCTCCGACACGCTCGGGCTCGCGCAGCTGTACCAGATCCGCGGCCGCGTCGGCCGTTCCGACGAAACCGCGTACGCGTACCTCTTCTATCCCGACGCGCGCGAGCTGACGAGCGAGGCGCGCGCCCGGCTCACCACCCTGGCCGACCACACCGAGCTCGGCGCCGGCTTCGCGATCGCGATGCGCGACCTCGAGATCCGCGGCGCCGGCGAGCTGCTCGGCGCCGAGCAGTCCGGCCACGTCGCCGCCGTCGGCTTCGAGCTCTACGTCGAGCTGCTAGACGAGGCGGTGGCGGAGCTCCAGGGCCAGCGCCGGGTCGCGGCGCGGCCGGTCCGGGTCGACGCCCGTATCGACGCGTACGTGCCGCAGCAGTACGTCTCGTCCGAGGCGCTCCGGATCGACATCCACCGCCGGCTCGCGCTCTCCGAGACGGAGGACGAGCTGCGCGAGCTCCAGGCCGCGCTCGAGGACCGCTACGGGCCGCTTCCGGAGCCGGTCGAGCACCTGTTCGCGATCCAGGAGGCGAAGATCAAGGTGGCGCGGCTCGGGGCCGACTACCTCGTCTTCCGCGGCGGCAAGGCGACCGTCGGCCGGCTCGTCCTCGGCTCCCAGGAGCTGAAAGAGCTCCGCGGACGCATCCACACGGCCGTCTACACCGTAGGGAACAGGGAAGTGAGCCTTCGCGGAGAAGACGGATTCCCCCAGGCGCTCCGCCTGGTCGATGCTATCTTGGAGGCTCGCCAGGCAGCGTGAGGCACAAGCACTCCACCGCTGTCCCGGTATTCCGCGTCACCGACCTCACTGGGATCACATGAGACTTATTCGCTTCTTGCCGCTGCTCCTTCTCGTCGTCGTGCTCGCCGCGGGCTGCGGCGGCGGGAAGAAGAGCGTTCCGGCCAACGCCGTCGCCCTCGTCGGCTCCGACACGATCACGAAGGCGCAGTTCAACGACCTGATGGCCGGCGCCGAGCGTAACTACAAGTCGCAGAAGAAGGCCTTCCCGAAGCCTGGGACCACGCAGTACAAGACGATCGAGGATCAGGCCGTGCAGTACCTCGTCCAGGAAGACGAGCTCGGCCAGAGGGCGAAGGAGCTTTCGATCTCGATCACGCCGAAAGAGGTCCAGACCCGGCTGAAGCAGCTCAAGACCCAGTACTTCGGCGGCAGCGAGACGAAGTACAAGGCGCAGCTGAAGGCGCAGGGGTTGACGCAAGCGCAGATCGATCAGGACCTGTACGCGCAGATCCTCTCCGAGAAGCTCTACAACAAGGTCACCAAGGACGTGAAGGTCACCGACAGCGAGGTCAAGGCGTACTACCTCGCGCACAAGTCGACGTACGGGCAGGCTGCGAGCCGCGACGTGCGGCACATCCTCGTGAACAACAAGAAGCTGGCCGACCAGCTCGAGGTGCAGCTCAAGAACGGCGCCGATTTCGCCAAGCTCGCGAAGAAGTACTCGAAGGACCCGGGCTCGGCCGCGAAGGGCGGCAAGCTCACGATCTCCAAGGGTCAGACGGTGCCCGCCTTCGACAAGGAGGCGTTCGCGCTGAAGACGGGCGAGACGTCGCCGCCGGTGCACACGCAGTACGGGTGGCACATCATCCAGGCGCTCTCCGCGGTCAAGCCCGCGAAGCAGACTCCGCTCGCCAGCGTCAAGGCGTCGATTAGCCAGCAGCTGCTGCAGACGAAGAAGACGAACGTGATGACGAAGTGGGCCGACCAGCTGAAGAAGGACTTCGCGAAGAAGATCTCCTACGCGACGGGGTACGAGCCGGCGGCCACCGCAACCACTGCGACCACTGGCACCACCTCAACGAACGGCTGACATGGAGGGCCTCGAGCAGGCCCTCCTCGAGCTGCAGCTTCTGACGGAGCGGCTGCGTCGCGACTGCCCCTGGGACCGGGAGCAGACCACGCGCACGATCGTCCCGCACACGGTCGAGGAGGCCTACGAGGTGGCGGACGCCGCGCTCGCCGGCGACGACTCGAAGCTTCTCGACGAGCTCGGCGACCTGCTCTTCCAGGTCTTTTTCCTTGCGTTGACGCTTCAGGAAAAAGACTATGGGGATCTCGAACAAGTGGCCCGCGGCGTCCACGCGAAGCTCGTCCGCAGGCATCCGCACGTCTTCGGAGATGCTCAGGCCGATAGTGCGCACGCAGTGCGTGCGCACTGGGAGCGGATCAAGCGTGAACAGGAGGAGCGCGAGGGCGTCTTCCATCACGTGCCGGAGACGCTGCCGGCGCTGCTGTACGCGCGAAAGGTGCAACGGCGCGCGGCGGCGGTGAACTTCGAGTACGAGGGCGTCGACGGCGCCCTGGCCGATCTCGAGGACGAGCTGCGCGAGCTGAGGCACGAGGTCGCCGCCGACGGCGAGCCGGCGCCGGAGACCGAGCCGCACCGGCGGCAGGCCGAGGAGCTCGGCGACCTGCTGTTCGCCTGCGTGAACGTCGCGCGGCGGCTCAACGTCGACCCCGAGCTCGAGCTACGGTCTGCGGCGTACCGCTTCCGCAAGCGCGTGGAAATTGCTGAGGGTCTCGCGGCCGCCCGAGGTGAGAATTGGAGCGCCCTGCCGCTCGAGCGGCAGGATCATTACTTCGACCTCGCCAAGGAGACTTCCCGATGAGCCGTATCGCCGACGTCCGCGCCCGCCAGATCCTCGACTCGCGCGGCAACCCCACCGTCGAAGTGGATGTCGTCCTCAAGTCCGGCGCGCGCGGCCGCGCGGCCGTTCCGTCGGGCGCCTCGACGGGCGTCCACGAGGCGGTCGAGCTCCGCGACGGCGGCGACGCGTACGGCGGCAAGGCGGTGACCAAGGCGGTCGCCAACGCGGGCGGCGAGATCGCCGACGCGGTCCGCGGTCTGAAGGGGGACGAGCAGGAGGCGCTCGACGCGGCGCTGATCGAGCTCGACGGCACGCCGAACAAGGGCCGCCTCGGGGCGAACGCGATTCTCGGCGTCTCGCTCGCGACGGCGAAGGCCGCCGCGGTGGAGGCGGGACGCCCGCTCTACCGTTACCTCGGCGGCAAGGGTGCGAAGACGCTGCCCGTGCCGATGCTGAACGTGATCAACGGCGGCGTGCACGCCGCGAACTCGATCGATCTGCAGGAGTTCATGGTTGTGCCGGTCGGCGCGGACTCGTTCGCCGGCGCGTTGCAGATCGCCGCGGAGGTGTACCACGCGCTGCAGAAGGTGCTGAAGGAGCAGGGGCTCGCGACCGCGGTCGGTGACGAGGGCGGCTTCGCACCTGACCTGCCCTCGAGCGAGGCCGCGATCGAGGCGATCCTCGAGGCGGCCGAGCGGGCGGGGCACCGCGAGAACATCGCGCTCGCGCTCGACCCGGCCTCGAGCGAGTTCTTCTCCGACGGCGTCTACCGCTTCGAGGGCCGCGAGGCGCAGCCCGCCGAGCTGGCCGACTTCTACGCGGGCCTCGTCGAGCGCTTCCCGATCGTCTCGCTCGAGGACGGCAACGCCGAGGACGACTGGGACGGCTGGAAGCTCACGACCGAACGTCTCGGCGAGCGGATCCAGCTCGTCGGCGACGACATCTTCGTCACGAACCCCGAACGGCTGAAGCAGGGGATCGAGCGCGGCGTCGCCAACTCGATCCTGATCAAGGTGAACCAGATCGGCACGCTCACCGAGACGATCGAGGCGGTGCGGCTCGCGCACGAGAACGGCTACACCACCGTGATCTCCCACCGCTCGGGCGAGACGGAGGACGCGACGATCGCCGACCTCGCGGTCGCCCTCGGCATCGGGCAGATCAAGACCGGCGCTCCCGCGCGCTCGGAGCGGGTCGCCAAGTACAACCAGCTGCTCCGAATTGAAGAAGAGTTGGGCGGACGTGCCGCTTATCCCGGCTGGCAGGCGTTCCCGCGCGCCGGAAGATAACCGGGCGTAAATCCGCGACCAGGTCGCAGTGCGACCTGGTCGCTGCCGTCTGATCCACGGGTACCCTAGAAGCCGTGATCTCGACGCGCCGGACGAAGATCGTGGCGACGCTCGGTCCCTCGTCGGGGACGCCGGAGCAGCTGCGCGCCCTCGTCGCGGCCGGCATGGACGCGGCGCGGCTCAACCTCTCGCACGGCTCGCAGGAGGAGCACGGGGAGCGCGCCTGGTACGTCCGCGAGGTCGCGGCGGAGCTCGGCCGGCCGATCGCCGTGATCGCCGACCTGCAAGGGCCGAAGCTGCGCATCGGAGACCTCGACGAGCCGGTCCTCCTGCACACCGGTGACGAGGTGACGGTCTGCGCGGAGGAGTCGGCCTCCGGCAGCGAGCTCCCGGTCGCACCGGCCGTGATCGGCGAGGTCCTCGCGCCCGGGCACGACGTGCTGATCGACGACGGGCTCGTCCGCCTGCGCGTCGACGAGGTCGAGGACGGACGTGCGCGCTGCGCGGTCGTCGTCGGCGGCAAGGTGAGCGCGCACAAGGGCGTCAACCTCCCCGGCGTGCCGATCCCCATCCCGTCGCTGACGCGCAAGGACATTGCCGACCTCGAGTTCGCGCTCGGTGTCGGCGTCGACTTCGTCGCGCTCTCGTTCGTCCGCTCGCCGTCAGACGTGCGCGAGCTGCGGACGCTGATCGAGCAGGCGGGATCGCACGCACACGTGATCGCGAAGATCGAGAAGTCCGAGGCGATCGCCGTGCTCGACGACATCCTCGCCGAGGCGGACGCCGTGATGGTGGCGCGCGGCGACCTCGGGGTCGAGATCGGCCCGGCGCTCGTCCCGCTGCTGCAGAAGCGGATCATCCTGAAGGCGCTCGAACGCGGGAAGCCGGTGATCACGGCGACCCAGATGCTCGAGTCGATGGTCCACTCCGCCGAGCCGACGCGCGCCGAGGCGAGCGACGTCGCGAACGCGGTCCTCGACGGCACCTCCGCGCTGATGCTCTCGGAGGAAACGGCAGTCGGCGAGTACGCAGCCGAGGCGGTCGCGTACATGGACCGGATCGCGTGCGCGGTGGAGCCGAGCATGGGCTACCGGCACGAGCTGCCGGAGGCGAACAACAACCCGACGATCGGCGGCGCGATGTCGAACGCTGCCTGCGACCTCGCGGAGGCGCTGCGCGCGAGGGCGATCCTCGTGCCGACGTTCACCGGCCGCACCGCCTCGGCGGTCGCGCGCCTGCGGCCGCGACGTCCGATCGTTGCGCTGACGCACGTCGACTGGGCCGCCCGCCAGCTCGCACTCGAGTGGGGCGTGACGCCGCTCCTGATCCCCGAATGCGCGGACGTCGAGGAGCTGTGGAGCGTCTCGGTCGCCGCCGCGCGCGACTCGGGCCTCGTCAACACCGGCGACCGCGTCGTGATCACCGCCGGCACCGCGGTGAACATCCCCGGTTCCACGAACGTCATCAAGGTCGACATCGCTTAGGTGACGCGCGAGAACCTTCGGTTCTCGCGCGTGTCGAGGTGTGCTCCGCAGAGCGGCCGGCGGCCGAGCCGCCGGCCTCTTACGGCGCGGGGCGGTCGGGGTCGTGGCGCGGGCGGTGGTGGCCTTCGGCATCCCCGTCCGCGTGGATCCGGCTTCCGGCTAGACCCGCTGCGCGGGCTCTAGCCTCCAGTCTCTGTGCACCGTGCGCGCGAGCGGAGGATGCCGATGCCTTGCGGCGAAAACCGCCGCGATGCCCAGGAAACGGGGTCGAAGAGCTGCGCGCTCGATCGTGGTTCGCCGCTGGCTCGCGGTGGGGGCGCTCCTGCTCGTCGCGCTCCTCTACTACCGGCCGCTGAAGGCCTACGTCGACGCGCGCGGCGAGCTGAGCCAGCACCGCGCGGTCGTGCACCGGCTCCAGACGGAGAAGGCGACGCTCGAGCGCCGGCTCGGCGACTCCACCTCGCCGGCCACGCTGGCCCGCGAGGCGCGCGCCCTCGGGTACGTCCGCCCGGGCGAGCACCTGTTCATCGTCAAGGGCATCGAGCAGTGGCGGAAGCGGGAGCGCGCTAGCCTGGCGCCCCGTGGACACTGACGCCGACCGGGCCGTTGTCGCCTGCCAGATCGGCCGCGAGCCGCGCGCGTTCCAACGGGTCGCCCGCCGCTGCCCGTTCGGCCTGCCTGCGGTGACCGAGCAGAGCCCGTACGACCCTGACGGCGAGCCGTTCCCGACCACGTACTACCTCACCTGCCGGCATCTGGTCGCCGCCGTCTCGCGCCTCGAGGCGGCCGGCGGCGTCGAGCGCTGGACGGCCGCCGCCGCCGCAGAGCCGGAGCTGGCTGCGAGCCTCGCGCGCGCGGACGAGGAGCAGCGCCGGATCCGCCACGAGCTGGCGGCGGGGCAGACCGGCCGCGACGGCGGCGCCTCGCTCGACCTCGGCGTCGGCGGCGCAGGCCGGAGCGGCTCACTGAAGTGTCTCCACGCGCACGCCGCATTCGCGCTCGCGCGCCCGGGGTACGAGCTCGGCGAGCGCATCCTCGCCGAGGTCACGCCACTCTGGCCGGACCGGTGCTGCAGCGACCACAAGTAGAGTCGCCGGGATGTCCGACTCGCTCGTCCTGATCCGCCACGAATGGGAGGAGGGGAGCCGCCGCCTGGAGGCCGAGCGCGGCGACCGGCGCCGCTACGACCGCCTCGTCGGGCAGACGGAGGTCGTGCTGGACGAGCTGCGCAAGCGGGTCGGCCAGACCTACACGCTCGCCGAGCTCGCGACGGCTTACCGGGAGGCCGACCGCTGGGCGCGCCAGGCAGTCGAGGAGCACGCGCCGTCGCCCGGCTGGCCCCGCGATCTCGTACTCATCCTCGCCGCAGCCTTCAACGCCTACCAGCGCGGCGCCGTCGACTACCTGTCGTGATCCGCTGGCTGCTCGCCATCCTCCTCGTCGCCGCCGTGTTCGCGGCCGGCGTCGCCGTCGGCGAGGCCCTGCACGACAATCCGACGCCCGGCATCACGGTCACGACGGTGCGAACCCTGCACCCGTGATCTTTCTATAGAAATCTGCTGAAAGCTCTACCCCGCACGATCGATGGCTCACAGAGACGACAGCGAATGGCTGACGCTTGGACAGGCTGCCCGCTTTCTCGGCGTGGCCCAGTCCACGATCCGCAAGTGGTCGGACGGGGGCCGCGTGCCCGCCTTCTACACGCCCGGCGGCCACCGCCGCTACCGGCGCGCCGACCTCGAGGCGTTCCTCCACCGCTCCGGCCCGCGCGGCCGGCCAGAGCGGGGCCCGCTCGTGCTCGTCGTCGACGACGACGCGAGGATGCGCGAGCTCGTCCGGGTCAACCTCGAGTTCGAGGGCTACACCGTCGGCGAGGCCGACGGTGCGGATGAGGGGCTGGCGGCGATCGAGCGGCTGAACCCCGACCTCGTCCTCGTTGACGTGATGATGCCCCGCGTGGACGGCTGGGAGCTGCTGCGGCGCATCCGGGAACGCCACGGGGCGGGCTCGATCCCGGTCGTGATGTACAGCAGCAAGCTGGACGAGGAAACGACCGCCCTCGCGGCGGCGCGCGCCGCGCAGGGGTTCGTCGGCACGCCCTTCGACCTCCAGGAGCTGCTCGAGCAGACGAAGCGCCTTCTCTGATGATCTCGCTCGACCGGCACCTCGAGCGCTGGGTCGTTCACCACCGGTGGCACCCGCTCAACGAGGTGTTCGTCTGGCTGTCGCGGGTCGGCACGTGGGGGGCGGTCTGGCTCGTGCTCGGGCTGCTGCTCGCGGTCGGTCTGCGCCGGCCCCGGCTGTTTCTCATGGTCGCGCTCGCGGACGCGCTGGCCGACGGGGGTGCCAGCCTGCTCCAGTGGGCGACGGGTGTGAAGCGCCCGCCCTCCCGCTACGCCGAGCCGAGCCCGCTCGTGCACGTGCCCCACGGGGGCTCCTTCCCGTCCGGCCACACGACGATCGCGTTCGCGTGCGCGACGGTGCTCGCGGCCGCCGCGCCGCGCGCCGCGCCGTTTCTCTACCTGCTCGCGCTCGCGATCGGCTTCTCGCGCATCTACGTCGGCGTGCACTGGCCGCTCGACGTGCTCGGCGGCATCGTGCTCGGGACCGCTACAGCTCTTCTGCTGCTCGCAGCAGCCCGGCGACTATCAGCACGACCGCGGCGATCAGGCTGATGAAGATCCCGATCCCGCGGCCGGCGGTGTCGAAGAACGTGTCCGGGATCGAGATGATCCGGATGAGCACGAAGATCGTCGCGAGCGAGCCGAACGCGATCAGCACGAGGCTCTCCGGCACGGTCGCCGGCAGCTCGATGCCGGCCTCGCGCAGCGCCTCGAGGATCAGCGTCGCGAGCCCGATGAAGAAGACGAGCTTGCCGAGAGCGCCCGTGTGCCAGCCGGTGACCGAGAGCGTCAGCCCGTCGGTCTGGCTACCCGCGTACCAGTCGGTGAACGCGGAGATCGCGAGCACGAGGCCGGCGATCCAGGCGAGCCGCTCGCCCCAGTAGCCGGGAACCGTCGGCCGCGGTGCCGGGCGCCGCTCCGGCGGCTCGGGGGCCACGGGGTGCGACGGCATCGGCTCCGGCGTCTGCACAGGGCGCAGTATGCGGCAAGCGCGTTCCTAGAGCCCGAAGAGCCGCTGGATCTCGTGCCAGCTGCCGACCACGAACGCCGCGGCGATCGCCAGCAGCACCGCCAGCACGACGTAGAAGCGGTAACCGGCGAGGCGGCTCTCCTGACGCCGCAGGACGCGCGCGTGGCGGAGGGCGCGGTGATAGCGGTAGCGGAGCTCGATCGCGGTCGGATCGACCGGGTCGTCCTCGTCGGGCACCGCCTGCCCCTTGGGTACCGGCTGGGCCACGCACAAAGTCTAGGGCTCTGCGGGCGATACTGGGTGCCGTGATCGAGCTGCTCCGGGGCGGCAGGGACCTCGTCCGCATCGGGCACCGCGGGGCCGCGGCGCTGGCGGCGGAGAACAGCCTCGCGGCGATCGAGGCGGCGGCCGCCCACGGCGTCGACGCGGTCGAGCTGGACGTGCTCCGCCGCCCCGACGGCGTGCTCGTGCTGGCGCACGGGCCGGAGCTGCCGGCGAATGCGCCGCCGCTCGACGACGCGCTCGCACTCGCGGCGCAGCTCGGGCTCGCGGTCCAGCTCGACGTCAAGCTGCCCGGGCTCGAGGCCGGCGTCGTCACCGCGCTCCACCGCCACGACCTGTTCGCACGCAGCTTCGTCAGCTCGTTCTCGCTGCCCGCGCTCGTCGCGTTCGCGGCGGTGGCGCCCGAGCTGCCGCGCTCGTTCACCTACCCGGAGGACCGGCTCGGCGTCTCCGAGCGGCGGCTGCTGCGGCCGTTGCTCGTGCCGGGGCTCGCCGTCCTGCGCGCGCTGCTGCCGCGGCGCCTGCCGCGCTGGCTGCGGGCCGCCGGTGCAAGCGCGGCAACGCTCAACGCGGGAGTCGTCACCCCGGCCGCGGTCGCCGTCTGCCACAGGCTCGGAGCGGCCGTGTACGTCTGGACGGTGAACGAGCCGGCGCTCGTTCGGGTGCTGCTCGAAGCAGGGGTCGACGGTATCATCAGCGACGATCCGCGGATCCTCTCGCCTCGGTCGTAAATGGTGAAACGCGCCGGACTCTTCCTCCTGCTCCTCGGCGCCTGCGCGCTCGCAGGCGTTCTTTCGGCATCGGTGCTCGCCGACACGCCGCCGCCCGCCGACCCGGGCGCGACCGGCAGCTCGACGGAGACGACGGCGACGATCGCGGACGGCGTCGTGCTCGGCGGCGTCGCCGTCGGCGGCATGCCGGAGGAGAGCGCCGTGCAGGCGCTTCAGAGGCGGTTCGCACGGCCGGCTGTGCTCCGCCTCGGCCACCTGACGCTCAGGGTCGCCCCGGCCGCGCTCGGGGTCGCCGTTCCCGCGGACGCAGCCGTGGCGAGGGCGCTCACCGTTGCGCCGGGCACGACGCTCGGGCTGCGCGCGAGCGTGAACGTTCCGGCCGTGAAGGCGTTCGTGGCGCGGCTCGCCGACCGCTACGACCGCAAGCCCGTCGACGCCCGCCTGCTCCTCCGCGGGCTCAAGCCGTTCGTCACGAAGGCGAAGCCCGGTCTCGTGATCAAGCGTGGCTCCACGGTGGGCGCGCTCCGGACTGCGCTCGCGCACGGCACACGCGTCCCGGTGCGCGTCGCGCTGCGCCGTCCGCAGCCCTCGGTGACCGCGAATGCGATCGGCCCCGTGATCGTGATCCGACGCGGCTCGAACCTGCTCAACCTGTATCGGGGCGCGAGGCTCGTCCGCCAGTTCCACGTCGCCACGGGCCAGGCGATCTACCCGACGCCGCTCGGCCGCTTCCGGATCGTCGTCAAGTGGAAGAACCCGTGGTGGTACCCGCCGCCCGACCCGTGGGCGAAGGGAGAGAAGCCGACGCCGCCGGGGCCGGGCAACCCGCTGGGCACGCGCTGGATGGGGATCTCGTCGCCCGGCGTCGGGATCCACGGCACGCCGGAGTCGGGCTCGATCGGCTATTCCTTGTCCCACGGCTGCATCCGCATGCTCATCCCGCAGGCGGAGTGGCTGTTCGACCGCGTGACAGTCGGCACTCCCGTCTTCATCGTCGCCGCCTGATGCGGAGCCTCAAGCTCGCGGGCCAGGTCGTCGCGCTCGCCGCGGTCGCCGGTCTTCTGGGGCTGCTCGTCTGGGATCTCACACACCAGAAGCACGCGCCGCGGATCGGAGGCCCCGCGCCGAACTTCTCGTTGCGCCGGATCGACGGCGCGGGCAAGCTCGAGCTCGCGTCGCTGCGCGGGAAGGCGGTCGTGCTCAACTTCTGGGCCTCGTGGTGCGTGCCCTGCAAGGGCGAGGCGGCGATGCTCGAGCAGGCGTGGAAACAGTACCGCGGCCAGGGCGTCGTCTTCCTCGGCGTCGACTATCACGACGTGACGAGCGACGCGCGCACGTTCCTCTCGCACCACGGGATCACCTATCCGACCGTGCAGGATGGCTCCGGCGCCGTCGGCGACCGCTACGGACTCACGGGCGTGCCGGAGACCTACTTCATCGACCGGAAGGGCCGGCTCGTCGGCTCGCACGTCGTCGGCACGATCACGAACCAGGCCAACTCGTTCCGCAAGGGAATCGAGGCGGCGCTTCACTCGTGATCCTCCGCGTCGCCGCCGTCGTCGGTGCGGCGCTCGTGCTCGCCGGGCCTGCCGCGGCCGCCTGCGCGCACCCGCGCACCTCGCTCTCGTACCTCGAGGGCCAGATCATGTGCCCGACGTGCCACACGACGCTCGACCAGTCCGACGCGGCGGCCGCGCAGCGGATCAAGGCGTTCATCCAGACCCGGATCGACCAGTGCGCGACCGCGCAGCAGATCGAGGCGGAGCTCGTGCAGAACTTCGGCGCCGGCATCCTCGCCGCGCCGACGCACAAGGGATTCGACCTGCTGGCCTGGTGGCTGCCGCTCGGCGGCGTGATCCTCGGCGCCGGCCTGCTTGCGCTCGGCGTCTGGCGCTGGAGCCGGACTCGTGAGCCCGACGCGGCGCTCGCCGGCGGGCCGGCGCTGAACGGGAAGCCGCCGTCCGAGCTCGACGCGGAGACCGAGCGCCGGCTCGACGAGCTGCTTGCGAAGATGGAGTGATGGGAGCGCGGCTGCCGATCGCGTTCCTCGCCGGCTTCGCGTCGGTGATCACGCCGTGCGTGCTGCCGCTCGTGCCGGGCTATCTCTCGGCGCTCTCGAGCGTCGAGGCGGGACGACTCGGGCAGCAAGGTACGGCCCGGCGCGTCGCCGTCGCGAGCATCCCGTTCATCCTCGGCTTCACGGCCGTCTTCGTCATGCTCGGCGCCGGCGCGGCGGCGATCGGCAACGTAGTCACGCCGGCGGCGCAGCTCGACATCGCCGGCTTCGTGCTCGTGGTGCTCGGGCTCGCCTTCGTCGGGCTGCTGCCGGTGCCGGAGCGCGTCGTCGCGCCCGGCCTGCTCAGCATGGCCCGGAGGCGCGGCTCCGGGGTGCTCCTGGGTGGCGCGTTCGCGGCGTGTGCCGCCCCCTGCATCGGCCTCGTGCTCGCGTCCGTGCTCGTGCTCGCGAGCGGCACGGGGACGGTCCTGCGGGGAGCGGCCCTCCTGGCGGCGTACGCGCTCGGGCTCGGGGCTGCGTTCCTCGTCGCCGGGATCGCGTTCGCGCGCGCGATGCGGGCGTTCCGCTGGCTGCGCGACCGCTACGCCGTGATCCAGGTCGCGAGCGGCCTGACGCTCGTCGCGCTCGGGCTGCTGCTCTTCTTCCACCGCGACTGGTGGCTCCACGTGGCGCTGAACCGCGCGCTCGACGCCATCGGGCTGACGAAGCCCTAGAAAAAAGGCGGCGACCTGGTCGCCGTCGTTCAGAGCCGCGGCGGTTCGAGCTCGAGCGACCCGCGGGCGACGCGTTCCTGGGCCCGCTCCACCTGGGCCAGCACGTCCGCCACGTCGACGCCGCGGTGGGCCGGGGCGAACGGCCCGAGCCGCTGCGCCGCCTTCTCGAGCTGGCGGGCGGTCGCCACGGGCCGTTTCCGGCCGGCCTGGTACCAGGCCACCGCGACATGAACGAGGCCCTGATAGAAATCGCGTTCCTCGGCGCCCGCCGCCCGCCAGGCGAGCTCCAGCTCCTCGTGCGCCTCGAAGAAGCGGCCCGCGCCGATGAGCGCGAGGCCGGCTTCGAGCCGCTGTTCGCCTCCGGTGGCCACGCGCCGAGCGAGGCTATCAAGCCACTTGAGCAGGCTCCCGGCCACCAATTACGCTTCACGGATGGCCACGATTCTGCTCTGTGGAGTCGACCTGTTCTTCCGGGGCAAGCTCGAGGCCCTGCTGCCCGAGCACCGCCTGATCACCGTCGACCACACCGAGAGCCCCGACCTCGTCATCGCCGACATCTCCCGGATCGAACCGGAGGAGGTGGCGGACAGCTACCCGGACGTGCCGATCCTCGGCTACACAAACCACACGGACACCTCGGGACTGCGCGCCGCGCACGCGGCCGGCTTCGACCAGGTGGTGGCCAAGTCGGCGCTCGTGGAGCGCGCCCGCGAGCTCGTCGACGAGCTGACGCCGTCGGGCTGACACCTCCCCGAGGGTCCCGGCGGGAGGCGCCGATAGAGTAGGTGCTGTGACCTACATCATCGCGGAGCCCTGTATCGACATCAAAGACCGGTCCTGCGTGGACGTCTGCCCGGTGGACTGCATCCACGAGGCGGACCGGATCCTCGTCATCGACCCGGAAGAGTGCATCGACTGCGGCGCCTGCGAGCCCGAGTGCCCGGTCGAGGCGATCTTTCCCGAGGACGCGCTCCCGGACAAGTGGAACGCGTTCGTCGAGATCAACTACGCCTTCCCGAAGGGCATGGCCGTCGTCGACGAGCTGACCGAGAAGTACGCGGTCGAGAACGACGTCCACAACGAGCCGATCGAGTAGCCGCCGCCGTAGCCCGGTAAGATCGCTGCGGACATGGGTCACCTCCTCTTCGTCTGGAAGGCGTCCGGCTACGAGCTGCGGGAGCGCGATGGCGACGTTCCGGCCGTCGGCACCGCGATCGAGCAGGACGGCGAGACGCTGCGCGTGACGAAGGTCGCCCCGTCTCCGCTGCCGGGCGACAAGCGGCAGTGCGCCTACGTATTAGCGGGGTAGACCGCGGAACGCGAAGCGTTACGCGCTTAGTGGCTATTCGGAGGTCGCGTACGTCGGCAGGACGAGCGTCATCGTCGTACCGGTGTCCGTCTGCTCCACTGAAAGCGACGCGCCGAGCGTGCGCGCGCGCTCCTCGAGCACCTCGATCGAGCGCCGCCGCCGCTCGCCGGGAGCGTCGTCGCTGATCGTCGCCTCGAGCGTGTCCGGCTTGGACTGCTGCACGCGGACGGAGAAGGTGCGCGGCGGCCCGCGCCGGATCGCGCCTTCCAGCGCTTCGCGCACGATCTGGTACAGCGCAGCTTGCGCGCGCTCGCCGAGCGCTTCGGCCGGGCCCGTGTCGACATCCGCCTGGATGCCGTGCTCCATGCCGCGGTCCTGGAGGAGAGCGTTGACGGCGGTGCCGAAGCCGTGGTCGCGCAGCACGACGGGCTCGAGGTTGAACGAGAGATCACGCAGCTCGCCGATCGTCACGCGCGTGCGCGCGAGCGCCCTGCTGAGCACGTCGCGGGCCTGCTCGATACTGCCGCGCGCGGTGAGGTCGAGGGCCGCGTCGAGCATCAGCGCTACGCCCGAAAGCGACTGCACCGGCCCGTCGTGCAGGAACAGCGCGATGCGCCGCCGCTCGTCCTGCTCGGCGGCAAGGACCTGCTCGGTCAGCTCCCGGCGAGCGGGCACTAGTCGATGATCGACTCGCGCAGCGCGATCGCGACCGCGTGCGTGCGCGTGTCCGCTTCGAGCTTGGCAAGGATGTGCCGCACGTGGCTCTTGACGGTCTCCTGGCTGATGAAGAGCTTCGTCGCGACGTCGGCGTTCGACATGCCGTCTGCGAGCAGCTGCAGGATCTCGCGCTCCCGGCCGGTGAGCATTTCTTCCTTGTCCTTACCGGTGAGGAACGCCGGCATCAGCGCCGGGTCGACGTAGCCCTCGCCGCCGGCGACCTTCTCGATCGCCCGCAGCAGGGTCTGGTGCGGAGCCTCCTTGAGGATGTACCCCTTCGCGCCCGACTCGAGCCCGCGGCTGAGCAGGCTGCGCTCGCTGTACGCCGTGAAGATGAGGACGGCGCTGTCGGGCACCTTCTCCAGCAGCAGCTTCGTTGCCTCGAGCCCGTCCATGCCGGGCATGCGGACGTCCATGATCACGACGTCTGGGCGGCGGCGCTCGGCGAGCGCGACCGCGCTCTCGCCGTCCCCGGCCTCGCCGATGACGCGGATGTGCGGTGCCCGCGAGAGCGACAGGCGCAGGCCTTCGCGGACGACCTCGTGGTCGTCGACGATCAGGCAGGTGATTTCTTTGGTGGCCATGTGGTCCGAGGATTGTATTGCTCGTTTCAGAAGTCGCCGCCGCCGAGCGTGCTAGTGCCCCTTCAGCAAATGTCCTCCGGCAACATTCACTGAAGGGACACTAGACCACGAGGCGGAGCTGCTCCGGATCGGCAGGCGGCTCGAGCCTTGCGGCACGCCGGTCGCGGATGCCATGCCGGCGCGCGAGCTCGCTAACCCGCTCACGGACGGGCCTCGTCTCGTCGGCCGGGAGGTAGGCGCGCTGCGCGTACAGGCGCTCGTACGACGGCAGCAACTCCGGCCAGTCGCGGGCGAGCGCGTTGAGGAAGTGCTCCTTGGTGCCCGGCTTGAGATGGAGCGGGCTCGCCCAGACGCCCGTCGCGCCGGCGGCGCGGGCGGCCCGCACGACCGCGGCGAGCAGCTCGGGCCGGTCGCTGAGGCCCGGCAGGATCGGCGCCATCCCGACGCCGACGTCGAGCCCGGCTTCGACGAGCTGCTGCAGCGTGCGCAGCCGTTGGTGGGGCGGAGCGGTCCCCGGCTCGGTGCGCCGCCAGATCTCCCGGTCGAGCGTCGGGATCGAAAAGGTGACGGCCACCCTCGCGCGCCGTGCGGCCGCGGCGAGCACGTCGAGGTCGCGGAGGATCAACGGCCCGCGCGTGATGATCGCAAACGGGTTCGCGGCCTCGGCGAGCGCCTCGATGCACGCGCGCGTGAGCCGGTAACGGCCCTCGGCGGGCTGGTAGGGGTCGGTGGCGGATCCGATCGCGATCGGCTTGCGCTGCCAGGAGGGGCGGGCGAGCTCGCGGCGCAGGACCGCGGCGACGTTCGTCTTGACCCGGATGCTCGTGCCGTAGCGGTCGTCCGCAGGCCGGTCAGCGCGCCGTTCGAACGCGCGCACGTAACAGAACGTGCAGCGATGAGCGCAGCCCATGTACGGGTTCAGCGTCCACTGGAACGGCATACCCTGCACGCGGTTGAGCGCAGAGCGGCAGGGCTCTTCGCGATACTCGACGAGCATCCCGTGCCGAATCGTACCGAACATACGTTCGTAACTCCAACCGAGCTCGAGCCCGGGATCCTCCGGCTGACGCTGCCGCTGCCGACCGGACCGCGGCACGTGCACTGCTACCTGCTCCGCGGCGGCGACGGCTGGACGCTCGTCGACACGGGCCTCGGGCTGATGGAGACGCCGTGGCAGGAGATCCTCGCGCAGATCGACGGGCCGGTAGTCCGGATCTTCATCACGCACATGCACCCCGACCACGTCGGCGGCGCCGAGGCGGCGGCGCACGCTACGGGCGCGCCCGTGCTCCAGGGCCGGCTCGACTACGCGCAGTGCGAGCGCGTCTGGGGCTCGCCCGACTGGCCGGAGCAGATCGCCGAGTGGTTCCTGCTGCACGGCGTGCCCCCGCACGTCGCCGAGGAGCTGATCGAGTCCGGGCACGTCTTCGCCGACTTCGTGCGCTTCGCCTGGAACCCGCAGCTCGTCGAGCCGGGCGACGAGGTGGACGGCTGGCGCGTGCTCGCGACGCCCGGCCATGCGGACGGCCACCTCTGCCTCTACCGCGACGGCGTGCTGATCGCCGGCGACCACGTGCTCGCGCCGATCACGCCGGCGATCGGGCTCTACCCGGAGAGCAGACCCGACCCGCTCGGCGACTACGTCGAGGCGCTGCACTGCGTCGCCGAACTCGCGCCGCGCGTCTCGTACGGCGGACACGGCGCCACCGTGGACGACCCGGCGGCGCGCGCGCACGAGATCGTCGGGCACCACGAGCAGCGGCTCGACCAGACGGAGGCGGCGCTCGGGCCCGAGCCGCGCAGCGGCTTCGACGTCTCGCACGACCTCTTCGGCATCGACCTGCCCCCGATCCACCGCCGCTTCGCCGTCGCGGAGACGCTGTCGCACCTCGAGCGGCTGGTCGTGCTCGGGCGCGCGGCGAAGGCCGAGGACGACCGGGGCGTCGCCTATACTGCGGAGTAGCTGGTGGACGACATCCCGCCTGGTACCTGCGCCCCACTGGGGGTGGGGGCGTGACTCTCTTCTTGGAACTTGCTGGCGTTGCAGTCCTGATTCTGCTGAACGCCTTCTTTGTCGCGGCCGAGTACGGGCTCGTGACGGCGAGGCGGACGAGGATCATCGAGCTGCACCACCAGGGCAATCGCCGCGCCCGCGACGTCCTACGCATCACCGGCGACCCGCCGCGCTTCATCGCGGCGATGCAGCTCGGCGTCACGCTCACCTCGCTGGGCATCGGCGCACTCGGCGAGCACGCGCTCTCGCAGGCGTTCAACCCGTGGATGGCGACCGCGCTCGCGATCGCGCTCGCCTACCTGATCCTGACCTTCTTCCACGTCGTCGTCGGCGAGCTCGTGCCGAAGGGCGTCGCGCTCAGCCATTCCGAGGGGACGGCGCTGTGGGCCTCGGCACCGGTGCGCGCGTTCTTCACGATCGCCAGGCCCGTCATCTGGGTGCTGCAGATGTCGACCGAGCTCGTGCTGCGGCTGCTCGGGCAGGTCCCGCCCGGGATCCGGCGCGACGGCCATTCCGAGGCGGAGCTGCGCATGCTCCTCACCCGCTCGACCGAGCAGGGTGAGATCGAGCAGGAGGAGCGCCAGATGATCGACAAGGTCTTCGACTTCGCCGACACGGACGCCGCCGAAGTGATGGTTGCGCGTCCCGACGTCGTGGCGCTGTCGGTCGACCTTCCACCCGAGGAGGCGCTCGCCACGGTGCTCGACTCGCCGTACACGCGCTACCCGGTCTACCGGCAGACGCTCGACGACATCGCGGGCGTCCTGCACGTCCGCGACCTCTTCTCCGCGATCCACGATCGCGGTCTCGCGAACGTGCGACTCGACGAGCTCCTCCGACCTGCCTACGTCGTCCCTGAGACGAAGGACCTTGCCTCGCTCCTGACGGAGTTCAAGCGCACGAAGAACCACTTCGCCGTCGTCGTCGACGAGTACGGCGCGATGGTCGGCGTCTGCACGCTGGAGGACCTGATCGAGGAGATCGTCGGCGAGATCGAGGACGAGTTCGACGTGCAGGAGGAGCAGCTCGTCCAGGTCGACGAGGACACCTGGCGGATCGACGGCATGTTCCCGATCGAGGAGTTCAACGAGCGCTTCAACACGGAGCTGCCGGAGGAGGACTTCCACACCGTCGCCGGCTTCGTCTTCGGACAGCTGGGGCGCGCACCGGAGCCGGGCGACGACGTCTCGTACGACGGCTTGCGCTTCGACGTGCTCGAGGTCGAGGGCAACCGGATCGAGCGGATGGCGGTCACGTTCGTCGAGCGGCCGCAGCAGCGGAAGCCCGAGGAGGACCTGCTCGCACCCGAGGACGAGGGCGAGTAGAGCCGCGCTCGCGCCGCCGCCGCCGCCCTCGCGGCCGCCGCCGTCGCGTCCCCTGCGGGCGCAGCGCCGCCGAAGCTGATCGGCTCCGTCTCCGATCCGCTGAACCTCTCGCTCATGAAGGGATCGTTCACGGTCTCGTAGCGCGGGGCCGGTAAACCGCTGAAAAAACTTGAAGGGTCGGCGCGCGGCCCGTAAGGTGCACCATGGCTTCGCAGGGTGCCCCCCCGGATCTCGCGGCGTCGCGCGTCGGAGGTCCCCAGCGCGGGCCGGGCCGTGGTCTTCTGGCCGGGCTCGTCGGGTTCGAGGTGCTGCTTTACGCGGCGGTGGGCCTTCTGCTCGCGGCTGCCGCGGTGCTCGTGCTCGTGGGCACGGTGCACGAGCTCGTGCACGCGGTCTCGGCCGGACGGGGCGCCGTCGACATCGCGGTAACCGTGCTCGACCGGGTCCTCCTGACACTGATCATCGCGGAGCTCTTGTACACGCTCCGCTTCGTGCTGCGGACGCACGAGATCGCCGTCGAGCCGTTCCTGTTCATAGGCCTGATCGCCGTCGTGCGGCGGATCCTGATCGTCACGGCGCAGTTCGAGCGGCCCCCGACCGGAGGGCGCGCGCTCACGAACCTCCTGCTCGAGCTGGGGCTGCTCGGCTTCCTCGCGTTTGCCCTCTCGCTCGCCGTCTTCCTCGTACGGCGCGGCCGGTCCAGCGCCGGGGCGTAGCCCCTTGCTCGGAAACCGCTGCGCAGCCGCGGCCGTACCCAGAGGACACTGTCATCCGAGAAAAGGACACTCATGCTTCCACGCCTTCTGCCTGCGCTCGCTCTCTTCGGCGCCGTCCTCGGGACGGCTGCGACAGCGACGGCGGCGCCACCGAAGCTGGTCGGCGTGACCGGCCCGGGCTTCAGCATCACGCTCAAGAGCGGCGGCAAGCTCGTGAAGACGCTCAAGGCCGGCACCTACACGATCGCCGTTCAGGACAAGGCCTCGATCCATGATTTCCACCTGATCGGGCCTGGTGTGAACAAGGCGACAACTGTCCCGTTCACGGGTTCGCAGACGTGGACCGTGAAGCTGAAGCCCGGCACGTACACGTATCAGTGCGACCCGCATGCCTCGGCCGGCATGAAGGGCACGTTCAAGGTCACTCGCTGAGAGCGAGCGGCTCGATCGCGCCGCCGCGGATCGTCCAGGCTTCGAGCGCGTCCTCGCGCACGGAGTAGATGAGGTACGGCTTCCCCTCCCAGAGACCGACGTTCTCGACGTCGGTCCGGGAGGGGCGCGGCGGCGACGAGAGATGCGAGTGGAAGACGGCGAGCTCGTAGCCCTCGTCCTCGAGGAACCAGAGCTCGGGGTCGACCTCGAGCTCGAAGCGGTATGGGGACGAGGCCCCGTTCCTGCCCCGGTGATAGCTCTCCACGACTCCGTCGCGCATGACGAGCAGCCCGCAAGCCTCGTTGGGCTGCTCCTCGAGCGAATGCTCGACTAGTGCCCGGCGCAGAGCGGCGGGCACAGTTACCACCACAGCGTCCGCTCCATCGACTCCCCGACGTCGCCGGCGCTCCAGAACGGTGCGCTGAGGTACTTCCAGCCGCCGTCCGGAAGCACGGCGACGACGACGGCTCCGTCCTCGAGCTCGTCGGCGAGCTTGCGCGCCACGTGCACGACCGCGCCGGAGGAGACGCCGGCGAAGATTCCCTCCAGATCGAGGAGCGCGCGGACGGCGGTGACGGACTCCTCGTTGGACACGAGCACCTTCCGGTCGAGCTTCGAGACGTCGAGGATCGGCGGCACGTAGCCGTCGTCGAGCGAGCGCAGGCCCATCACGGGGTCACCCGGCAACGGCTCTGCGGCCGCGACGACGATGTCGGGGAAGCTCTCGCGCAACCGCTCGCCCGTTCCCATCAGCGTGCCGCCGGTGCCGAGGCCCGCGACGAGCACGTCGACGCGGTCGAGCGCCTCGGCGATCTCGGCACCCGTGCCGTCGTAGTGCGCGCGCGGGTTGGCCGGGTTCGCGTACTGGAACGGCATGAAGTACTTCGGCTCTCGCTCTGCCAGCTCGAGCGCGAGACAGACGGCGCCGTTCGAGCCCTCCTCGGCGGGCGAGTCGATGATCTTCGCGCCGTAGAGGCGCAGCAGCAGGCGCCGCTCCTCGGTTGCGTTCTCCGGCAGGACGCACGTCAGCGGGTAACCCTTGAGCTTCGCGATCAGCGCGAGCGAGATGCCCGTATTGCCGCTCGTCGGCTCGAGCAGCTCGCGGCCGGGCTGGAGCTCGCCCGCCGCCTCGGCCGCCTCGATCATCGCCTTGGCGACGCGGTCCTTGACCGAGCCGGTCGGGTTCTGGCCTTCGAGCTTCGCGTAGAGGCGCACGCCGGGCCTCGGCGTCACGCGCCGCAGCTCGACGAGCGGGGTGTGGCCGACGAGGTCGAGAACGCTCTGGACGACGACCCTGCTAGGCACCCCGTGCCTCTGGCGGCCCGCTGACCGTGCGAGGACGGAGGGGACAGTATGGCAATACGGCCCCGGAAATCATCGTGCGGTCAGCGGGCCGAGCGGCCGGCGGAGGCCGGCTCCGCCGGCCGGGAGCCGGCCGCGGCCAGTGGTGCGGGGGCACCGCCGGCCATGGCGGGAAGGAGGATGACCGTGTTGCCGTCGAGCACGGGCGTGTCGAGGCCGTTGAGCGTCCGCACGTCCTCACCCTCGACGTAGACGTTCACGAACGGCGCGATCTCGTCGTCCTCGACGAGCTGGCTGCGCAGCCCCGGGAACCTGCTCATGAGGTCGTCGAGCAGCTCGCGGACGGTGCCGCCCACGGCGTGCACCTGGCGCTCGCCGCCGGTCTCGTTGCGGAGCGTGGGGGGAATGCGAACCGTCTTCATGCGTGCGTCGTCCTCCCTTGGCAGAACTCCACGTAGTCGATGTACTCGGTGATCGTCGGATGCTCGCCGCACACCGGGCAGTTCGGATCGCGGCGGAGCGACACCTCGCTGAACTCGGTCGCGAGCGCGTCGAAGAGGAGCAGCCGGCCGGCGAGCGGCTCGCCGATGCCGAGCGCGAGCTTCAGGGCCTCGTTCGCCTGGAGTGAGCCGACGATTCCCGGCAGCACCCCGAGGACGCCGCCTTCGGCGCAGCTCGGCGCGAGCTCCGGCGGGGGCGGTTGCGGGAAGAGGCAGCGGTAGCACGGGCCCTGGTGCGGCTTGAACACCGTCACCTGGCCCTCGAAGCGGTAGACCGAGCCGTGGACGACGGGGATGTCGTGCCAGACCGCGGCGTCGTTGAGGAGATAGCGCGTCGGGAAGTTGTCCGTCCCGTCGACGATCACGTCCCAGCCGTCGGCGAGGACGCGGTCGACGTTCTCGGAGCTGAGGCGCTCGCGATACGTGATCACCTCGACGTCCGGATTGAGCGCCTCGATCGTCCGCTTCGCGGACTCTGCCTTCCACTCGCCGAGCGTCTCCGTCGAGTGCGCGATCTGGCGCTGGAGGTTCGACTCGTCGACGCGGTCGTCGTCGACGATCCCGAGCCGCCCGACTCCCGCCGCCGCGAGATAGAGCGCGGCCGGCGAGCCGAGGCCGCCGGCGCCGACCAGCAGCACGCGCGACTCGAGCAGCTTCAGCTGCCCGGCCTCCCCGACCTCGGGGATCAGCAGGTGGCGGCTGTAGCGCCGGCGCTTCGCTCCGTCGAGCGAGCGCGGCAGCTCGGTCGGGAAGCCGTTCCGCTTCCAGTCGTTGAAGCCGCCTGCGAGCGAGGTGACGTTCTCGTAGCCGAGCTCCTCGAGCGCCTTCGCGCCGAAGACGGAGCGGTTGCCCGCGGAGCAGTAGAGGAGGATCGGCCGCGAGCGGTCGGGCGACGCCTGCTCGATGCGCGATTCGAGATGCCCGCGCGGCACGTGCACGGCGCCCGGGATGCGGCCCTCGGTCCATTCGTCGCGCTCGCGGATGTCGACGAGCAGCGGCGGCTCGTCCGAGGTGAGGAGCTCGCGGGCGCCCGCGGCGTCCACCTCCTCGATCTCGGCCCTCAGCTGCTGCAGCAGTTCCCGGTAGCTCGGCATGACTTTCCAGAATATAGCGATGCGGTGCAAGGCTCTGCCGCTGTGGCTACCCTCGCGCCCGATGAGCCCGCGCACCCGTGTCCTTGCAATCGTGGCGCTGGCGGCGCTGGCGGCGGTCGCCGGGGTTGTGGGCGTCACGCTGCTGCAGACGCGCGGCGAGACCACGACCGCGCCGGGCGCGGTGACCGCGCCGCGCAAGGGAGCGCCGCCGCTCCAGCTCGACTTCGGCGTCCGCGACGACGCCGAAGTCCGCGCGCTCACGCGGGCGGCGAAGCTCTACAACGCAGGCCGCCGCGCGGCCGCCGCGCCCATCTTCGCCCGGTATCACTCGCTCGAGGCGCAGATCGGCACCGCCTTCGCGACCTGGCCCGGGCACGCGCTCGACGACCTCAAGCGGCTCGTCGCCGCGCATCCGCAGAGCGCGCTCGCCGAGCTCCATCTCGGCTGGGCCTACTACTGGACGGGACGCAACGCCGACGCGGCGGCGGCGTGGAAGCGCGCCGAGGCCGTGCAGCCGGACACGCCGTTCGCGGTCGACGCCGAGTCCGTGCTGTACGCAGACCGAGACGTCCCCGGCCGGCCGCCGGTCGTGCTGCCCTACAGCGCGCCGGCGAGCCTCGCCCGCCTGCCGGCCTCGCGGCAGCTCGCCGTGCTCGCGCAGGGCGCGGCGGCGCCGGAGGCGCGCGCCAAGCTGCTCTACGGCGTCGCGCTGCAGCGCCTCGGCCGCTCGCTCTCGGCGGAGCGCCAGTTCGCGGCGGCCGCGAAGCTCGCGCCGGACGACCCGGTCGCGCAGGTGGCGGCGGCCGTGGGCCGCTTCACGAAGGCCCGGCCGCAGCGGGCATTCGGCAAGCTCGGGCCGCTGACGGCCGTTTTCCCGCACGACCCCATCGTCCGCTTCCACCTCGCGCTGCTCCTGCTCTGGACGGGCCAGAAGAAGCTTGGCGCCCAGCAGTTCCGGCTCACGGTTGCGGACAACCCGAAGTCGATGTACGCAAAGCAAGCGAGGGCATTCCTGGCGGATCTAGCTAAGAATGGGACCAGCTAGGTTGAATATGAGCCGAACGGCCCATGGCGCGGTGTCCGACGCGCATGGCACAGTGCGGCATCTTTAAGTCGACGTTCCTTGGCGGTCCCGCGGTTTCGAGGTAGGGGAGGCACGTGAGCACAGGGGTTGAGGGGCGAGGTGTCCGCGAAGTTGCGGACGTTTTCGACACCGATGAAGCTCGGAGCCTGCTCGAGTCGGCGCAAGCGTCCGGCTCGCTGAGCGCGGACGAGATCGCTCTCGCCCTCGACGAGCTCGAGCTCGAGCCCGGCCAGATCGACGACTTCTACCGCACGCTCGAGGAGCTGCAGATCGACGTCGTCGGCGTCACCGGCGCAGACGTCGAAGCCGAGGAGAAGGAAGAGCGCGTGGAGGCCGAGGCGCACGAGATCTCGACCGACTCGCTGCAGCTCTTCCTCAAGGACATCGGTAAGGTCGACCTGCTCACCGCGGCGCAGGAGGTCGAGCTGGCGAAGCGGATCGAGCGCGGCGACCACGGCGCAAAGCAGGAGATGGTCGAGGCGAACCTGCGGCTCGTCGTCTCGATCGCGAAGCGCTACCGCAACCAGGGCCTGCCGTTCCTCGACCTGATCCAGGAGGGGACGATCGGGCTCGTGCGTGCGGCGGAG
>JBEKEH010000028.1:0-28282 GCA_050013935.1 Gaiellaceae bacterium | reverse complement strand
CCCGCACCTTCACCTACGACTCGGCCGCCCCGACCCTCCACATCACCACCCCCGCCGCCGACGCCACCAACTACCGCACCGCCACCCTGCCCGCAAACCTCGCCGGCGACTCCAGCGACGCGACGTCAGGCGTCGGGACCGTCGCGATCGCGATCCAGGACGGCAGCGGCAGCTACTGGGACGGCAGCGACTTCACGCAGGCCGGCATCACATTCAACGCGGCGAGCGGCACCACCGGCTGGACGTATTCGACAACCGCCCTCAGCGGCAAGCTCACCGACGGCCACACCTACACCATCACCGCCCAAGCAACCGACAACGCCGGCAACACCACCACAACCACCCGCACCTTCGTCTACGACACGACGCTGCCGAGTGTCACCACGCGCACGCTGATCGGCTCGACGCTCGACGTCGCGTACAGCGAGGCGCTTGATTCCGCCTCCTCGCCGTCGCCGAGCGACTTCACCGTCAAGGTGAACGGGAACACGGACACGGTCGACGCGGTGGCCTTCACGAGCGGCGACACAATCGTGCGCCTCACGCTGCACACGGCGGCGCAGTACCTCGACGCCGTCACCGTGGCCTACGCCGGCACGACGATCAAGGACCCGGCGGGCAACGAGGCTGCGGCGTACACGGCGCAGGCGGCCACGAACATGACGTCCGACGCGGCTCCGAACACGCCGGCACTCGGCGCACCTGCGAACGGCGCGCTCATCAACTCGACCACACCCACGCTGAGCGCGACATTCAGCGATCCGGACACGCTCGATGCCGGCAAGGTCACCTTCGAGGTCTGCACGACGAGCAACTGCTCTGCGTCGCTCGGCACCTTCGACTCGACCAGCACGGCGCTGGCCGTCAGCCAGACCGGCAGCGCCGCCGTTCCGGCCGGCTTCAACCTCCAGACCGGCACGACCTACTACTGGCGCGCGAAGAACGTCGACGCCTCGAGCTCCGCCTCGAGCTTCTCGTCGACCCGATCGTTCACGGTCGACGCAACCGCGCCGAACGTGACGGTCGCCGCTCCGGTCGCGGTCACCAACCCCTTCTTCCAGTACTACGACGGCCCGAGCAAGACCCTCTGGCTGAACGCGCACCAGAACGGAAGCTTCACGCTCGAGGCGAACGCCGTCGACGCGCAGTCCGGCATCGCGAAGGTCAACTTCCCGGCGATCTTCTCGACCGGCTCGAACGACCAGACGGCGCCGACGAGCGGCAGCAACTACGAGTCGTCCCAGTACAGCTTCGACGGCACGGGCAGCGCGTTCTCGAGCCCGGGCTCCGAGACGATCACCGCCTCCAACGGCGACACCGTCCCCGGTCCGATCACCGGTACGGATTCGCTCACGGTCAACGCCGACGGCAGCGGCCCGGCCGCCTTCGGCCTCGGCGAGCCGGCGAACGCCACGGGTGTGAGCACCGGCGTGCTGATCGCGGCCTCGCCGACGGACTCCGGCTCGGGCGTCAAGCAGGTCGCCTTCTACCAGTGCGACGCGACCCTGCACGCCGGCTGCGACCCGACGAACACGTCGCTCTTCGGCGTCCAGATCGGGACGACGCAGACGACCGCCGTCGCGGGCGTCTACTCCGTCGCCTGGAGCAACACCGGCTTCACCGACGGCCACAGCTACGCGCTCGCGGCCGTCGCCACGGACAACGTCTCGAACGCGACGACGTCCTCGATCAGCACCGTCGTCGTCGACAACAGCCCGCCGACCCTCTCGACCTCCGCACCGATCCCGGTCTCCGGCACCGCCGCACAGCACTACGACGCAGGCTCGAAGACGCTCTTCCTGCGAGCGGCCGGCCAGGGCTCGTTCACGCTCGAGGCCTCGGCGAGCGACCCGCACAGCGGCATCGGCTCGGTCACCTTCCCGGCGATCTTCGGCACGGGCTCGAACGCCGGCACGAACACCGGCGGCGGCAACTACGAGTCGTCGACGTACAACTTCGACGGCACGGTCACGCCGTTCGGCTCGCCCGGCTCGGAGACGGTCACGGCGGCCAACGGCGTCACCCTCCCGGCGGCCGACACGGCGAGCGACTCGCTGACGGTCACCGCCGACAGCATGCCGGCCGCGACGAACGTCCAGTTCCCGGTCGACCACATGAGCTACGACAGCTCGAACTGGAACCTCGGCGCCGCGGCGACCTGCAGCGGCACGCCGTCCGGCGGCAACATCTGCGGCACCGTCAGCGACGGCTCGGGCTCCGGCGTCGCCGGCGTCACGCTAACGATCGAGGACACGACCTTCGGCCTGAACAAGTACTTCGACGGCGCCGGGTTCAACTCGTCCACGCCGGTCCCGCTCGCCGCGACGGTCGCCGGCACGGACTGGACCTACGCCCTCGACCAGAGCAACCTGACCACGCCGCACAGCTACGTCGTCGTCGTCCACTCGGTCGACAACGTCGGCAACACCGAGGTCGACCAGCTCGTCCACTTTGCCTACGGCCAGGATCTGACGGCGCCGGTGACCGACCTCACGCTGACCGGCGCAGCTCACGCCTACCTGTTCTCGGCCGGCAGCCACCCGGCCCCGTTCGCCGGCAACGACTACGACCTCTACTACAGCACGACCAACTCGGGCGGCGGCTTCACGCTCCATGCGAGCTCGACCGACCAGACCGGCGTCGCCAGCGTCACGTTCCCCGATCTCTCCGGCACGACCGGCTTCACCGGCTCCGGCGGCACCCAGACGAACACCACGGTCAATCCGTGGGACGTCGACTCGCCCAGCGCGTACACGTTCAGCTCGGCGGCGACCACCGCTCCGGGCCAGAAGGTGGTCTCCTCGGTCGACGCCGTCGCGCCCACGGGCAACACCGGCCACGACACGCTGACCTTCGTGCTCGACAATGCCGCGCCCACCGGCGGTGCGCTGTCGGTCGACGGCACCACGGCGACGAGCGGCGGCGCGTCGGTCTGGGCGACGAGCACCGCCGTGACCGTCGACTCGCGCAGCGACTACGCCAACGACGGCGCGGGCTCCGGCATGGCCTCCTCGCTGCTCACGGTCGCGTCGGCGACGCTCAGCAACGGCACCTGCGGCAGCTACGGCGCGCCCACCACGATCGTCGGCACCGACGTGAGCGGCATCTCGTTCACGAGCGGCAACTGCTACCGCTTCACGCTCACCGGCACCGACAACGTCGGCAACACGGCCACGCGCTCCGTCACCGTCATGCTCGACACGACGCCGCCGTCGCAGCCGCTCGTCGCGTTCACGGGCCTCTCGGCCGGGAACACCTACGACAACGGCGCCGGGACGCTCTTCTTCCGCCCGTCCGACGGCGGCACCTTCACCGTCAACGCGAACGGCTCGACCGACGCCGAGTCCGGGATCAAGACCGGAAACGACGGCTACACCTTCTCGCCGCTCAGCGGCAACCTGAACGGCACCCAGACGGGCAACCAGCTCGCGGTCACGTTCGACCACACGAGCAGCGGCAGCAGCCCCTACACGGTGCACTCCACCGACAACGCGGGGCTGAACTCGGCCGACGCCACCTACACGGTGACGGCCGACTCGACCGCGCCGAGCGGCGGCGCGCTGACGGTGAACGGCACGGCAGCCGACGCGGTCGCCACGTCGAGCTACCTCAACACCGGCACCACGGTCACGATCGACAGCCGCACCGACTACAGCGACTCCGGCTCCGGCCTCGCGAGCTCCACGCTCACCGTCCAGTCGGCGACGCTGTCCAACAACGTGTGCGGCACCTACGGCCCGCCTACCACGATCTCGGGCACCACGCCGCAGACCGTGAACAGCGGCAACTGCTACCTGTTCACGCTCACCGGCACCGACAACGTCGGCAACACCGCCTCGCTCTCCTCCGCCGTCATGGTCGACAGCTCGCCGCCGTCGCAGCCGGCCGTCAGCATCACGGGCCTCTCCGCCGGGAACACCTTCCTCAGCGGCTCGACGCTCTTCTTCCGGCCGTCGCTCGGCGGCACGTTCACGATCACGGCGACCGGCTCGAGCGACCCCGAGTCCGGGATCATGTCGGGTAACGCGGGCTACACGTTCTCCGACCTGAACACCAACGGCGGCGCGAGCTTCGGCACGACGCAGACGAGCAACCAGGTCGCCGTCACGTTCGACGGGACGACGACCGGGCCGACCGTCGGCCAGAGCGTCGTCGTGAACAACAACGCCGGCCTCGGCTCGACGCCGGGCACGTTCACCATCACGCAGGACTCGACCGCGCCGACCGGCGGCTCGGTCTCGGTCAGCCCGTACTCCAGCTCGCTCACGATTCCGGTGTCTGCGGCCGCCTTCACCGACAGCGGCTCCGGCGTCGCGTCGAACGTCATCACGCGCTCGGACCCGCTCGCCCCGTCGGGCCCCGGCAGCTGCCCGAACAGCGGCTACGTGGACAGCGGCGCGAACGTCGTGACCGGCGCGACCGACACGGTCCCGACGGACGGCCAGTGCTACCAGTACACGCTGACCGCGAAGGACAACGTCGGCAACGTCGCCTCGGTGAGCACGATCGTGCTCGTCGACACGACGCCGCCGTCCGGCGGCTCGGTCCAGAACGCCGACGGCGTCACGAGCCTCGACGCCGTCTCGGTGAACTGGGATCCGGGCACCGACGCGCAGTCCGGCATCGGCCAGATCCTGGTCGAGCGCGCGAGCGCGACGTTCGACGGCACAAACTGCGGCACCTTCTCGAGCTTCTCGACGATCATCAGCAATCCGGCCTCGAGCCCGATCAGCGACTCGAACGTCTCGGCCGGCAACTGCTACGAGTACGAAGTCGTCGTCAGCAACGGCAGTGGCCTGCAGGCGACGTACACCTCGTCCTCGATCACGAAGATCGTCAACGGCTCGCCGATCACCCTCGCCCCCGGCGCCTCGAGCGGCGCCTACCTCGGCGGGACGACCCTGTACCTCGGCGGCGCCGGCGGCACCTTCGAGCTGCAGCTGACGAGCACCGGCCAGAACGGCGTCGACTCGGCGACATGGCAGGGCAAGGGCTCGTCCGGCTCGCTGACGAGCGACCCCGACGTCGACTCGACCACGAACGCGGCACCGTTCGTCTCGGGCACGTACACCTGGAGCGGCGACGGCATCAGCGACTCGATCCAGCTCACGCGCGACCCGACCTCGACGGAAGACACGCTCAGCGTGCAGTCCGATACCACGGCCCCGAGCGGCTCGATCAGCTACACGAACGGCCTTTACGGGAGCGCATCCGTGCCGGTCACCACCTCGGCGAGCGACGGCGGCTCCGGCGTCGCGAGCGTGCAGGTGCAGCGCGCCCAGACGTCCTTCAGCGGGACCTGCGACACGGCCCACTGGTCGTCCTTCTCGAACGTCACCCTCACCGGCGGCGTCGACAACACGGTGTCCGGCGGCAACTGCTACCAGTACCAGCTCATCGCGACCGACCACGTCGGCAACTCGGCCACGTTCAACAGCGCGAACGTCGCCGAGATCCCGGACGTGACGCCGCCGACGTTCGTCTCCGGCTCGACGAACGCGGCGGGCGCGCAGCTCTCGTTCGACATGAGCGAGACGCTCGACTGCTCGGCGACGACCTCCCCGAGCGCGTTCCAGGTCACGTACAACGGCATCGCGCAGCCGGCGCCGACGGCCCTCGCCTGCTCCGGCACGACGATCACGCTCGACCTGCCGACGTCGCCGAACAACAGCCAGGCCGTGAAGCTGGCCTACAACCAGCCCGCCGCCGCAGGTAACCGCATCCGCGACGTGGCGGTGCCGAGCGAGAACGCGACCACGAGCTTCGGCCTGGTCGCCGTGATGAACAACACGACGGACACGGTGCCGCCGATCCTGAGCGCCGCGACGGTCAACGGCGGGACGGTCACACTCGCCTTCGACGAGGATCTGGCCGGCTCCGCGCCGGACGGCAGCGCCTTCACGGTCAACGTGGGCGGCCACCCGGTGGCGGTCACGGGCGTCGCGTTCAACGGCAGCATCGTGACGCTCACGCTCGCACAGGGCGTCGCGAGCAGCGACACCGTCGCGGTCTCCTACGGCGTCCCGGCGCTCAACGCGCTGCACGACGCCGCCGGAAACCAGATCCTGTCCTTCACGAGGGCGGCGACGAACCAGACACCCGTCGTCGCACCGCCGACGTCGGGCGGCACGGGCGCCAGCGGCGGCACGGGCGCCAGCGGCGGCACGGGCGCCAGCGGCGGCACGGGCGCCAGCGGCGGCACGGGCGCCAGCGGCGGCACGAGCGCCAGCGGCGGCACGGGCGCCAGCGGCGGCACGAGCGCCAGCGGCGGCACGAGCGCCACCGGCGGCACGGGCGCCAGCGGCGGCACGGGCGGCGGCGGCGGCACGGGCCCCGCGCTCGTCTCCGCGTCGCCGGACGACGGCTCGACGGTTGCCTCGGTGGCCGCGATCACCTTGACCGCGAACGAGCCGGTCTCCTGGAGCACCATGAGCGTCACGCGGCCCGACGCGTCGGCCACCGCGCTCGCCGCCCGGAACGGCCAGAGCGAGACGTGGACGTTCGCCACGAGCACCGCGGGCCTCTACATCGTCACCGGCACGATCGGCGCGGGCGGCCAGTCGGCGAGCATCCTCTCCCACTTCACGATCTGGGTGCCGCCGGCCTCGTCCGGAGGCAGCCAGCCGCCTGTCCCGCCGGTGCAGAAGAACGCCGTGCCGGCCCTGGCCAGCTCGCTCACGGCCTCTGACGGCGACGTAATCGCCGACTGGCCCGTCGGCGCGTTCGGAGACGCCGTCGTCGTGCAGATCTTGCCCGAGGCCGCGAACGCGATGTCCGGCATCCCGTCGAGCGCGCTCGTCGTCGACGTCACCGCGTTCCTGCGCAGCAACCACCAGCCCGTCACGGATCTCGGCGGCGTCATCGACATCCAGTTCCCGCACGCACCCGACGGCGCCACGCTGGTGACCTCACAGGACGCGCGGACGTGGCGGGCGATCACCCAGCTGCCGACGTTCGACCTCCCCGCCGGCCAGACCGACGGCTGGTTCCGCGACTCCGACGGAACCGTGCACGTGCTCACGCGGCACCTGACGTACTACGCGCTCATCACGCACGGCGAAGCGACCCAGCTCGCCCTCCAAATCATGACCGTGCGCCGCATCTGGATCGAGAGCCGCCCCTTCGTCGCGGTGCGGCTGGCCCTGACCGCGCCCGCACGCGTGACCGGCTCGTTCGTCGACAGCAACGGCGTAACGGTGCCCGGCCAGACGATCAAGACGCCCACGCGGCACGCGGGCGTGACCATCCTGCGCGTGCCGCTCCACGTCACGAAGCCGGGCCTCTACCGGCTGCAGATGCACGCCGAGGGCATCGGGCAGGCCGTGAACCGCACGGCGAAGATCAGGTTCGTGAAGCGGCAGCCCGCGTCGCCGGTCTGGCAGAGCACGCGGCCGCTTCGCATCGTCGTCATCCGCGGCGCCGGCTCGGGCCTGACCGCCTCGCTGGGCAACCGGCTCGGCAGCCACTACCTCGTGCGGCAGATCGCCGACTCCGAGCTCTACACGGCGCTCGACCCGCGGTTCGACACCGCGGCCGCCGCCGTCGTCGTCGACCTCGCCACGGTCCCCATCTACACGCTCGCCGAGCTGCACGCGCTGCTTCCCGAGGTGCAGATCGTCGGGCTCACGAACGACCCCTCCTTCGCCCGCAACGCCCGCTACGCCGGCATCGACACCGTACTCCCCAAACCCGCCACGCCCACCACCATCGCCACCACCATCACCACGCTCCTGCGCGGGCGCTAGTCCCGACCGGCGCCGGGACGCCAGAGCGGCTCCTCGACGCCGGCGAGCGTGTTCGCCGCCCGGGCGAGGATGAACAGCAGGTCCGCCAGCCGGTTGAGGTAGACCGGCGCGAGCGGGTTGACGCCGTGCGCACCGGCGGCCGCGAGCGCCGCCAGCTCCGCGCGCCGGGCGACCGTGCGCGCGACGTGCAGGCGCGCAGCGGCCTCGGACCCGCCGGGCAGGACGAAGCTCGTCAGCTCGGGCAGCGGCTCGTTGAGCTCGTCGCACAGCCGCTCGAGGCCGTCGATCAGCGGCTGCGTCACCCGCAGGCGCTCGTCCGGGCCGCGGAACGGGACCGAGAGATCCGCGCCGAGGTCGAAGAGCTCGTTCTGCACCCGTTGCAGCGGCGCGCGCAGCTCGGCCGCCAGGTCGGGCGCGGCGAGGACGAGCCCGAGCTGTGAGTTGAGCTCGTCCACGATGCCGTACGCGGCGATGCGGCCGTCGAGCTTCGACACCCGGGAACCGTCGCCGAGGCTCGTCTCCCCCGCGTCGCCGCCCCGCGTGTAGATGCGCGTCAGACGCACCGGCTGATCACGGCGGCGGCTCATGGCCGTAGATTAGGCGGCGTGGAGGTCAGGCTCGCCCGGCCGGAGGACGCGGAGGCGGTGGCCGAGGTGTTCATCGCCTCGTTCGAGACCCTCACGTTCCTGCCCATGCTGCACAGCCACGGCGAGCACCGTGCGTTCGTCCGCGGCCTCGTCGAGAAGGACGAGGTCTGGGTCGCCGAGGACGCCGGGCGCATCGTCGGCATGGCGGTCCTGTGGGACGACGTGCTGAGCCACATCTACGTACACCCTGACGCGCAGGGCCGCGGAGCGGGCAGCGCGCTGCTTCAGCAGGCGAAGACGCGACGTCCCGGCGGCTTCACCCTGTGGGTCTTCCAGCAGAACGTGGAAGCACGCCGCTTCTACGAGCGGCACGGCCTGCACGCGGTTCGCTTCACCGACGGCGGCGGCAACGAGGAGAAGACGCCGGACGCACTCTACGAGTGGAGTCCCGAAGAGCCACCGAGCGAGCGACAGGAGGACGAGTGACGCGGGCACTGATCGTGGTGGACATCCAGAACGACTACTTCCCCGGCGGAGCCCATCCGCTCGAGCGGCCGGAGCAGGCGGCGCAGCAGGCGCGGCTCCTCCTCGACGCCTTCCGCACTTCGGGCGAGCCGGTCGTCCATCTTCAGCACGTCTGGGACGAGCCGGACGCGCCGTTCATGCGCCCGGGCACCGAGGGCGTCGAGATCCACCCGCTCGTCGCACCACTGGAGGGCGAGCCGGTCCTGCGGAAGGCGCACCCGAACGGCTTCCGGGAGACGGGGCTCGAGGACGCGCTGCGCGGACGGCGCGTCGACGCGGTCGTGGTCTGCGGGATGATGACGAGCATGTGCGTCGACGCGACCGTCCGCGCCGCCGTCGATCTCGGCTTCTCCGCAAGCGTCGCGCACGACGCCTGCGCGACCTGCGACCTCGCCTTCGGCGGGCGCACCGTGCCGGCGGGGGACGTGCACACCGCCTTCCTTGCCGCGCTTGCGGACGGGTACGCCCGCGTTGCGGCGGCGGCCGTCCTAGCCCTGGGCCATTGAGCGCCGCTGAAGCCCGAGGATCGAGCGGGCGATCACGAGCCGCTGGATCTCGCTCGTGCCCTCGTAGATCTCCGTGATCTTCGCGTCGCGGTAGTACCGCTCGACCGGGAACTCCTTCGTGTACCCGTAGCCGCCGAGCACCTGGATCGCCTCCGCCGTCTGGCGGCGCGCCATCTCGGATGCGAACAGCTTCGCCTTCGCGCCCGCCTCCGTGTGCGGCTCGCCGCGCTCCTTCAGCAGCGCCGCGCGATAGACGAGCAGCCGTGCCGCGTCGATCTCCGTCGACATGTCGGCGAGCTTGTGCTGGATCTCCTGGAACGCGCCGATCGGCCGGCCGAACGCGTGCCGCTCCTTCGCGTACTCGCGCGCCACGTCGTAGGCCGCCTGCGCGATGCCGACCGCCTGCGCCGCGATCCCGATCCGCCCTCCGTCGAGCGTCGCCATCGCAACCTGGAAGCCCTTGCCCTCCTCGTGCAGCAGCCGGTCGCGGCCGACGCGCGCCCCCTCGACGACGAGGTCGCTCGTCACCGACGAGTTGAGGCCGAGCTTCTCCTCGTCGCGTGTGATCCGCACGTGCTCTGCGTCGAGGACGAACGCGCTCACGCCCGCCGGGCCCGGCGTCTCGGGGTCCGTGCGCGCGAAGAGCAGAAACGTGCCCGAGTAGCGGCCGTTCGTGATCCACTGCTTGGCGCCGCTGATCCGCCAGCCGTCGCCATCGGGCTCGGCGCGCGTGCGCAGGGCACCCGCATCGGAGCCGGCCTCGGGCTCGGTCAGCGCGAACGCGCCGAGCTGCTCGCCGCGGGCGAGCGGCGGCACGAAGCGCGAGCGCTGCTCGTCGGTGCCGAAGGCGAGCAGCGGCAGCGTCGCTGCGCTCGTATGCACGGCGACCGTGACGCCGACCCCGGCGTCGGCGCGGGAGAGCTCCTCGAGCACGAGGATGTACGAGGGGAAGTCGGCGCCCGCGCCGCCGTACTCCTCGGGGACGCACGTCCCCATCAGCCCCAGCCCGGCGAGCTTGGCGAAGACCTCGCGCGGGAAGCGGTGCTCCCGGTCCCAGCCCGCCGCATGCGGCTCGATCTCGCGGCGCGCGAACTCCCGCGCGAGCCCCTGGATCTCCTTCTGCTCGGGCGTGAGCTCGAAGTCCACGGCCCGGACTATAGTGACGGCAGGTGGAGCGGCTGGCCGCCCTCGGAGTCGCGCTCGCCGTGGCGGCGGCGGGCTCCGGCGCAGCGCGCGCGACGACGCACGTCCGGTCGCCTGCGGCTGTCGTGCGCGCGTGGAGCAAGGCGCTGAACGCGAACGACAACGAGGCGGCCGGGCGGCTGTTCGCGAAGAACGCACGCGTCATCCAGGGGCCGCTCGACGCCCGCATCCCGACGCACGCGCTTGCCGTCGAGTTCAACGACACGCTTCCGTGCGCGGGTCGGATCCTGCGGATGAGCGTGAAGGGCGATCGCGTCGTCGCGACCTTCGTGCTGGGCCACCGCCCAAAGCACACGTGCGACGGCCCCGGCCAGCAGGCAGCGGCGCTCTTCGTCGTGCAGAAGGGGAAGATCGTGCTCTGGGAGCAGGTCGCGGTGCCGGCGCCGAGCGGGCCGACCGCGTAGCTCAGTACGTGTAGAAGCCCCGCCCGGACTTCCGCCCCAGCCGTCCTGCTTGCACGTACTGGCGCAGGAGCGGGCACGGCGCGAACTTCGGGTCGCCGAGGCCCTGGTGGAGCACGTCCATGATCGCGACGCACGTGTCGAGCCCGATCAGGTCGGCGAGCGCGAGCGGCCCCAGCGGATGCGCGAAGCCGAGCCTCGCGATCGTGTCGATCGCCTCCGGCTCGGCGACGCCCTCGAGCAGCGCGTAGGCCGCCTCGTTGATGAACGGCATCAGGATCCGGTTCGAGACGAAGCCCGGCAGGTCGCGGGCCTCGGCGGGCGTCTTCCCCAGCTCCACCGCGAGCTCGACGATCGCCCGCGCGGTCTCGTCCGAGGTCTCGAGGCCGCGGATCACCTCGACGAGCTTCAACACCGGCACCGGGTTGAAGAAGTGCATGCCGATCACACGGTCGGCGCGCGACGTGACCGCCGCAAGCGAGGTGATCGGAATCGAGGAGGTGTTGGAGGCGAGGATCGCCTGCGGCGGCAGCACCGCGTCGGCGCGGCGGAAGACGTCCTCCTTCACGCGCGCGTCCTCGACGACCGCCTCGATCATCAGGTCGGCGGCGACGAGATCGCCGACCGGCTCGACGCGGCCGAGCGCCTCGTCGGGATCGGGGCCACCCTTCTCGGCGAGCTTCACTAGGCTCTTCCGCATCGCCTCGAGCCCTCGCTCCACCGCTCCGGGAGCGGCGTCGTACAGCGAGACACGCCGGCCCGATGCTGCGACGACCTGCGCGATCCCGCCGCCCATCTGGCCCGCGCCGACGACGAGAACGTGCTCGAAGGCCATAACCCGGAGGCTATCGTCGCCGCATGCCGCACGTTCAGGTCAACGGCGCGAGCCTGTGGGTCGAGGAGGCCGGCAAGGGGCCGGCGGTCGTCTTCGTCCACGGCGGCCTCGGTGACCTGCGCCTGTGGGAGCCGCAGATGTGGGCACTCTCCGAGCGGTTCCGCTGCGTGTGCTACGACCTCCGCTTCTTCGGCCGCTCGACCGGGCCCGGAGCGGAATGGTCGCCGGTCGCGGATCTCGTCGGCCTGCTCGACGCGCTCGGCGTCGAGCGGGCGGCGCTCGTCGGCCTGTCGCTGGGCGGCGGGCTCGCGCTCGACGTCGCGCTCGCGCACCCCGAGCGGGTCTGGGCGCTGGTGCACGTCGCCGGGGGCGTGACCGGCCTCGGCGTCGACGTGTACACGCCGGAGCAGGAGAAGGCCTACGACGCCGCACTCGAGCGCGGCGACTTCGACGCTGCGATGGACGTCGACTTCGCGATCTGGGCGCCGCTCGGCGCGAACGAGCTGTTGCGCGAGCTGTGGCGCGCGACGCCCGACGCGCGCGGGCTGCCCGAGCGCGCGCGGCCGCTCCCGCGGCCGGACGCGCACGAGCGGCTCGGCGAGGTGTCGGCGCCGACGCTCGTCGTCGTCGCCCGCCACGACCCGGCCGAGCTGCGCGCGCGGGGGGAGACGGTCGCGCGCGGGGTCCCCCGCGCGCGACTCGTCGAGGTCGACTCAGACCACTACCTCACGCTGCGCGAGCCGGCGCGCATCAACCGGCTCCTGGACGACTTCCTCTGCTCGGCGGCGCCGCTGGAGGAGTAGCGCAGCCGCTGCGGCGAGCACGAGCGCGGCGCCCACACCGATCACCGGCCACCGCCACGGGAAGCCGGCACGAACGTACGTGATCCGCCACGTCGCCGTGTCCACGTCGAGCCAGGGACGGCCGCTCTTCCAGTGCACGGCGAGCGTGCTGCCGCTGCTGCGCAGCGACAGCACGAGATTGGAGACGCCGTTCTGGTTGCTCAGCGGCATACCGATGCAGTGCGCGACACCCTTCACGGTGTCGAGCGCATGCACGAACGGGTAGCCGCCGTCGGCGCTCTGGTAGAGCGTGTACACGCAGCGGCCGTCGGCGCTCGACGTGCGCGTGAGCGGATAGCCGTCCATGACCCAGCTCTTCTGCGTCCGGTCGGCGATGCGGCCGGGCAGCAGCCGGTTCGTCCGCAGGTCATAGGCACGCACGACGTAGTGCGAGAAGTCGCCGTACCGGGCTTCGGTGTGCTGGATCAGGTAGAGACGGGAGGCGTCCGGCGAGAGCGCGTCGAACGCGAAGCTGCCCTTGAGCACGATCCAGTTCCGCGTCCGCAGCGTGCGCGTGTCGAGGACGAGGAAGCGGCTCGGCGACGCGAAGTCGGTGCTTCCGACGACGAGCGTCCGCCCGTCGCGCGAGAGCCCGTCGCCGAGTGAGCCGTACGTGAGCATCGGGATCCCGTACGAGCCGAGCAGGCTCGTCTCGTTGCGCAGCTCTCCGTCCTTCGTCTGCACCTGGGCGAGCACGGTGTTCGCGCCGGCGCCCAGCGCGAGGTAGCGGAGCGAGCCGTCCGAGCTGAGGACGCCCGGCCCGCCCTGCTGGGCGAACGGCGTCGGGCCCGAGGCGAGCGCCGCGGGGGCGAGGCAGAGAGCGGCCACGGCGGGGACCAGCAGACGTCGAAGCACGGGATTCCTCCTGTTCGCGGACGCACCTAGTGGTTTGACCGGTAACGTTGCCCGGTTTCCGGCTTGCGAGCACCAAGCTGGAGGCTGTCGGCGCCCGCCGGCAAGGCCGGTGGCCTTGACAAGGGCGACGGCGGACTCCAGCGCCGCGTGATCGCGGGCCGGAGACCCGGCGAACGTTGCCGGTCAGACCACTACGCCCGCCGGGCCGGAAAGGGTCCCTCAGACCTCGATCACGAGCGCGTCGCCCTGACCGCCGCCGGAGCAGATGGCGGCGAGGCCGAGGCCGCCGCCCTCGCGGCGCAGCTCGTGCACCATCGTGCCGAGGATGCGGCCGCCGCTGGCCCCGATCGGGTGTCCCAGCGCGACCGCGCCGCCGTTCACGTTCACCGTCTCCAGATCGGCGCCGAGCAGGCGGGCGGAGTTGAGGACGACCGACGAGAACGCCTCGTTCAGCTCGACGCGCTTCACGTCGCCGATCGACCGGCCCGCCTTCTCGAGCGCGACCGCTCCCGCTTTCGCGGGCGTCCGCGCGAGGTACGCGAACTCGTCGGCGACGTACCCCTGCGCAACGATGACTGCGAGTGGCTCGAGGCCGCGCCGTCGCGCGAACTCCTCGGAGCAGACGACCACGCAGGAGGCGCCGTCGTTGACGCCGGGCGCGTTCCCGGCCGTCGTCGTCCCCTCCGGGTCGAACAACGGCTTCAGCGCGGCGAGCTTCTCGTACGACGTGTCGCGACGGACGGACTCGTCGGCGGCGACGTCGCCGACCGGAACGATCTCGTCGTCGAACCGGCCCGCGTCCTGCGCCGCCGCGGCGCGTTCCTGCGAGCGGAGCGCCCAGCGGTCCTGCTCCTCGCGCGAGATGCCGAGCTCGCGCGAGACGAAGGACGCCTGCTGCACCATGTGCCGCCCGTCGAACGACGACGTGAGCCCGTCGTGGGTCACCAGGTCGATCAGCGTGCCGTCGCCGAGCCGGTAGCCGAAGCGCGCCTGCTTGAGGACGTACGGCGCATTCGACATCGACTCCATCCCGCCGGTGACGACGAGCTCGGCGTCGCCGGCACGGATCATCGAGTCGGCGATCTCCACCGCGCGGATCGACGACGCGCACACCTTGTTGATCGTGTCGGCCGGCACCTCGATCGGGATCCCCGCGCCGACGGCGGCCTGGCGCGCCGGCGCCTGGCCCGCGCCGCCCTGCAGCACCTGCCCCATGATCACGTAGTCGACCTCTCCGCCCTCGAGGCCGGCACGCTCGAGCCCGGCGCGGATCGCGATTGCCCCAAGCTCGGTCGCCGCATAGTCCTTCAGCCCGCCGCCGAGACGCCCGAAGGGCGTGCGAACGGCCGAGACGATGACGGTGCGGCTCACGGAGAGAGGGTAGCGCCGCTCCTACGAGCTGAAGCTGGTACCCGCCTCGAGCCGACGCGCGCCAGCACCTCGACGCGCTCGCCCAGCTACCCCCCATGCCGGACGCCCGTCGCCCGTCTATCGTCCGCACGTGCGGCTGACCGTGCACCCCGACCTGTACGCGGTCGTCCGCCTCGACCCGGACGCCGACGTGCCCGCATGGGCGAACGCCGGTCCGGTCTCGTCGGTCACCCGCACGGAGTCGGAGCTGTCGATCGTGTGCCGGCAGAACGACGTCCCGGCCGGCTCGAGCGCGGAGCGGGGCTGGCGCGTGCTCGAGGTCGCCGGGCCCCTCCACTTCACGCTCACGGGCGTCCTCGCCTCGCTGGCGGTTCCGCTCGCGGAGGCGGAGGTCACGCTCTTCGCACTCTCGACCTTCGAGACCGACTACCTGCTCGTCCGGGACCGCGACCTCGCCCGGGCCTCCGACGCGCTCAGCGGCGCCGGCCACCCGGTCGGGACGCCTTGACGCTGGCGGAGGGCGCACCTACCCTGGGATGCGATGACTCCCGTCTCCCGCAGCTGGTGGGCCTGGCGCTCCGAGCGGGGCGGGAGCCTGCGCCTGGCCTGACGCGCAGCACAGCCCGCACCGCTCTCGAGGTCTCCGTGGAGGCCTCGTTTCGTTTGGACGCATGACCGTGACCACCGACATCGCCACCGACCTCCTGACCCCGCTCGGGGCGTACCTGCGCCTGCGCGGGCACCCCGGCGCGCGAGGCGCGTTCCTGCTCGAGTCGGTGGAGCGCGGGCGCCTCGGCCGCTACTCGTTCGTCGGCTGCGGCTCGCAGCTCGTTGACTTCGCCGAGGCGGAGCGGCTCGGCGAACCGGTCGTCGGCTATCTCGGCTACGACGTCGCCGCGACGCTCGAGCCGACGGTGCCGCTGCCCCAAGACGGCCCTGGCCTCCCCGAGAGCCTGTTCGTCGTACCCGAGCTGCTCGTCCGCTTCGACCACGCGCGCGGCGTCGCCCAGGTACTCGCCGGAGACGCGGAGGAGCTCGCGGGGATCCTCACCGGGCCGAGACCGGAGCTGGCGCGGGGCACGGGGGCGCGCGGCCCGCTGCGGCGCTTCCCCGAGCGCGACGAGCACCTGCGCCGGGTCGAGCGGGCGAAGGAGCACATCCGCGAGGGCGACGTCTTCCAGGTCGTCGTCTCGCAGCGTGCCGAGCGCCCGACCTCCGCGTCCGCGGCCGAGCTCTACCGCGCGCTCCGCCGCGTCAACCCGTCGCCGTACCTCTTCCTGCTCGAGCTCGACGGCCTCGCGCTCGTCGGCAGCTCGCCCGAGACGGTCGTGAAGTGCGAGGGCTCGCGTGCCGCGCTGAACCCGATCGCGGGCACGATCGCGCCGGGAGAGGGAGACGCGGAGGCGCTGCTCTCGTCGGAGAAGGACCGCGCCGAGCACGTGATGCTCGTCGACCTCGGCCGCAACGACCTCTCGCGCGTCTGCGTGCCGGGCTCGGTGCGCGTCGAGCGGTTCATGACCGCCGAGCGCTATTCGCACGTGACGCATCTCGTCTCCGAGGTCGTCGGCGAGCTGCGCGACGGCTGCACGCCGTTCGAGCTGCTGCGCGCCTGCTTCCCCGCCGGCACCGTCTCCGGAGCGCCGAAGGTGCGCGCGATGCAGATCGTGTCCGAGCTCGAGGGCTACCGGCGCGGGATCTACGCGGGGGCGGTCGGGTACGTCTTCCCGGAGGAGCGCGAGCTCGACACCTGCATCGCGATCCGCACGCTCGTGTTGCGCGACGGCGTCGCGTACCTGCAGGCGGGCGGCGGCATCGTCGCCGACTCCGACCCGGCTGCGGAGCACCAGGAGTGCCTGAACAAGCTGGGCGCGCTCGAGGCCGCGATCGAGCTGGCGGAGGAGGAACAGCAACGGTGATGCTGCTGATTGATAACTATGACTCGTTCACTTACAACCTCGCGCACCTGTTCGGCGCGCTGGGAGTCGAGGTGACGGTGCTGCGCAACGACGAGATCGACGCAGACGAGGCCGAGCGGCTCGCGCCCTCGCACCTCGTCGTCTCCCCCGGCCCCGGGCGGCCGGCCGCCGCCGGCGCGTCGCTCGAGATCGTGCGCCGCCTGGGCTCCACCGTGCCGACGCTCGGCGTCTGCCTCGGCCATCAGGCGATCGTCGAGGCCTTCGGCGGCGAGGTCGGCTACGCGCGCGAGCTCCTGCACGGGAAAGCGAGCCCGGTGCACCACGACGGTACGGGCCTCTTCACCGGCCTGCCCGAGCCGTTCGACGCCGGCCGCTATCACTCGCTGGCCGCGACGCGCCTGCCGGACGAGCTCGTCCCGACAGCGTACGCCGACGACGGCGAGGTGATGGCGGTGCGCCACCGCTCGCTGCCGATCGCCGGTGTGCAGTTCCACCCGGAGTCGGTACTGACGCCGCACGGGCCCGCGCTCGCGCGCAACTTCCTGGAGGGGCGCCTGTGATCCAGGAGACGGTCTCACGCCTGCTCGACGGGCACGATCTCTCGCGCGCCGAGGCGCACGAGGCCATGAACGAGATCATGCGCGGCGACGCCACGCAGGCGCAGATCGCCGGCTTCCTCGTCGCGCTGCGCGCGAAGGGCGAGACCGCGGACGAGATCGCCGGCTGCGCAGAGGCGATGCGCGAGCACGTGCTCCACGTGCGCCCGCAGCGCACCGATCTCGTCGACATCGTCGGCACGGGCGGCGACGGTGCGAACACGTACAACATCTCCACCGCGGCTGCGCTCGTCGCCGCGGCCGGCGGCGCCGCGATCGCGAAGCACGGCAACCGGGCGGCGTCGTCGGCGAGCGGCTCCGCCGACGTGCTCGAGGCGCTCGGCTTCCGGCTCGACCTGCCGCCGGAGCGGATCGAGCGGTCGATCGACGAGCTCGGGTTCGGCTTCCTGTTCGCCCAGGCTCACCATCCGGCGATGAGGCACGCGGCATCGGTGCGCCGCGAGCTCGCGACTCGCACCGTGTTCAACGTCCTCGGCCCGCTCACGAACCCCGCCGGCGCACGCGCCTTGATGCTCGGCGTCTACTCGCCCGGGCTGACGCGCACCCTCGCCGAGGCGCTCGTCCGGCTCGGCGCGAGCCGCGCGTACGTCGTCCACGGAGCCGGCGGGATCGACGAGCTCTCGCCGTGCGGCCCCAACCTCGTCTGCGAGGTCGAGAACGGCGCCGTGCGCGAATACGAGCTCGACCCGCGCGACCTCGGCGTCGAGCGTTGCGACCCCGGCGACCTTCGCGGCGGCGACCCGCCGACCAACGCGCGGGCGCTCCGGGACGTGCTCGCCGGCGCGGAAGGCGGCCACCGCTCCGCGGTGCTGCTCAACGCGGCCGGCGGGATCGCCGCCGCCGGCCACGCGCGTGACCTGCGCGAGGGGCTCGAGGTCGCACGCCGGGCGATCGACTCCGGCGCAGCGGCAGAGCGGCTCGACGAGCTCATCGCGTTCACGCAGGAGGTTGCAGCCTGATGGGCCGTTTCCACGACGCGCTCGCAGCGCCGGGGCTCTCGGCGATCGCCGAGTTCAAGCGGCGCTCTCCGTCGGCAGGCGACATCCGCCCCGGCGCGCGAATCGAGGAGATCGTCCCCGGGTACGCGCGGGCCGGGGCCGCGGCAATCTCGGTGCTCGTCGACGAGCGCTTCGCCGGCACGATCGACGACCTGGTCGCCGCTCGCGCGGCGACTAGCGCGCCGTTGCTCGGCAAGGGCTTCTTCTCGACGGAGGAACACCTGCTCGAGCTGCGCGACGCCGGCGCCGACGCCGTGCTGCTGATCCTGCGCGACCTCGACGACGCCACCTGCGCACGCCTCCTCGCGTACACACACGAGCTTGGCCTCGACGCGCTCGTCGAAGCCCACGACGCGAATGAATTGGAAAGGGCTATGGCTCTCCAGGCGCCGATCGTCGGCGTCAATGCCCGTGACCTCTCGACGTTCCGCATCGACCGGAAGCAGCAGCTGGCCCTAGTTGCGCGCGCAGCGCGCGACGAGACCGTGGTGATCGCCGAGAGCGGAGTGCAAAGTCGAGCACAAGCCGCCGCCGCCGAGCTCGCGGGCGCCGACGCGATCCTCGTCGGTACCGCCCTGATGCGCGCGCGCGATCCCGGCGCGATGCTTCACGACCTGCTCTCGCGCCCGCTCGTGAAGGTGTGCGGGCTGACGCGGCAGGAAGACGTCGACGTCGCGGTCGACGCGGGCGCCGACCTGCTCGGCTTCGTCCTCGTCGAGAAGAGCCCGCGCCGCGCGTCTGCCGTCCTCGACGTTCCGGAGACTGCGCTCTCCGTCGCCGTCTTCGTCGGCGAGCCCGAGCCGACCTCCGCCGATCTGGTCCAGCTCTACCCGGACGACGGCGGCACCGTCCGCAGCCGCGAGGCGGTGCTGCTCCGCGACGGCGAGCCGGTCGCACGCCTGCTCGACCAGCCGTGGGAGGGTGCCGACCCCGCGCACTGGCGCAAGGCGGCAGCCGCCGCGGGCCGCATCGTGCTCGCCGGGGGGCTCGGCCCGGAGAACGTCCGTGCGGCGATCGAGGCGGTGCGACCGTGGGGCGTCGACGCGTCGTCGTCCCTCGAGACCGCACCAGGGATCAAGGATCATGCACGCGTTCGCGCCTATGTCGAGGAGGCACACCGATGAGCACGACGACGTTCGGCAGTTACGGCGGCCGCTACGTTCCCGAGACGCTGATCCCGGCGCTCGACGAACTGGAGCGCGGCTGGCGCGAGGCGCTCGCAGACGACGCGTTCCACGCCGAGCTGCACGGCCTGCTGATCTCCTACGCCGGCCGGCCGACGCCGCTCACGCTCTCGGAGCGCTTCGCGCCCGGCAAGCGCATCTACCTCAAGCGCGAGGACCTCCTCCACACCGGCGCGCACAAGCTCAACAACGCGCTCGGGCAGGCCGTGCTCGCACGCAGACTCGGCAAGCACCGGATCGTCGCCGAGACCGGCGCCGGACAGCACGGCGTCGCAACCGCGACCGTGTGCGCACGGTTCGGCCTCGAGTGCGTCGTCTACATGGGCGAGGAGGACATGCGCCGCCAGCGGCCCAACGTCGAGCGCATGCATCTGCTCGGCGCCGAGGTGCACCCGGTCGGCTTCGGCACGAAGACGCTGAAGGAGGCGACGAGCGAGGCGATCCGCGACTGGATCACGAACGTCGAGACGACGCACTACCTGATCGGCTCGTGCGTCGGGCCGGCGCCGTATCCCGAGCTCGTCGCGGAGCTCCAGTCGGTGATCGGGCGCGAGGCGCGCGAGCAGGTCCTCGCCGCCGAGGGGCGGCTGCCGGAGGCCGTCATCGCCTGCGTCGGCGGCGGCTCGAACGCGATCGGGATCTTCCACGGCTTCCTCGACGACGCGGAGGTGCGGCTCGTCGGCGTCGAGGCCGCGGGCGCCGCCTCGCTCGGCTCCGGACGGCCGGGCGTGCTGCACGGCGCGCGCTCCTCGATCCTCGCGGATGAGGACGGGCAGATCGCGGACGCGCACTCGATCTCCGCCGGGCTCGACTACCCCGGCGTCGGCCCCGAGCACGCGTACCTGCGCGACACCGGCCGTGCCGAGTACCTCGCGGCCACGGACGCGGAGGCGCTCGCCGCCTTCCGCGACCTCGCGCGCAGCGAAGGGATCATCCCCGCGCTCGAGCCGGCCCATGCCCTCGCGCGGGCGCGCGGCCTCGACGCGGAGCTGATCCTCGTCTGCCTCTCCGGCCGCGGCGACAAGGATCTCGACGAGGCGCTGTCCGCGCTGGAGCGGTCGTGAAGACGCTCGTCATCTACCTCATGTCCGAGCCGGAGACGCCGGAGCTGGCCCGCGCGGCGGTCGAGGGCGGCGCGGACATCGTGGAGCTCGGCTTCCCGTTCTCCGACCCGCTCGCCGACGGGCCGGTGATCCGGCGCGCGGCGGAGCGCGCGCTCGCACGGGGGATGCGCACGCGCGCCTGCCTCGACGTGCTCGCGCAGACGCACGCGCTCGTCCCGGACACGCCGCTCGTGCCGATGACGTACTCGTCCCTGCTCGAGGCGTACGGCTGGGAGCGCTTCGCCGAGGACGTGCACGCCGCCGGCGGCGCGAGCATGATCGTCGCCGATCTCCCCGCGGGCGAGCGGCCGGAGGTGCGGCGCGTCCAGCTCGTCGCGCCGACCTCGACCGACGACCGCATCCGCCTCGCCGGCGAGCAGACGGACGGCTGGCTCTACCTGGTCACCCTCACCGGGACGACCGGCGCGCGCGGCGAGGTCTCCGCCGCCCTGCCCGGCCTCGTCGAGCGCGCCCGCCGCCTCGTCGACGTCCCGCTCTACGCAGGCTTCGGCATCTCGACGCCCGAGCACGCGCGCGCGGTCGCCGGGCTCGCGGACGGGATCGTCGTCGGCTCGCGCGCGCTCGAGGTGGCCGAGGGCGGCCCCGAGGCGCTGCGCGACTACGTCGCCTCGCTCCGCGTTGCACTCGACGCCGCGTAGACCGGGCCGAGCTCCGCGGCCCGCGGGGCGGCAGCCGGTCGCACCGGCAGGTGCAGCGCGAAGATCGTCCCCTGCTCCCGCCGCTCGACGCTGCAACGGCCGCCGTGCGCCTTCGCGATCGCGTCGACGATCGCGAGGCCGAGCCCGACGCCGCCTTGCGCGCGCGTGCGGGCGCCGTCCGCGCGCGCAAACCGGTCGAAGATGTGATCGAGCGCATCCGGAGGGACGCCGCAGCCCTCGTCGGCGACCTCGATCACGATCTCGCCGCCGGCCGCCCACGCGCGCAGCTCGACCACGTCGTGCGGCTCCGTGTACTTAACCGCGTTCTCGAGCAGCGCGTCGAGCGCGCTGCGCAGCGCCTCCTCGTCCGCGCGGATCACCCCGGCGACGTCCAGATCCAGCCGCCACGCGCGCGGGGCGACCTCCGACCAGCGGAAGAACACGTCCTCGAGGAAGCGGTCGACGTTCACGTCCGCGAAGCCCAGGAAGTACGGCTGCTCGGCCTGCGCGAGCAGCAGCAGGCGCTCGAGGATACGCTCGATGCGCCCGAGCTCGTCCAGGGCGACCTCGAGCTCCGGCGCGTCCGGCGCCTCGCGGCGCAGCAGCTCGAGATGGCCGCGGGCGATCGTCACCGGCGTCCGCAGCTCGTGCGAGGCGTCGTGCAGGAACCGCCGCTGCTGCTCGAGCAGCGCGGCACGGGCCTCGGCCGTCGTCTCGACCTCGCGCAACGCCGCCGTCCGCCGCTGGGCGTGCCAGACCATCGTCGCGAACATCGCGGCCAGGAACGGGACCGCGACGAGCTTGCCCGACAGCTCGGCGCCGCTGAAGCCGTCCATGAGGACGACCGCGATCACGGACGCCGAGATGCCGAGCAGGACGACGCTCGTCGCCGCGACCGACCAGAGCCGGAAGCCGTAGACGACCGCGAGGCTGATCCAGATCAGATAGAAGGGCAGGCGCGTCCAGGCCGGCCAGACGAACATCACGGCGAGGTTCGCGAGCGCGAACGCCCCCCAGAGGGCCTCGACGCGGTTACGCCGCAGCCAGGCGGTAGCCCGCATGCCGGATCGTCTCGATGGGTGCCTCGGGACCGAGCTTCTGCCGCAGCCTTCGGATGCAGACGTCAACGACGTTCGAGCCCGGATCGAAGTCGTAGCCCCAGACCTCGGCGAGGAGCCGTTCCCGGCTGATCACCTCGCCCACGTGCAGCAGCAGATGGTGGAGCAGGCGGAACTCACGGTCGGAGAGGTCGGTGACGAGCTCGCCGATGCGCGCCTGCCGCCGCGCGAGGTCGAGCACGACGCTCCCGGCGCGCAGGACGTGCTCGTCCTCGACCGGATGCGGACCGCGCACGTGCACCCGTATGCGCGCGAGCAGCTCGTCCAGCGAGAACGGCTTCGGCACGTAGTCGGTCGCCCCCAGCTCGAACCCCTTGAGCTTCGTCTGGAGGTCGGAGCGCGCCGAGAGGATGAGCACGGGCAACTGAGGGCGCGCGCGGTGCAGCTCCTGGAGGACCTGGAGGCCGCTCAGGCCCGGGAGCAGGAGGTCCAGGACGACGAGATCCCAGCGTCCCGCCAGCGCGAGCGCGAGCCCGTCGCGGCCGTCGTCCGCGGCGACGACCGCGTAGCCCTCCGCCTCCAGCCCCCGCGTGAGGAACGACTGGATGCGTGCTTCGTCCTCAATGACGAGAATTTGCATCGTGTCGCGATCAGGCTGCCGCCCCCCGACTGTATCGCCGCGGCGCATGACCTGTAAATGACACCACTATGACAAGTTCGTCATCTTCGCGAAGGCCCGGATCGGGCTGCGATAGACATCGCGGCGGATGCGCCCGACGACGTCGAAGCTGCTCGGCGTGGCCCTGCTCGTGGCGGTCGCCGGTGTGCTCATCGGCTTCTACGTCTCGAAGCTGACGACCGACCAGGGCTCGCCCGCCTACACGGTGCCGGTCGTGACGGCCGGCGTGCACCCGGTCGTCGACCTGACGATCGAGACCGTCGCAGCCGTCGGCCCGACCTTCAGCCCGGCCCATCCGGACTTCGTCTCGTACCTGATCCGCGACGCGCAGGGGAAATGGCGCCGCGACACCGTGTGGCGCCTGCCTGCCAACGCGACCGTGCACGTGACGATCTACAACTTCGACGGCGCGAGCGGCCTGCGCAATCCGTATCTCGCGCGCCCGCTGGGCATCGACGGCAACACCATGGTCATCGACGGCAAGCCGCTGACCGTGATCCCGCCCGACGAGGCGTCGCACACTTTCGCAGTGCCGCAGCTCGGGCTGATCGTCCCGCTTCCGGGCGTCGCTGACGACGCGAAGAACCAGTGCGGCTACGCGCCGTGCGCGCTCTCGAACGCTCACCACACGATCACGTTCACGTTCCACACGGGAGCGAAGGGCCACTATCGGTGGCAGTGCTTCGTCCCGTGCGCAGCGGGCTGGATCGACGGCTTCGGCGGCCCGATGCAGACGATCGGGTACATGGACGGCTTCCTGGACGTCGTTTAGTGAGCAGCGCACCGACGACAGCGGCAGGGCAGCCGAACCACGCGAAGCGCGTGATCGTGGCGTGGCTCGTCCTGAGCGCGATCGCGACCCCGCTCGTCGCCATCTTCCTCGGCCCCGCGCTCCCGCCCGGCCACGCCAGCCAGCAGGCGAGCGAGCAGGTCGTCGCCAACACGGTCATGACGTCGATCGTGACGCCCGTGATCTGCCTGCTCCTCGTCTTCTTCGTCTACGCGCTGATGAAGTTTCGGACGGCGCGCGGCGGCGCGCTCGTCGACGGGCCCCCGCTGCGTAACCAGAACACCGTCCAGGTGGCCTGGGTCGCGCTGACGTCCGCGACCGTGCTCTTCCTCGCCGGCTTCGGGACATACGAGCTGCTCCAGAACGGCTCCGGCGGCGGCCAGGGCCCGAGCCCGATCGCCGTTCCGTCCGGCCCGAAGCTCCAGGTGCAGGTGATCGCGCAGCAGTGGGAGTTCACGTACCGCTACCCGTCGTACGGCGGCCTCGAGACGTCGCAGCTCGTGCTCCCGGAGAACACCGAGATCGAGCTCCACGTCACCTCGCTCGACGCGATCCACTCCTTCTGGGCCTACGAGCTGGGGATCAAGGCGGACGCGAACCCGGGGAACGACAACGTCGCCTTCCTGCGCACGAAGGGGGCCGACACGTTCCACGTCCACTGCGCCGAGCTCTGCGGGCTCTGGCACGGCTACATGTTCTCGAACGGCCGCGTCGTCTCGGCCTCGCAGTTCGCCACGTGGATCAAGCAGCAGCAGCAGGTCTTCGCGTCCGTACAGCAGTACATGCCGCGGTACGCGACGACCTACTTCCCTGACCCGCAGAGGAGGGCCGGATGAGCACGATCGCGGTCGAGGCCCGCCCGCCGCTCTGGCGCCGACTCGTCGGCTTCAACCTGCTCACCGCAATCGTGCTCGGGATCGGCGGCTGGTACGTCGGCTGGTTCGCCGCGCACGGGGTCGTCGGCCCGAGCATCGCGTACTTCGCGGACGTCGACTACAACGAGCTGTCGATCTTCATGGCGTACGTCTGCGGGGTGCTGGGTTTCCTGATCGGGCTCGGCTTCCTCAACTACCCGTTCGCGCGCCTGCGCGGCTACCCGCCGTCGCTGCGCGAGAAGGAGACCGGCGGCGTCGGGCGCTACCTCGGGCTCTGCACCGACCACAAGGTGGTCGGCATCCAGTACCTCGTCGGGATCGGCCTCTTCTTCCTCATCGGCGGCCTGAACGCGATGCTGATCCGCATCGAGCTGCTGCGGCCCGACCATCAGGTGTGGCCGGCTGGGACGTACCTGACCATCGTCGGCATCCACGGCACGATGATGATGGGGATGATGACGAGCGGGATCCTCGGCCCGTTCGGCAACTACCTCGTCCCCATCCTGATCGGCGCGCGGCGGATGGCGTTCCCGCGCATCGAGGCGCTCACGTTCTGGCTGCTGATGGCCGGCGGCGTGATCCTCGAGACGACGATCTTCTTCGGCGGCTTCCCGACCGGCTGGACCGGCTACGCGCCGCTCAACATCCAGGCGAACGCGGGCATGGACTGCTACATCCTCTTCTTCGCGCTCGTCGGCATCTCGATGACCCTGCTCGGGCTGAACATGATCGCGACGATCGTGACCATGCGCGCACCCGGGCTGACCTGGACGCGGCTGCCGATCTTCGTCTGGGGCGTGCTCTCGACCTCCGCGCTGATGGTGCTCGCGGCGCCGGTGCTGATCGCGACGCTGCTGATGGGAATGCTCGACCGCACCGCGCAGACGAGCTTCTTCATAGCCGCGGCGGGCGGCAGCGCCTACCTCTACCAGAACCTGTTCTGGTTCTTCGGCCACCCGGAGGTGTACGTCCTCGCGCTGCCCGGCTTCGCGATCGTGCTCGAGCTGCTGCCGGTGTTCGCGCGGAAGCCGCTCTGGGGCTACCGGCTCGCGGTGGCAGGGCTGCTGGGGGTGTCGCTGCTCTCCTTCTTCGTCTGGCAGCACCACCTGTTCGTGAGCGGCATCAACGCCGACCTGCGCCCGTTCTACATGCTCTCGACCGAGCTGATCTCGATCCCAACGGGCTTCACCTTCATCTGCGGGATGATGACCCTCTGGCGCGGGCAGATCCGCTACACGGTGCCGATGCTGTTCTGTCTCGCCTGGTTCTTCAACTTCCTGATCGGCGGGCTGACCGGCGTCTACCTGTCCGACGCGCCGAGCGACGTGACGACGCACGGCAGCTTCTTCTCCATGGCGCATTTCCACTACACGATCATGGGCGGCCTCGTCTTCACGTTCTTCGCCGGGGTCTACTACTGGGTGCCGAAGATGACGGGCTTCCAGCTCAACGAGCGGCTGGGGAAGATCCACTTCTGGTCGATGTTCATCCTCTTCAACTCGACCTTCTTCCCGCTGTTCATCGCCGGCTTCCTCGGACAGCCGCGCCGCGTCGTCACGTACCCGCACAACCTCCAGTTCTTGAACGACTGGGTCTCGGTCTCGGCGTTCCTGCTCGGCGGCTCGCTGCTGCTCTTCCTCTACAACTTCGTCAAGTCGCTCGTCTTCGACCGCGTGCCTGCACCGGCCGACCCGTGGGGCTCGAAGTCGATCGAGTGGCAGCTGCCGTCGCCTGTGCCGGTGCACAACTTCGACCGGATTCCCGTCTTCTCGAGCGACCCCTACGGCTACGGCGAGCCGTCGGCCCCGGTCGCCGCCCCCGCCGGCGCCCCCGCCGGGAGAGACTGACGTGGCCGCCGAGCTCGCGCATCCCGCCACCGAGTACGACGTCGTCGAGGGCGAGCCGCCGGAGATCCTCGCACGCAACCTCGTCTCGGCCGGGCACCTGCTCGCGAGCGCGACGGCGTTCTTCTTCCTTGCCTTCTTCTTCGCGTACTTCTACCTCCGCTCGCTGAACAACGCGCACATGTGGCGCCCGAAACACGTCGACGCGTCGATCACGTGGGGCACGATCGTGACGGCCTGCATCGTCGCGAGCGCGCTGCTCGTGCGGCTCGGGCTGCAGGATCACCGCGCGGGCAACCGGACGGCCTGGCGGACGAAAGGCGCGCTCGCGCTCGGGCTCGGGCTCGCGTCGCTTGTGCTCCAGGTCGTCGCCTGGACGCAGGAGGGCTTCGGCCCGTCCGACGGCGGCTTCGCGAGCGTCTACTTCGGCTGGACGGCGTTCCTGTTCCTGTTCGTGCTCTGCACGATGTTCTGGCTCGAGACGGTGCTGGCGACCTCGATCCGCTACCGCAAGATTCCGTCCGGGGCTCCCGCTCCGGGTGAGGCTTCCGGCGACCCGGACCGCACCGGCCACGACATCCACGACCCGCTCTCGCTCGTGCGCGCCGAGCTCGTCGCGCTCAGCTTCTACTGGACGTTCCTGGCGGGGATCGCGGTCCTCACCTGGATTGTCCTCTATCTCGTCTAGTGAGCGACGCCGGGCCCCTCGTCGTCTGCCTCGCAGCGGCGGCGCTGTACGCGCTCGGCGGCCGGGGACGGACGCGCCTCGGGCGCGAGCTCTGCTTCTACGCCGGCGTCGCGTCGGTGCTCGCCGTGCTCGAGCCGCCGTTCGACGGCTGGGCGGACACGTCGTTCGTGCTGCACATGGTGCAGCACGTCGTCCTGCTGACCGTCGCGCCGCCCCTGCTCGTGCTCGGGCGGCCGTGGCCCCGGCTCTGGCTGCCGTTCCCGCTCCGCGTCCGCCGGGCCGCTGCGCGCGGGCTCGCCGGCTCCGCCGCCTTTCGCCTCGCCGGCCGCACGCTGACGCGCCCGGCGGTGGCGCTCACGGTGATGAGCGCGACGCTCGCGGTGTGGCACGTGCCGGCGCTCTACGACGCCGCCGTCCGGCACCAGGGCATCCACGTGCTCGAGCACGTGAGCTTCGTCTTCACGGCGCTGCTCTACTGGGGCCCGCTGCTGGAGGCGCCGCCCGTGCGCGCCCGGATCGACCACCTGCGCCGCGCGGCGTGGTTCGCGGCCGCCATGGTCCCCGGCTGGATCCTCGCGCTCGTGCTCGCCTTCGCCTCCACGCCGCTCTACGGCGCGTACGCGGCACTGGCGCACCGGCCAGGCGGCCTGAGCGCGCTCGCCGACCAGCAGCTCGCCGCCGGCGTGATGTGGGTGCCGGGTTCGCTCGCGTACCTCATCGCCGGCTTCGTCTCCGTCTACCGCTGGCTCGAGCCGGGACCGACCCTCGAGCCCCGACCCGAGGAGCTCTCATGGACGTGACCGCCTCGTTCCTCGCCGGCTCAGTGCTCAGCCTGGCGCTGCCGATCGGCCTGCTCGTCGCGATCTGCGTCTACTGGGCTGTGGTGCTCAGGCGCCGTTCCGGCGCCTGAGCAGAGAGGTTGTGCTCCGCAGAGCGGGCGTCGGCGAAGCCGTCGCCCTCTTGGGGCTGCCGGGTAACTGGTCCCGGAAGTGCCGGTGGTG